>DATJXL010000104.1:0-17350 GCA_035500135.1 Kofleriaceae bacterium
CGCTCTCGTCCGGCGCGGTGGAGCCTGTGGGCAGCGCATCCCACGAGTGTCGACGGTCGGCGCTGTCCACAGGATCCACGGCGCGGCCGCGCGTTCTGCGCGGAGTAGCCAGCCGGAATGTGACGAATCACTAGAGCTCAGCTAGTGCAGCCGCCGCGGCTTCTTCGGCTTCACGACGGCCGGCGGGGTGGCTTCGGGCGCGGCGTCGGGCGGGGGCGCCAGGGCCGGCGCGGCGTCGGGGACCGCGGCATCGGGTGGCGCCGGCGTGGCTGCGGGCTGGCCGTGCGTGCCGCACATCGCGATCGCGATCGCGGCGAGCGCGACGACGAGCAGCAACGCCGCGGCGATGCCGAGCGGGTTCTGGCCGAGCGCGCGTCCCACCGCCGTGGTCTGCATCGGCGCCGGCGCCGGCGGTCCGAGGTACATCGGGCTCGACTGCTCGATGATCGGCGGCGCGATCATGGTCGGCGCGTCGTCGAGCGGCTCGCCCTTCGGCTGGGTCGGCTGGGTCGGCTGGGTCGGCTGGGTCGGCTTCGTCACCTCCTGGCTCGTCGTCGACAGCTCGTCCTCGTCCTGGACGATGATCGGCCTCGCGACCTTGGTCGCCGCGGTGTGGCCGTCCTCGCCGGCGAAGTCCGGCAGCGGCTCGAGGATCGTGGCGGACTCGTCGGCGAACTCCCCGTGCAGCGGCTCGCCGGTCACCATCGCGTGGGCGAGCGCGAGCGGCGACGTCGCGGTGACGGTGGTCGCCTCCGGGCTCGACGGCGGCTCGACGATGCCCTCGCGCGTCGGCGCCCGCGCCTCGACGGCCGGCTCGGCCGGCAGTGCCTTCGGCTCGAGCCACGGCTCGGGGCGCTCGCCGAACAGGTGCTTCATGTAATCGGCGATGCGCTTGGTCGAGCTGCGCAGCTGCGCGTCGGTCATGAACCGCTCGATCGCGGCGCGCAGCTCGTCCGCGCTCTGGAAGCGTGCGCCGGGATCCTTCGCGAGCGCGCGCAGCGCGATCTCGTCGAGCTCGCGCGGGATGTCGCCGCGCAGCGTCGACGGCGGGGGCACGTCGCTCTGGACGATCGCCGCCATCGTCATGTAGTCGTTCATCGCCTTGAACAGCGGCCGCGCGGTGAGCAGCTCGTAGAGCACGATGCCGAGCGTGAACACGTCGCTGCGGCGATCGAGCGGTACGCCGCGGCACTGCTCGGGCGACATGTAGCCGGCCTTGCCCTTGAGCGCGCCGGCGCGCGTCGTCGCCGAGCTGCGGTGCGCCGCCTTCGCCAGCCCGAAATCGAGGAGCTTGATGCCGCCGTCGTAGCCGACGAGCACGTTGCCGGGCGAGACATCGCGGTGGACGAGCCCGAGCGGCTTGCGGTCGGGGCCGACCTTGTCGTGTGCGTGGTGCAGCCCGGCGGCGGCCGCCGCGATGATCTGGCACGCGATCTCGAGCGGGACCATCTCGCGGCGCTCGCTGACCTTCGTGATGATCGCGCGCAGGTCCTCGCCGTGGATGTACTCCATCGCGAAGAAGTACGCGCCGTCCTGCTCGCCGACGTCGTGGACCTGGATGATGTGCTGGTGATGCAGCGACGCCGCGAGCCGCGCCTCGTCGAGGAACATCTGCACGAAGCGCGAGTCGGCGGCGATCTCGGGCCGGATGCGCTTGATGACGACGTGGCGCTCGAACGCCTGCATGCCGGTGGCGCGCGCGAGGAATAGCTCCGCCATCCCGCCGCGTCCGAGCGGCTGCACGATCTCGTAGCGGCCGAGCCTGGTCACCCCCGCTCAGCGTACACGGTGCGGAGGAGAAAGCAGAATTACCGCCAAGGCGCCAAAACAGAAACGCCAAGGCGCCAAAACAGAGTCTTCTGGCGTCTTGGCGTCCCTGGCGCCTTGGCGGTAATTGTTCTAACGCTTGCTGAACTGGAAGCGCGCGCGAGCTGCCTTCTGACCGTACTTCTTGCGCTCCTTCTTACGAGGATCGCGGGTGACGTAGCCGGCCGCCTTCAGCTTGGGCCGCAGCTCGCCGTCGATCTTCATCAGCGCGCGGGTGATGCCGTGGCGAATCGCACCGGCCTGCGAGGCGACGCCTCCGCCGGCGACGGTCGCGTGAATGTCGTACTGCGCGAGCAGCGCGACTTCCTCGAGCGCCTGGCGGATGACCATGCGGGCAACCGGGCGCGCGAAGTAGTCCTCGTCGCTGCGGTCGTTGATGATGAAGCGGCCTTCGCCGGGCGTGAGCCACACGCGGGCGACCGCGGTCTTGCGGCGGCCGGTGGCGTACGTCTTCGAGCTGTGCTGGGTCGTGGACATTAGTTCTTCACCTCGAGGACGCGCGGCTTCTGCGCCGTATGCTCGTGCTCGGCGCCGCGATAGATCTTCAGCTTCTTCATGATGCGGCGGCCGAGCGGGCCCTTCGGCAGCATCCCCCACACGGCCTCGCGGATCGCGCGCTCGGGATCGGTCGCGAGGACGTCCTTCGCGAGGCGCGTCTTCAGACCGCCCGGGAACAGCGTGTGGTGCCGGTACAGCTTCTTGTCCGGCTTGGTGCCGGTCAGACGCACGCCGCCCGCGTTGAGGACGATCACGAAGTCGCCCATGTCGACGTTCGGCGTGTAGGTCGCCTTGTGCTTGCCGCGCAGCACCATCGAGATCCGCGACGCGAGGCGACCGAGCGTGTGGCCGGTCGCGTCGATCACGTACCACTCGCGTTGTGCCTCACCGGCTTCTTTGCTGAGCCAGTGGCTCTTCTGCGTGGTCATCATAAGGCGGTCCCTGTAGGGGAGCGGATCGTCTACAAGAGGGCGAAACGCCTGTCAAGGCTGGGCGGGTACCTGGTAATCGGTTCAGTGTCAGGCCGTTGTGGTACCACAAGCCCGTGCACGTCGGATTCATTCTCAAACCGGACAAGACCGAGGCCGGCGTGCTGCTGGAGGAGCTGGTGCCCTGGCTGCGCGAGCAGGGCCACGTCCCGGTCATTCCAACCGAAGATCAGATCTGCCCGCGCGGCGCCGAGATCGTGCCCGAGGCCCAGCTCGGCGACCACGTCGAGATCGCGGTCGTGCTCGGGGGCGACGGCACGATGCTGCGGGCGTCGCGCCTGGTCGCCGACCGCGGCCGGCCCGTGCTGGGCATCAACCTGGGCCAGCTCGGCTTTCTCGCGATGTTCTCGCCGGCCGAGGCCAAGACCGCGCTCGCGGCGGCGCTCGCCGGCAAGCTGGCGCGCACCGAGCGGATGCGGATCGCGGTCAGCTTCGCGCCGGCGGGTGGCGTGCCGGTCGTGCGCGCCGCGCTCAACGATGCCGTGCTGCACCAGGGCGCGATGGCGCGGCTGATCGAGATCGAGGCGCACTGCGATGGCCAGCTGATCGCCGCGTATCGCGCCGACGGCCTCATCGTCGCCACGCCGACCGGCTCGACCGCCTACAACATGGCGGCCGGCGGGCCGATCGTGGTGCCCGGGCAAGCCGCGATGACCCTCACGCCGATCTGCGCGCACGCGCTGACCAACCGGCCGCTCGTGATCGGCGCGAACGCGAAGCTGCGCCTGAGCCTCGCGGGCGACGCGCGCGGCGTGATCCTCACGGTCGATGGCCAGTGGGCCACGTCGTTCTCCCCGGGCGACGTCGTCGAGCTCACCGAGGCGCCGCGCCCCCTCGTGATGTTCGCCTCGCAGCAGAGCTTCTTCGACATCATGCGCGACAAGCTGCACTGGGGCGTCCGCGGAGGTCACTGATGCTGCGACACCTGCGCGCCACGAATTTTTCGATCCTGTCCGACGTCGAGCTCGCGCTCGGGCCGGGCATGAACGTGCTCACCGGCGAGACCGGCGCGGGCAAGTCGTTGATCGTCGAGGCGGTGAACTTGCTGCGCGGCGGGCGCGCGTCCGCCGACATCCCGCGCGCCGGCGCCGACGAGGCCGTCGTCGAGGCGGTCGTCGACGTGCCGGATGATCTGCGCGCGCGCGTCACCGGCGTGCTCGAAGCGGCGGGGCTGCCGGTCGAGGACCAGATCTTCGTGCGCCGGATCATCGCGCGCGGCGGGCGAGGGCGGTGCTACGTCAACGGCGCGCTGACCACGGCGGCGCGGCTCGGCGAGCTCGGCGCGCTGCTCGTCGATCTCGCGGGCCAGCACCAGCACCAGGGCCTGGTCGATCCCGCGCGTCACCTCGAGATCCTCGACGCGTTCGGCGAGGCGCGAGCCGAAACTGCGGCGATGGGTGCGGCGTGGGACGAGCTGCGCGCGGGTGGCGAGGCGGTCGACGCGCTGGGCGGCGACGATCGCGAGCGCGAGGCGCGGCTCGATTACGTGCGCTTCCAGCTCGAGGAGCTCGACGCCGCCGGGCTCGCCGCCGGCGAGGATGTCGAGCTCGAGCTCGAGCGCGCACGCCTGGCTTCGGTCGATCAGCTCCAGCGCGCGGCGCGCGGCGCGGAGCAAGTCTTGTATTCGGGCGATCAGGCGGCGCGCGATCTCGTCGCGTCCGCGGCGCGCGAGGTCGAGCGCGCGGTCAAGGTCGATCCGACGCTCGAGCCGATGGCACGCCAGCTCGTCGAGATCGAGACGCTGATCGACGACGCGGCCGATCGGCTGCGCGCGTACGCCGACAAGCTCGAAGGGGACCCGGAACGGCTCGCGTGGGTCGACGACCGGCTCGCGCTCGTGCGCCGGCTCGCGCGCAAGCACGGCGGCGGGCTCGCCGACGTGATCGCGAAGGCCGAGCAGCTGCGCACCGAGCTCGCGGCGCTCGCGGGCCGCGACGATCGGCTCGCCGCGGCTCGCGCGGAACGCGATGCGGCGGAGCGCGCGGCAACCGCGGCGGCCACGGCACTGACACGCCGGCGCGGCAAGGCCGCGCGCGAGCTCGAGAAGCAGGTCGGCGCCGCGCTCGCCGAGCTCGGGATGACCGCCGCGCGGCTGTCGGTCGCGATCGAGCCGCGCGCGCTCGGGCCGACCGGCGCCGATCGCGTCGAGCTCTTGCTCGCGGCGAACAAGGGCGAGGAGGCGCGGCCGCTCGCGAAGATCGCGTCGGGCGGCGAGCTGTCGCGCATCATGCTGGCGATGAAGCTCGCGCTGCGGCGCGCCGACGAGGTCGCCACCTACGTGTTCGACGAGGTCGACGCCGGCATCGGCGGCGCGACCGCGCAGGTCGTCGGCGCGCAGATCCGCGCGGTCGCCGATCAGCGCCAGGTGCTGTGCGTGACGCACCTGCCGCAGATCGCGGCATTCGCGGATCATCACTTTCACGTCGCGAAGACCGAGGTCGCCGGCCGCACCGAGACCCACGTCACCAAGCTGACCGGCAGCGCGCGCAAGGACGAGCTCGCGCGCATGCTCGGCGGCCACGCCACCGCGCGCGCGAAGGCCCACGCGGCCGAGTTGCTCGCCGATGCACGTCGCGCCGCGGCGCGATAGCTCACTCGCCGCAACTACCTGCGCGAAACGCACCCTCGACGTGGACCGCTTCCGACCCGGAGCCCGTGCCGTCGGCGCTGACCGTTCCCTCGATCTGGCTCTGGGTGGACAGCGTGATCTGCACGCTGCCGCTCGTCAGCGTCATCTCGATGTTCGGAATATCGATGGTGACGGTGTTCGGGCCCGACGCCGTCACGGGATACGCGCCCGGAGCGAGCGGCTTCGGCGTCGAGCTCGCGTTGGCCTGCGCGCCGAGCAAGATCTCCGCGGTCGCGCTGTCGATCATGCAGTCGCAGCTGTTCGCGTACGACCCGTAGAAGCCGACGGACCACCTCGGGGGAGAGTCGAACGGTCCCATCAGTGCCACGACCGCGGCGCCCGAGCCGTTGATCGTGAACGATGCCGGCCCGAACGGGTCGGAGTTATCCGACGACGAGCACGCACTGGCGGCCACCACGATGACCAACCACGAAGCGGACTGCATGGCATCGCAAGGCTGCACGGGACGTGCCCGCCTCGGGGCGTGCGCAACCCGCGCTGGCAGCGAACGCACGGCTCAGAAAGTCAGCGCTGCCCTGACACCGCGATCACGCCTGCGCCGCGCACGCCCGGCACGGGAAGCTGCCGCACACGACGCACTGCACGTTGCCGCAGCGCGGGCACGGCGCGCCGCAGTCGCCGCACAGCGGGTGCCACTGATCGCAGACCAGATCCGCAGTCGCCGGGTTCCCGCAGTTCTTGCAAAGCGTCGCGGTGGCGAGGCAGGTCATGCACGTCTTGTCGCCGCACGCGAGGCACTGCACGCCGCCGCAGCGCGCGCACTTGATCGCGCAGTCGCCGCACACCTGGTGCTGCACGCGGCACGGCATCATCGCGACCCCGCGCGCGCCGCAGTTCGCGCACGCGACCGTTTCGGCCGCCGCCGGCGGCGCGTGCGACGTGTCCAGGAAGAACTCCTCGGCGTCGACCGGGAGCCGGTCGCGATGCTCGTCGACCCACTGCGCGGCGCGGCCGTTGAGCGGGCTCTTCGTGTTGTAGCTCTGGAACGCGAGGATCTCGCCGACGCGCTGCACGAGGTGCTCGAGCGATTCGCCGGCCGTCCAGTGATCGCCGATGCACACCGTGTGCGGCGCGATGTTGGGGTGAAACACCGGCGACAGCATGCGGAACAGCGGCGCGTCGCGCGGGTAGCCCTGCGGCATCGTCACCTCGAGCCGATGCTCGCCGACCGTCTCGATCTGCTCGCCGCGCTCGCGCAGCGACTTGACCTTGAGCACGATGCGGTAGCGCTCGGGCGGGTTGCCGAACACGCCCTCGATCTGGATCTTCGGGTGCACGCGCGCGAGCCGGCGCAGCGCTTCGTGATCGGCCTTGAGTCGGCGGAGGCGTACGCTTTCCATCTAGTTGTCCTCCAGTTTTCCGGCGCGGATCGCGTCGACGAGGCCGCGCATCGTCTCCGACGGCAGGCTGATGCCCTCGGCGCGGCCGTCCTCGGAGTGCGTCCACGTGTTGAGCCCGACCAGGTCGCCGTGCGCGTCGTAGAGCCCGCTGCCGCTGTCGCCCGGGATGACCGGCAGATCGGTGTACAGCAGATCGTAGACGCCGGCCGGCGTGCGGTGCGACTCGCGGCGCTCGAGCGCGCCGTGCACGACGTGCCAGCCCGAGCGATACGGCAGCGGCACGAACAGCACCTGCGAGCCCGTCTGCAGCACGTCGCTCGACTCCGCGATCGGCACCGGATCGGGCGGGTGGTCGATCGGCAGCTCGATCACGACGACGTCGATCGGCGGCGGCGCGACCCAGCGCACCTTCGCGGGGCCCTGGCGGCCGTCCGACAGCTGCACCCACACCGGCTGCGCGGCGCGCGCGCTGCGCCAGGTGCCGACCGCGGCGTACGGGATCGCGACGTGGCTGCAGGTCACGATCCACGCGCGCGCGTCGTCGTTCGCGATCACCGCGCCGGTGCCGAGCGCGAGCTCGCGCGCGTCGCCGTCGGCGCCGGGCGCGAGCACGACGACGGTCGCGTCGAGCACGCGCTGGACGTGCGAGGGCAGGCCGAGCTGCTCGCGCGCCGGCATCGTCGTGTACGCGCCGCCGAAGTCGCCCTCGACGAGCCACGCCGACAGGCCGAGGACGAGGGCGGCCGCGCCGACCACCAGCGCCAGCGCGTGCGCCAGCACGAGCGGCAGCCTGCGGAAGTAGCGGTGCTTGCGCAGCCGCACGAGCATGACGATCGCGGCGACCAGCGTCGCACCGCCGACGAGCGCGCTGTTGCGGTTCGAGGCCTTGATGTCCGCGATCAGCACGCCGAGCGGCCCGAGCGGCCGCGCCGACAGCTGGACGACCAGGCACCACCCGGCGACCGCGGCGAGCGCGAACGTCACCGCGCGCGGCAGGTTCGCGAGCACGAGCCGCCACCACGGCTCGCCCGCGGCCTCGCCGGCGCGCCGCTGCTCGGCCGCTTCGATCGCGGCATGATCGATGACGAGCGGTCCGCCTTCGCCGATGCGCGTCCACGCGCCTTGCGCCTCGCACGCCGCGCACAATTGGCCAGGCGCGAGACGCACGGGCCCGGCGACGTGGCACTGAGGGCACACGGTCGTCGTCGGAATCGGCCGGGCGGCCTTCGCCTTTGCCACGCGCGGCTACTTTCCGATCGCCACCAGCACGATGAGGAGCGTGAAGATCGCGCCGATCGCCGCGCTGCCGTAGCCCATCGCGAGGTACGGGCCGCCGCCGACCGCGAGCCGCTTGCGCTTGAAGAACGCGTACAGCCCGGCGATGCCGCCGGTCAGCGGCGACCACACGACGAACAGCGACAGGATGAACATCCAGATCAGCAGCGTGCGCGCGCTCGCCAGCGCTTGCTGGTCGCCGCGCCACGTCTCGTACTCGGCGTGCGTCATCGGATCGGCCCACGGGAACCGCGCGCCGCATCCGCACACCAGCAAGCTCGAGCCGATCTGGCGGGCGCAGCTCGGGCACTCCTTGGTGTCGCCCCAGCCTTGACCGACCAGCACCGGCACCGGCGGCTTCTCGGCCACCGCGGCCTGCTTGCAGCCGTAGGTGCCGCAGCCGCCGATCTCGTTCCAGCAGCTCTGGTGATAGTCCTGCTGGCACTCCGGGCACGCCGTCTTGGCCTCGGCGTCCTTGATCACCGTGTAGCAGATCGAGCACCGCGACATCGTCAGCTCCTCGCCATCTGGATGATACCCGTCGCCACGCAGACCATGGCGACGATCTGAAACGACACCGCGAAGCCGCGGCGATAGAACATCGGCCGGGCGCGCCGCACCCACGCGATCGCGACGGCCGCGACGAACACGACCATCGCCGCCGCGAGCAGCGGCCCGGCCGCGTGGAAGCGGAACGCATCGCCGATGCGGCCGTGCGCGAGCGCGACGAAGCTGCGCGTCATGCCGCAGAACGGGCAGGGCAGCCCGAAGACCTCGTGAAACCAGCACGTGCCGCCGAGCGGCGAGCCGCCCGGAAGCGCGACGGCATCGCCGGCGGGCGTAAGCCACGCCGCCGCCGCGAGCTGGCCGATCGCCAGCGCCGCGAGCGCGAGATCTGCGAGCCGGCCCTTCATCAGTGCGCCGACAGCCTCATCATCAGGATGATCGCCCACCCGATCAGGTCGAGGATGCCGAGCACGATGCCGGCGGTGGCCATGCCGCCGCCGCCGAACGTCGGATCCGACGCGATCGCGCGCTTGGCCTCGTTGCCCTTGACGATCGCGACGATGCCGAGGATGACGCCGCAGATGAACAGGCCGATGATGCCGCACACCAGCGACGCGGTCGCGCCGGGCGCGGTGATCTTCGGGCCGTGGTAGATGCCGTCGGGGCTCGTGATCGCGCGGCACATCGGGCAGATGTCCGAGCCGATCGCGATCGCGTTACCGCACGACGGGCAGCGCATCAGGCCGGGCGGTAGCGCGGCCACCATCGGCGGGGCACCGGCCGGCCCGCCCATGTAGCCAGGCGCGCCGTAGCCCGGCTGGGGTTGGGCGTCGAGCCGCTTGAGCGGCGCGTTGACGCAGCCGGCGGTCGAGCAGCCGGCCTTGCCTTCCCAGCACCGGTCGTGGTGCTCCTTCTGACACGCGGTGCAGACCGCGGCGTCCTCACCGACGTGCAGGACCTGGTTGCACCAGCCGCACGGCTTGTTCTCGAGCTTCAGGTTGGCTTTGAGCTTCTGCACCGCTTCCATGTCGTTCTCCGGTTCTGGTTCTCACACCTGCTGCGTGCGTTTCTGCCGCTCCTCGAAGTCGAGGATCGTGCTTCCCAAGATGATCTGGTCGCCGGACGCGAGCCGGCGGCGCCGGATGCGCGAGCCGCCGACCTGCGTGCCCATGCGACTCGCCATGTCCTCGATCTCGTAGACGACGCCGACCCGATGGATCGTCGCGTGCGCCGCGTCGATCTCGGCGTCCTTGAACAGGTAGACGTCCGACGACGGCGAGCTGCCGATCACGGTCGGCGTCTTGTAGAGGATGAACGACTTGCCGGCGAGCGGGCCGGTGCGCACGCGCAGCCACGCCTCGCGGCCGAGCCGCTCGACCAGCGCGACGAAGATGCCGATCGACAGGCCGACCGCGATGAGGCCGACCAGGCGCGACGTCGAGCTGGTGGTGTACAGCGACGTGCGCACCCAGCGATCGATCGGATCGAAGAACACGCCTCCGAACGCGCCGCCGAGCGCGCCGCCGATGATCGAGTTGCGCAGCTGCGCCTTGGTCGAGCGCACGAGGTTCATGCCGAGACCCGCGGCGGCGCCGACCCCGGCCCACGCGGCCGCGCGGCACGCCGCGAACACGCAGAACGTGAACCCGCCGACGTTCTGCATCGTGAACATGGCCGCGTCGGTGCGATGCGCGATCTCGCTCTGCAAGACGTGCTGGCCGATCAACAGCACGATGCCGCCCGGGATGATCATCGCGATGAGCGAGAACAGCGCCGACAAGAAGCCGCCGATGATCGAGCGCTCGATCATGCGCAGCCAGTTGCGCGTGGTGAAACCCTCCGCGAGCAGGAGGCCGAGCGAGATGAACGCCGCCGTCAACGGAAAGAACAGGACGAGCGGCCACCACGCCTTGTCGGTCGCGCCGAACGAGCCGCTGCGTGCGGTCGGCCGGATCGCGCCGGCCACCAGGTGACCGCCTTCGGCGTCGCCGACGACCTCGATCTTGTCGCCGACTTTGATCGCGTCGACGTTCGCGAACGCCGGCTCGCCGTCGGCGCCGGGATCGAGCTGGACGCGTCCGGTGTCGACGTACACCTCGTGGTTGCCGATCGTCATCGCGATGACGCCGGGCGCGCCGTCGAACGGCTCGGCGTTGATGAGCTGGACCTCGCCGCCGACGACCGGGAAGTCCTGGATCTGCGGATCGAGCAGCCGGAACGCGAGCAGCGCGCCGAGCAGCGCGGCCACGGGCAAGTAGACGAGCGGATTCATCAGGAAGCGCCGCACCGGCGACACCGGCGGCGCATCGGCGACGATCCGCTCGCGCTGCGCGTGATCGCGCGCGAGTGCCTTGTCCACTTCGGGATCGAACAGCTCGGCTCGCTCGATCTTGATGCGCTCGTCGTGCTCGCTCATTGCGTACCTCCCGGCGGCAGGCTCGCCGACGGATCGAACGCGCGCAGCTGCTGCTCGTAGCGCGCGCGATTGCCCGGATCGAGATGCGCCGCCAGCGACAGCAAGCGCGCCGCATGATCCTTGTCACCCGTCTTCGCCGTCGTCGCGGCCAGCTCCGACAGCACGACGCCCATCGCCGCGCGTTGCTCGGCGACATCGTGTGCGAGATCCGCCTTGAGCGCCGAATCGGCCCGGGCGTTGTGCTCGAGCGCGGCGAGCAGCGTCGTCTCCTCGCTGCGCGCGGCGGCGAGGCGTGCGAGCGTCTCGCGCGCGGCGCGGAGCTGGGCCAGCGTCGCGGCGCTGCCAGCACCGCTGCCGGTGCCGCTGGCCGCCACCGCCGAGCCGCTGCCGGCGCCGCTGGCCGCGACCGCCGAGCCGCTGCCGCT
This sequence comes from Kofleriaceae bacterium, assembly GCA_035500135.1. Classification (GTDB taxonomy): domain Bacteria; phylum Myxococcota_A; class Polyangia; order Haliangiales; family Haliangiaceae; genus JABFXX01. Next base: position 11,427 of record DATJXL010000104.1, read on the forward strand.
GCCGGTGCCGGTGCCGCTGCCGCTGCCGCTGCCGCTGCCGCTGCCGGCGCCGCTGCCGGTGCCGCCTTCGAGCCCCTTGATCGCCGCATCGATCGCCGCGATCGCCTCGCCGATTGGCTTGTGCATCGCCTGATCCCCGAGCGTCTCGCGCAGCACGCCGACCAGATCCGAGTTGATCGACGACAGCGCGATCTGCTCGCCCTCGTGGTGCGCCTTCGCGAGCTCCGCCTCGGCCTGCGCGAGCGCCGCGTTGCCCGAGCTCGCGCCCACCCAGTGGCCGACGAAGCCCGCGACCAGCATCAGCACCGCCGCGGTCACGACGAGTGTCGTCAGCGACGCCGGAAGCAGCGGCTCGTCTGCCTTGTCGCGCGCCGGCTTGTCGTCGCGATCGTGATCGTCGTCGTTCACCGCCTTGAGGTGCGTCGACGACGCCGCGGCGGCCGCGCGCTCCGGGTTCTCGTGCGCGCGCGAGCCATCCCACGTCTGCTCGCGCTCGCCGATGAAGTAACGGCGCGCGCGCCGCACCTCGTTGTCGTGCCACGTGAACACGCCGTGCTCGCGCGACTTCGGGTCGTACACGAGCGCGATCTGGAACGGCAGGTTGAAGAAGCTCTTGTGGATGAACTGATCGCGATCCGAGAGGAACACGCCGAAGCCGGGGTGCGTGTGGTACCAGCCGACCACGCGCTTGTCCTTGTGCTTGCCGTCCATCTCCTTGTGGATGTGGTCCCACGTCGCGTGCGTGAACGTCAGCTCGGCGCCCTTCTCGTCGGCGTGCAGCGCGTCGATCGTCGTGTCGACGCGCAGGTACGGGCCGGCCGCGTCGCGCAGCACTTCGCCGACCAACACGCCGCCGATCTCGCGCGTCGTGTCGCCGGTGCCGCGCGCGACCGCGCGGTCGAACGCCGCCTCGGCGAGAAACACGCGGAACTCCTGGCGCGTCTTCGGCGACGGTGCCTCCTTCAGCTCCTTGTCGTCGATCGCGCGGGTGTCCAGCGAGCTCATGTCTGCGCCTCCTCGTACAGCGGTCCCAGGACCGCGCGCGCGTCGCCGTCGAACAGCCAGGCGCGCGAGCGATCCATTCCGTTGCGCGCGACGATCACGTCGAACGGCGGCAGCCCGAGCTCGGCGGGCGTCTGCGCGAGATCGATCTCGCCGCTGCGATCGATCGACGTCGCGATCTCGACCACGCGGTGGGTCTTGCACTTCGGGCACGCGGCCTGCGATTCGCGCACGGCACCCAGTACGGCGCGACCGGGCGTTTGCTGTCCGCAATCGGGGCAGGTGAGCCGCACGATCACGTCGCGCGACAGATCCAGCACCGCGCCCGCGCCGAGCTCGCGCTCCGCGCGATCGAGCAGCGCGCCGAGCGTGATGTCCGCGCTGCCGACGCCGAGCGGCACGAGCTCGCCGACCGTGTCGTGGCCCATGCAGTCGTCGCGGCGCGGATAACCGATCCGCGTCGTCTCCGAGCGGAGCCCCTCGACGTGCAGACCCGCGCCCGTCAGCGTGGGCTGGCCGTGCACGACCTTGATCGCCTCCTGCACCTGCATCGCGCCGATGATCGATGCGGTCACCGCCGACGTCGGCACGTGGCCGCGGGCGACCGCGTCGCGGGCGAGCAGCGCGCACGACCGCCGCTCGGCGAGCAGCTTGCGGTCGGTCTTGTTCATCGTGCACTCGTAGCAGGCGCCCTCGGCCGGCTCGAACACGCGCACGACGCCGGAGAAGCCCTCGATCGCGCCGTCGACCCACTTGCGCTGCACGCGCGCGCACGCCGAGTTGATGAACACGCGCGCCTCGCGGTTGTCGACCGCGCCGATCACGACGTCGGCCCACGCGAACACGCCGAGGCCCGCGCGCTCGAGGATGTTGCCGACGATCGCGTGCGAGCGCACGTCGGGGTTGATCGCGGTCATCGCGCGCGCCGCGACCTCGGCCTTGGACGCGCCCTCGTCGGCCTCGCGGAACAGCACCGTGCGCGACAGGTTCGAGCGCTCGATGCGATCGCCGTCGAACACGAGCGTGCGGCCGCAGCCGATCAGCGCGAGCAGCTTCAAGATCTCGTTGCCGAGCGCGCCGGCGCCGACCACGACGACGCGCGTCTTCGCGACGCGGCGCTGATCCCACCAGTCGATCAGCGTCTGGCGGTGATAGCGATCCTCCGTTTCGATCCTGAGCACGCCCTCGGCCGCGGTCACGGTTCAGCCCGCGGTGATCTCGGGTTGGATGCGGACGACGTCCCCGTCGACGACGGTCTGCTGCGCGAGCGTGCGATCGTCGAGCAGCTGCACGCCGAGCCGGCGATGGTGGAACTTGTAGCTCATCAGCTGGCCGTCGGGCGCGAACTTCGGCAGATGCAGCTTGTCCGCGAGCACCATGAGGATCCGTTCGACCGCCACGTCATCCGGCACCTGGACTTGCAGACGCTTGTTGCCGGTCGCGTCCCACACTTCGAGGTTGATTTCCGCCACCGCGCGCGGTTCTAACAGATCCGGCCGCGCCGGTCGATGGGAGGTTTGGGGTGGCATGCTCGTATGACGTGACGAGCCCGACGGCAGTCTCAAGTCGCGTGCTTTCGTCAGCACGAGGTGTGCTAAGCGTGCGGAATGGTCGACGTCGCGCTGGTTTATCCGCCGACTTGCGATCCGACCGCGCCGTATCTCAGCGTTCCGACGTTGACGGCCTGGTTGCGGCGCGAGGGCATCTCGGTGTTACCGATCGATGGCAACGTCGGCGCGTGGGACTGGCTGCTGCGCCGCGATCGGCTCGCGCCGCTCGCCGAGCGCGCGCGCAAGCGGCTGGACCGGCTCGAGCGCAAGGGCCGGCTCGTCCACGTCGAGCAGCTCGCGTACGCCGCGCTGTGGCAGGCGCGCGGCGACGCCGAGCACGCGCCCGGCTCGATCGACGACGCGGTCGCCGTGCTCCGCGATCGCACGCGCTTCTTCGAGCCCGCCGACTACGACGCCGCGATCGCGACGGTCGAGAGCGCGCTGCGGCTGGTCGGCGCGGCGCACGCGCCGCTCACCGTCAGCTTCACCGCGTATCGCACGCCGTTCTCGTTCACGACGCCGGCCGCGATCGCCGACGACGCGCGCGCCGAGCGCGATCCGTTCTGCGAGTATTTCGGAGCGCTCGCGGGCGAGCTCGCGGGCGCCCGGCCGCGCGTGGTCGGGATCTCGGTCGCGTTCCCCGGCCAGCTGCAGCCGGCCTATTCGCTCGCGCATCGGCTCGCGCGCGAGCTGCCGGACGCGCACCTCACGATCGGCGGGCCGGCGGTCACGCAGCTGCTGTCGCGGCTCTCCGGCGACCGGCTCGCGCGTGCGCTCGCGCCGTTTCACTCCGCGATCCTGTTCGAAGGCGAGCTCGCGCTCACCGAGCTCGTGCGCGCGGTGGTGCGCGGCGAGTCGCCAAGCGGCGCGATCCGCGGCGAGCAGATCGAGGACATGAGCCGGCTGCCCGCGCCCGACTTCACCGGGCTGCCGCTCGATCGCTACTTCGCGCCCGAGCTCGTGCTGCCGTACGACCCGACGCGCGGCTGCTACTGGGGCAAGTGCACGTTCTGCCATTACGGGCTGGCCGAGGTCGGCACCGCGGCGTATCGCGAGCGCCCGGTCGACGCGATGATGCAGCACCTCGGCGAGCTCGCGAGCAAGCACGCGGTGTCGCGCTTCTACTTCTCGCAGGATTCGGTGTCGCCGAAGACGTGCTTGAAGCTGGCGCGGGCGATCCGCGACGCCGGCAAGCCCTGGAAGTGGGCGACCGACATGCGCCCGGAGAAGTCGCTGACGCCGGAGCGCTGCGCCGAGCTCGCCGAAGGCGGCGCGATCGCGATGGCGTACGGCGTCGAGAGCGCGGCGCCGCGCGTCTTGAAGCTGATCGACAAGGGCGTGCCGGTCGAGACCGTCGAGACCGCGATCGCGAACCTCGCCGGCGCCGGCGTCGCGGTCGAGGCGATGTGCTTCACCGATTTTCCGACCGAGACCGCGCGCGAGGCGCACGCGACGATCGCGATGCTGGAGCGCCTGCGCGAGCACGTCGCGCTGTTCATCTGCGGCGAGTTCGATCTCACGCACGGCGCGCTCGTCGCGCAGCGGCCGAGCGACTTCGGCATCGCCGAGACCTGGCAGCTCGCCGGCGACGAGCTCGGGCTCGGGTTGTTCTGGACCGAGCGCCGCCCGCCGAAATCCGACGCCGAGCGCACGAAGATCGACGACGCGCTCGGCGCGCTGTCGGCGAAGTGGCGGCTGTCGCGCTATCCGTGGGCGGGCGCGCTGTCGACCGCGCACACGCTGCTCTGGTACGAGCGCTTCGGCCCCGACGTGTTCAAGCGGCTCGCCGCCGTGACACGGGGGCGTCCGGGCGAGGCCGCGACCAAGACCGCGCTGTCGCGCTTCGATGTCGTCGCGCTCGCCGAGCGCGCACACGAGCACGAAGGCGCGATCTGGCACGAGCTCGTGCACGAGCGGCGCGCGGTGTCGCCGGCGCTGTATCGCGAGCTCGCGGCGCGCGTGCCGCACGCGACTCCATCGCCGACGCGCGTCCATTACCGCGCTGGTTACGTCGGCGCGACCGGCCGGCGGCCGTCGCATGCGGTGAATGCAGCGAAGATCTGGTGATCAGCCGGTCTCGGTCTTCATCCCGGCCTTCTCCCAGCCCGCGATCCCATCCGGCATCGCGTACGCGTTCGGATATCCCAGCTCACGGGCGCGCCCGGCGCCCGCGTGGCAGGAGTGTCAGCCGGGCCCGCTGCAATAGAAGACGAGCGTCGCGGTCTTGTCGCTCGGCAGCGCGCTCGGATCGTAGTTGTACGCGTTGACGTTCTTCGCGCCCGGGACGTGGCCGCGCTTCCAGCGCGCCGCGCTGTTGTTGTCGAACACGTGAAAGCCGGGCTGGCCGAGTCGCGCGGCTACCTCGGCGACCGCGAGCTCGGGGATCGCGTCTTCGCTCATGGCGATATCGTAGCGCGGCTCAGCTCGTTGGCTTGCGTGCGGGCTGCGTCCGGCCGGTCGGCTTCTTGCCGCCGTGGCCGGAGTAATCGGTCCAGCGGTAGCTCGGCTCGCCGGGCGCGCGAAAGTCGACGTGAATGAAGCCGCCGGTCGGGTAGATGCCGAGGCCCATGCCGCCGGCGTCGAGCGACTCGGCGTACCTGTACATCTCGTAGATCGACACGCCCGGCACGCGGATGTCCATCGCCGACGCGTGGTAGTGCCGGCTCGAGTCGCGCTCCTGGTAGCGGAAGCCCGACACGAGCACGACCGGGCGCGTGCCGTCGGCGCCGAACTTGTCGTAGATGCGCGACAGCTGCTCGTAGAGCTCGGAGCGCACCGCGCGCACCGCGCCGGTCTTGGGATCGCGGAACAGATCGTCGAGCTTGGCGAGTGCGGCGTCGTCGAAGCTGCCATCCGGCTTGTAGATGTGGACCTTGACCTCTTCGCCGAGGTTTTCGGCCTTGATCCAGATGTCGCCCGACGGCTTGTCGAGCGGATCCGCGCGCAGCTCCGTCTTCGCGGCGTTGCGGCCCGACAGAACCGGGATGCGATGGCACTTGCCGTTCTCGCACGACCTGAACGTGCCCTTGTCGGCAGGGCGTCGCGCGGCTTTGGTCGGTGGACCGGCCTGCGCCGCTCCCGCGGCACACGCCAACACGGCGACCAGGAGGACCATCCGGCGACGCACGACGATCGAACCTAGGCGAGGTTACAGGCCGATCACAAGAAATGCCCGCCGAATTCGTACGAACAATCTTCAACGCACCTAGCACCACCTGGTCAGATCAGCGGCGAGCGAGACCGAGCGATCCGAGGCGGATCGCGGCGCACGCCCGCACTGGAACGAGGAGCGTGGTGGTTCCACGTGACGAGCGAAGCGCGGACGTACGCCGCGAGGTGACCGGAGCGTGACGGTCGCAGCCGGCGATGATC
>DATJXL010000105.1:0-8028 GCA_035500135.1 Kofleriaceae bacterium
GGACCGGGTCGTGTTCGAAATGTTCTGCCAGGGCGAAGACGGGTTCGCGACGTACGATCCGAGCTACTCGACGTACGCAGCGGCACAGGGTCAAGGCTATGCAGCGGCCGTCGAGCAGTTCCGCAGCTCGCCATAGCTCGCTCGAATCAGTTGACCGCGCGCTCCCACCAGACTCCGGCGCGCGAACGACTGGCACGTCGGCCTCGGCGTCGAGCGCATCGCCGACCTGACGTTCGTCGCGCTCACCGTCGGCAGCAAAGCGAAGCCGAAGACGAAGGCGAAATCGAAGACTCGAGCCGATCGCTCATCGCACCTCAGGATCGCGATTGTCGTCCTGCGCGAGCCTGCGCAAGACCTCGACAGGCACGTGCGGGTTGCGCGCGACCGCGGCGCGCACGTCGGCGCGATGGTCGCGCAGCAGCAGCACCACATCCTCCTCGGTCAGTTTCTCGGTCAACGCGTAGGACCGGCGCGTGTCGTCGATCAGCCACAGTGCCTGCTTCGCGGCAGCGGCGTCGTAGTCGCAGATCAGGAAGAACCACTGCTCCTTGGGCACTGGAGCGAGCTGCTGCCACAGGCCATCGGGGAGGTAATTCGACGCACCGCAGTGCTCGCACGTGACCGCGCGGGTCGCGCCGTCGACGTTCAGCGGGCCACCGCAACCCATGCACTGGAACAGGACTGGTGTCCTCCGCGCCTGAAGCGCTTGCTCGTCACTCGACAGCGCGCTCTCGCCAACGACCATCACTGCATTGCGGTCGACCGCTCGACTCAACGCGTCCGCGGCGCGCAGCCCGAGGCACTGTCCGCACTTCGGACAGGGGAGCTGACCGTGATCGAGCTGCGCTGCGAGACCCGACACGTCGAACCTGGCCTCGCACCCGCGACAGCGTGGCGCGCCTCTCGTGTAGGCCACCGCGATGCGATCGCGTTCGACCCCCGCCGGGGTCGCGATGTGGACGTCCTTGTCCGCTTTCCTGACGACGCCCTGCTGCAAGCCGTACGCTTCCGCCAAGAAGTAGCGGTTCAAGACCGCGGTCCAGAGCCGCGCATCCAACGACCGGGTCTCGCCGCAGTGGTAACAACGAGTCGACGACGCGATCCCGTTGATCGGCATCGAGATGTGACATGCCCTGCATGTCATCGATACGCGCAACGCGAAGCTGACCAGCATGCTTCGATCATACTGCCGCTCGCCGCTGTCCGTGTTGCCGAAACCGTTACGCCGTCGCCGCGAGCGCGTCGCCGAGCACGCTCACGAGCGATCGATCTCGGCCTTCTCGACGATCAACGGCGGCGCGAGCTGGATCGTGTCGCCGCCGTAGCGGACGTAGACGACCGTACTGTCGTGCGCCCAAAACGGCGCCAAGGTCGTCGGGGGCGAGTTCGAACAGCTCGGCGCGCTGCTCGGCGAGGGCTCCCACGATCCGGCTCGCGCTGCGTGGCGTGGACCATGGCATCGCGACCTACGAGATCGATGCGGATCAAGTCGACAGCGCCGGGACTGTGGTTTTTCGCTTGCATCGCGTCGACCGCGTTGAAATCGCGACCGGCCGCATCTTCGAGCACAAGGCGACCACGCACAGACATAGACGCACGAACGACGAAGACGAGACGACAGAGCTAATCGAAGCATATGCGATCGAATGGCAGCGATAGCTGCTCGTCGACTTCGGATGAAGCGAACCCATCTGTTCAGCACGCTGTGCGTCGCGCCGAAACCGTTTCGCAAGGAGACCGTGGACACGACCTGGAGCCGGAAAGGCCGCGCGGTCGAAGGCATCCGCGCGATCGCGGGCGGGTTCTGCGCGTACAGCGCAGGCTCGAGCGTGCATCCCGATTCGGCCGACGACACGCGCTGCTACACTCGCGACGCCGGCAGCGCGAGCGGCTCGCACCGCCAGCTCAACAAGAACTACGAGCTCTCGTTCACGCTGGTGCGCACCACGCCGCCGGCGCGTTAGAGGCACGTCAGAACGCTACGACGTTTGATACGCTGGGCCGAGATGCGGTCACTGGCTCTCGCCCTCGTTGGCATCGCGTGGGCGATCCTCGGCGGGTGCGGGCGCTACCGCTTCGACCCCGTGGGGACGAGCGGCGATGGTGCATCTCAAGGCGGATCCGCCGCGTTCGTGCAGAGCGGCATGACGACCGGCTACGCCTCCTCGGGGGCGGTCACGCTCTCGCCGACACGCGCCGGGAGCCTCCTCGTCATCGGCGTCGCGAATGCGTCGGATACGTCCGACTCCGTGTCGGGCGTGACTGACGACGCTGGTAACACCTACCGCTCGGCGAGCGTGCGCGCGATCATGAACGCGTGCGAGACCTCATCCGAGATCTGGTACGCGAGCAACGTGCGCGCCGACGCGACGACCGTGACGGTGAAGCTGACCGGGACGATCGCGTTCGGGATCTGGGCGGTCGAATTCACGGGGGCGAGCACGCAGCTCGCGGGCAGCCAGGCGAACGACGAGCCGGCGACCGCGCTGATCGCCGCACCCGTGGTCACCAGCCCGACCGACGCGATCGTCGTTTCGATCGGGCTGGCATGCGCCAACATCACCGGCGTCCATTCCGGTACGCAATTCACCGGATTGCCCGTGGCGTCGGTTGCCGACGTCGCCTACTGCGTGACCAACGCGAGCGGCAGCTACGGCGCGCAGTGGGACGTCGCGATGGCCGCTCCGTGGTGCGGCGGCACGGTCGTGTTCCATTGATCGTGACGGCGATCGCCAGCGGTCAGTGAAACGCCACGAGTCTCCGCAAGTAAGGGGGTGAGAGGACCGCGCGAAGCAGTCGCTCGCAACTTCACGAAACGGAGAATCGGAAATGTCGGAGCTCGCGTACAACATCAACGGCGAAGGCTCGAACCCGCCCGAGACCGCGACCGGCTGGCGTGTGCGCCTTCACGGGTCAACGAAGTCGAGGGTCACGCAGCTGCTCGGGCTGCTGAGGCTACACTCGAGCATCCTGGCCTTCATTCGACTCGGCAGGCCAGCTCGAGTCTGCAAGGAGGCTACTCGTCGGGTTCGCGACCCTTGCACCGGCACCTGCGCGGCAGGTGGTGTAGCTCGCGCCGGTTCGATCAGCCGCCGCGCAGCCGTGCCGCGACGTCGTGACGCGATCGCACGTCGAGCTTGGCGAAGACGTTCTCGATGTGGTGGCGAACGGTGTGGGCGCTGATGCCGAGCAAGCTCGCGATCTCGAGGTTGCGCAGCCGCGCGACGACGAGACGCGCGACCTCGAGCTCGCGAGCGGTCAGACCGTGGTCGTTGCAAAGCGGCGGGTCGGCGTCGCGCGCGAGCACCCGCGCGCCGGCTTCAAACGCCGGGACCAGCAGCCGCGCCACTGCGAGCGCGCGGTCGATGCCGCCCGTCGGCCGATCATACGACACACACAGGCGAGCCGGCCCGCCGTGGGTGATGAGGTCGACGTTGACGCTATCGCGGATCCGCGATCGCTCGAACACGTCGTGAAGCACGAGCGAGCGCCGTTGCTTGGACTCCGCCTGACGAAGCGTGCCGATCCGGTTGAACACGACGCACGGCCGCCGCCCGGAATCGTCCTCGATCGCGCAGATCAGCGGATCGAGCCGTTTCAGCTCGGCCGGAGCGAGCGTGTAGATCGTGCCCAGCCGGGCCGACACGTCCGCATCGACGTTCGCCGCTAGCAGGGACCTCCCGGGCAACGCGCATATCGCGTGGTCCGCATCGAACAAGGCCAGTAGCAGCGGACTCGTATCGCTCCACCACGAGTCGAGCGACCTAGGCGCGGGCTGCGCAAGAGCGCGCCCGACCGTCTCGACGAGACCGAGCTCGTGGTTCGACAACACGAGCGTCATGGGATCGAACGTCCCATGTGGACCCGCCAGCGCCCCACTACGATCGCTCCCGCCATGACTCGATTCATCCGATGGTCGATCCTAACGCTGTTCGCAGGATGTGCTCCAGCACCCCTCGCGTCTCATCCCGCGTCGCCCTCCGACCGCCAGGCGATCGTCGACGCCAACGCGCGCATCGTCGCCGCGGTCAAGAAGGGCGACGCGGCCGCGATCGCCGCCGAGTTCGCGCCCGACGCGACGATGTTGCCGGCGGGTATGCCGGCGGTCTCCGGCCACGATGCGATCCAAAAGGTATTCGCTGCTCTCTCGACGATGGGGATTACCGACGCCACCATCACGACGCAAGAGGTCGTCGTTAGCGGCGACCTTGCCGTCGAGGTCGGCGTCAACTCGATCACGATCACGAAGGATGGCGCGGCGCCGATCACGGCTCCGGGCAAGTACCTCGTGGTCTGGAAGCGGCAGTCCGACGGAGGCTGGAAGATCCAGCGCGACATGACCAACCAGAGTCAGTAGCGGTCACGGCTCCGGCAGCTCGAGATCGGCGTTTGGCAGCACCCACGCCGAGTCAGGAGTTCGCACCGCGGTCGGGCGCAGAAAGAGCCAGTTCTCGCTATCGTATCTAGCTGGGCTCCCGATGCAGCTCGAATCTCGAAGCGTGTCGGTGAGCGCGAAGTTCCTGAAACCGTTGCAAGCCCCGTCCACGATCCTTTAACAAGACCTGTGGCGGGCGAGGCGCTCCTATTGAGCGTGCGCCTCGCGATCGCGCTTGCCGCCTGCGGCTGTACGGTGACTCTCGATCCGACGACTGCTCGCGTGCCGATTCGCTGGCGGGAGACAGCTATGCATCACCACGGGGCGTTCTTCAAGGGCGACGTTCGTCTGGACATGTGCGACGCGAGCGCCGTGAGCGGTGTGTCCGACGCCGAGGACGCGGTGGGAACATGCTCCGGCTGGCGGCGTGGCGCGTTCGCGGCGGGGATCGTGGGGGTCGCGGCGATCCCCACGTACTTCGCGCTACGCGACGGTCGCGCGCGCACGATCGACATTGCCGTCGGCGCGACCGCGTACGCAGTCGGGCTCGTGATGGAGTTCGTGGCCGAGCGCTCGTTCCGAGACGCGATCCAGCTCTATAACGACGCGCTCCCGGATCCCGGGCGCTAACGCATATCTGTTAGCGTGCGGCTCATGAGCAAGAAATTCACGAAACGGAAAAAGCCCGCCGCTGCCACACCGGAAGACAAGCTGTTGGAGCGCCAACGCTTTCTCGCCGCTCGCGCGCTCCGCAGGCGGCGCCGAAAGAAGTCCCACCAGTAGCGAGCTCGATCGCTCCGTGCGCGAACACAGATCGATCTCTGCATACAACGTTGTCCGCTGGTTGATGGGCTCCGGAGGAGGGTTTCGAAAGACCCTATCTGCATAACAGATCAGATTGACGCTGTTCATAATCGAGAGTTTGCGAGCGACGTAGTTGCTCCAGGCCGCTGTGATACGCATCCGCTGGACCAAGATTTGGTCCAACAGGCCGAGTCCGAGCCGGATCCCGTCGAGGAATCGCTCGCTCACGCGCTCGAAGGTTGGCGCGCCGACCACGACACGCGCACGCTTCGGCGGAAGCTGCTACGGCTCCTCGGAGAGCAACTATCTTGACGTTGTAATCGGGAGTCGCTCTTATACTTAAATACGAGAGTAGGAATATCGGATGTACCGTTGCCTGGTTTGCGCCTCCGTCTTCGCCGCCTACGTGCCCGTGTGCTCCTACTGCTGGGAGGCGCACTCGCTTGTGCTCTTGCCACAGCGCGCCCGCGCGGAGGTAGACGGAGAGGTGGAGCTGACGACGGCGCGAGAGCTAGCACGCACTCAGTACCAAGATGCAAAGCTGCCCGCGTATCCGGGCCTCGAGCTGCGCCGCGGAGCGCTTGTGGTCGTGTTCGGGCGGCGGGGATCGGGCAAGTCGACGTTCGTCCTCCGCGCGCTCGATTCGCTCGCGGCGCCCACCTTGTTGCTCAGCATCGAGGAGCCTGCCGGCCCGAGCTTAGGAGCGCGGCTGACGCGCGTCGGCGCGAAGGATGACAAGTTGTTGGTGTGCAGCCGGGCGACGGTGCGCCAGCTCGTCGACATCGTGCGACAGCGCAAAATTGCCGCGCTTGCAGTGGATTCCGTGCAGCGCGCCATGTTCGAGGGCCGCGACCTGCGGCATCTCTTGAACGTGCTGCCGTCGCTCCAGCTGGTGCTCGCGGTTAGCCAGATCAATGCGCACGGCGACGTGAGAGGCGGCGAGGAGCTCGCGCACGAATCGGACGTGCTGCTTGAGATCGCGGACCTCCAATGGATAGTTCAGAAATCGCGTTACCAACCCGACGGTGCCTCGGGCGCCGTGCTTTCGGCGCAGTCGGCGCCAGAGGAGGACGACCATGTTCCTGCGTGACTGCGCCTGCGTGTTCTGCTTGCATCCCACGTCCGCGCGCCTCGGTCTCGACAAGAAATCGAGGCCGTACACGCATTGCTTGACGTGCGGCGCACGCAGTTTTCTGCCCCTCTACGATTGCCTACGCGGGCTCGCAATCTTGCCGACGCTGATCGAGGCGTGGCGCGAGACCACGGACGAAGAGACGCGACGCGCCCAGCTCGCGGCGTATCTCAGCGATCTGCGCGTTCGTGCTCGGGTCGGCGCCGCCGCGCCGCCAGCGACTGGCGATTCTGCGATCGCAGCCGCGCTGGAGAAGATCGCATGACCGACGACGAGCGCACGAAATATCCGATCGCAAGCCTGCCGGCGCCCGACGCGAACGAAAAAAGCACGATGGCGGCTGAGGAGATCGCACGGATCGTCGCACGCGTACACGCGAAGATCGCCGGCACGGTCGCCTCCGTCGGCCAGGAGCAGCGCCAGCGCGAGGAGCGCGAGGCGACAGAGCGCGCTGCGCGTGCTGCACTGGAGCAGGAGCGGCGAGCCGTCGCAATGTACGACGCTGACGCGCGCCGTCGTCGCGGCGATGGCAACATTAGCTTCGGTCAGTCCGCGGCCGTCGTCGGCGCCGCAACGGCGCTTGGAACGGTGATCGGAGGCCCCCGGGGCGCGCTGGGCGGCGCGGTTGTCGGGTGGATCATCGATCGGGCTATTCAAGGGAGGTAATTCATGTACCCGCTGCCCAAGATCGGATCACTCGGCGGCGTTCTCGACGCTGTAATCCGGGTGACCTTGTGAGCGGTGCCGGGCGCGAGCTCGCTCCTGGCGAAAGCTGCAACGCGAGCGGAATACCGAGCGACGGTTACGGCTGGGAGGACGGATTGGACGGAGCGACCGTGGGGGCCTGCAATGGATTCGTTGACGACATCATCGGTTGGAACTTCGATACCGACACAAACACGTTTGGCGTGGTTCCGGAGGCAGAGAACCCCACCGTAAGTCACGGCACGACCGTCGCCGGGATCATCGGAGCCGTCGGCGGTGATGGAATCAATACCGTCGGGGTCGCATGGAGGGTCAGAATCCTACCGATCCAGGCGAGCCACGATTCAGCTTTCACGTCCTCAAACGCTGTCTATCGTGACAGCGTCCACAATGGGTTCATGTACGCGGGTCTCATGCACGCTGACGTCGTAAACGCGAGCCTCGGCTGTTATGTCACTACGGAGGACAAAGGGAGCTGTAGCCAGTGTGGAGAATACTCGCTCTCCGACGACAAATACGACGCGTTTACGAAGGAGCTTAAAGCAGAGCTCTCGGACATTCAGGGGAGTCTAGCGAACACCGTGGTCACGATCGCAGCAGGAAACTGTGCGCGAAACCACGATGCATCCAACTTGTTCGCGTGGCCTGCTGACATGACGGGGAATAACGTGCTCCGCGTTGCAAGCGTGGGAGCTGCAACGGAGCCGAACGTCGACACGCTGTCGTCGTTTTCCGATTTCGGCACGGTGAACACGGACCTCGCAGCGCCAGGGGAGGCGTTCGTGCAACTGAGTTTCTCGGGCAGCGGTAGCACAACCGTCTGCTCATCGTCAGGCGGTTCGGGTAGCGGCATGCAACCAACCGACTTCTACGGTTGCTCTGGAACATCGTTTTCGAGTCCAATGGTTGCGGGCGCGATCGCGCTCGTTCTCTCAGCGAACCCCTCCCTCAAAGGCAGCCCCTGTGCGCTTGCTGACCAAGTCCTACGGAATGCTGATCCCGATGTGGGCGA
>DATJXL010000106.1:0-8043 GCA_035500135.1 Kofleriaceae bacterium
CTCGCGCAGCGCGGCGAGCTCCTGCGTGCGCCCGACGAGCGGGGTCGCCGGCAACGGCACGGGTTCGATCGGCGTTGCGGCGACGGGCGCCGGCACGCTCGCGCTGCCGATCGCGATGCGCAGCCGCTCGAGCTCGCGCGACGGCCCGCGCCCGAGCTCGCGCTCGAACAACCGCGACGCGCTGGCGAACTGCGCGAGCGCCTCCGGCTTGCGATCGAGCGCGACGAGCAGTCGGATCACCGCGGCATGCGCGGCCTCGTCGAGCGGATCGAGCCCGACCCAGGTGCGCGCGTACGCGAGCGCGTCGGGCACCTCGCGCGCGACGAGCGCGGCGAGGATCGCGATCCCGAGCCGCCGCGCGGTCTCGCGCTCGGCGCGCAGCCACTCGTCGTAGCGGTAGCAATCGGGCAGGTCCAGGCCCTCGAGCAGCTCGCCGCGGATCGCGGGCGCGACGGCCGCGAGCGCCTCGGTCGACGCACGCGCGACGCCCGCCGCACCGCCCGGCACCGCCGCGCGCACGCGCGCCAGATCGATCAGCGCGTCGCCGGGCACGAGCTCGACGCGCTCGCGATCGGCGACGAGCCGCGGCTGGCGCGCGTCGTCGACGAGCGGCCGCAGCTTGGTCAGGCTCCAGCGCAGCGCGGCGCGCGGATCGTCGGGCCCGTCCCAGAGCAGCGCGCACAGCCGCTCGCGCAGCTGCGGCTTGCCGGTCGCCGCGAGATACGCGAGCAACGCGCGCGTCTTCTTCGACGCGGGTAACGCGAGCGGCTGGCCGTCGCGCGCGACGACCAGCTCGCCGATCAAGCGGATCTCGAGACCCGGAGCCACGGCGCTACCGTATTACGGCCTCGCTTCGAGCACGAGGTTGAACGGCGTCTCGGTCGCGCGGCGGAACTTCGACCAGCCGCCCTTCGTCGCGACCTCGCGCAGCCGGGTCTCGCCGGCCTGCGCGCCGAGCGCCGGGCCGCCCTGCGAGAGCGAGTGCGGCACGCACAGCATCGTCGACGCCGAGTAGAACACGCGGCCGACCGGGTTGTGGTTCTGCTCCGGGCGATCACCCGCGAACGGCTCGACGACCAGCCACGTGCCATCCGGCGCGATCGCATCTCGCGCGCGCCGCGCCGCGCCATCCGGATCCTCGAGATCGTGCAGGCAATCGAAGTGCGCGATCAGGTCGTAGCCGCTGCCCGGGAAATCGGTCGCCTTCGCGACCTCGAATGTGACGCGATCGGCGACGCCGGCCTCCTTCGCGCGCTGCCGCGCGAGCTCGATCGAGCCCACGTGGTAGTCGAAGCCGTGGAACTTCGACTTCGGATACGCCTTCGCCATGATGATCGTCGACGCGCCGACGCCGCAGCCGACATCCGCGACCTTCGCGCCGCGCTCGAGCTTGGCGACCACGCCGTCGAGCGCCGGCAACCACGCCTGGATCAAGTTGCCGAGGTAGCCGCTGCGGAAGAACCGCTCGGTGCCCTCGAACAGGCACGGATGCTGGTGCCCCCACTCGAGGCCGGCGCCGGTGCGAAAGTTCGCGGCGATCTTCGACTCGCCGGCCCACATCGCGGCCGTGACCTGGAACAGGCCGGGTACGAACGCCGGGCTCTCGGAGTCGGCGAGCGCGACCGCCTGCTCGGGCTCGATCTTGTACGTGTGCGTGTCCGCGCAGTACGTGACGTAACCGCCCGCCGCCATCGCGTTCAGCCACTCGCGCACGTAGCGCTCGCTGGTCTCGGTGCGGCGCGCGAGCTCGGCCGGTGCCAGCGGCGCGCCGGCCTTCGCGAGCGCCTTCCACAATCCGAGCTTGTCTCCGATCACGACCAGCGCCGCGCTCATCGCGCTGCCGACGTCCGTGACCACCTTGTGTAGGAATTCATTGAGCTTGTTCTCGTCGATCGTCATGTTGTCCTCCAGAAGTCACCTTGCGGTGCCGCCGTTGGAGCGAGCGTTGGAACGTCCGTGGTATGAGACGGCATGCCGATCTTCGTCGTGGAACGCGTGTTCTCGTCTCCGATCACCGAGGCGCAGTTCATGGCCGGTGGCGAAGCCCTCGCGCCGTGCATCGAGGCGCGCGACGTCAAGCACGTCGGCTCGTTCCTCGCGCAGGACGGCACGCGCTCGTGGTGTCACTACGAAGCAGCCGACGCCGAGCGCGTGCGCGAGGCGAACCGCACGGCGGGCGCGCCGTTCGAGCGCGTGTGGCCCGTGCGCAAGTTCGGCGGCTGATCCGAAAATGCGAGACGGGCCTCCGGCCGAAGCCCGAGGCCCGACGTTCGACACCCGTTCCCTAGCGCTTCGCCGACTTCTTCACGTTGACGACGATCTGATCGACGTCCTTGCGGAACTGCACCTCGTCGGTGAGGTTGCCGTTCAGCACCGTGCTGATGTCGCGCGTGATCGCCGACATCGCGACCGCCTCGCGGATCTCCTCGTCGCTCGCGCCGTACAGCTGCGCCGCCGCGGTGTGGAAGTAGATGCAGTACTGGCACGGAATCTGCGACGCGACCGCGAGCCCGATCAGCTCCTTGGTCTTGCCGTCGAGCGACGTCGCCGGGTTGAGCTCGAGCGACTTGGTCTGGCTCCACGCCGCGGCGATGCCCGCCTCGGGGAAGCGCCGCATGAACGTCGGCACCGAGCCGAGCGTGCGCTCGATGTCGCGATACGCCGACGCCGCGTCGACGACCGGCTGCGCGTCGCCGGTCGCGGTCGGGTGCTTGAGGTACGCGCCGATGCGCGCGATCTCCTGCTTGAACTCGGAGAAGTCGATCTGCATGCCGTTCGCGACCGCGCTCCAGTGGCGCGTCAGGCCGGCCATCGCGATCGCCTCCTTCTCGTCCTCGTCGCTCGCGCCGCCGAGCTTCGCGACCTGGGTGTGGAAGTACGTGCAGTAACGGCACGGGATCTGCGCCGCGACCGCGAGCCCGATCAGCTCCTTGGTCTTCATCGGCAGCGCCGTGCTCGGATTCATCTGCACGGTCTTGAGCTCGCTCCACACCGCGGCGACCTCGCTCTCCGGGAACTCGTGCATGAACGCCGGCACGAAGTTGAGCGTCTTCTCGACGTCCTTGTACGTGGCCTTGGCGTCGCTCGGCGGATCGGCGTGGACGGCTCCGGCGAACGACAGCGCGATGGTGGTGATGGCGAGTGCGATCGTGGTCTTCATGGTTCGTTTCTCCTTGCAAACGAACCTAGAAAGCTCGCGTTGGACCGCGCGTTGAAGCCAGCGTTGTAAGCGCGCTACTTCGTTTGATGCACCCAGAACGTATCGAGATTCGTGGCGAAATGCGGATCCACCGCCTTGAGCGCGTCGGCTTCGCTGTTGTAGTGGCCGTTCAATTTCATCCGCGTGAGGCCCGGGAGCACGTCCCAGCCGCGGATGTAGAAGTACTCCGGTGCGTTCCAGTTCGACTGCTGGTAGACGAGCACGTTGCCTTTGATCGCGATCGTGCCGGCAAGATCGACCTTGCCCCCGCTCGCGCCGCTCGAGCTCGCGATCGTGTAGCGGCCCTTGAGCGTGAAGTGGCCCTTGCCGTCGAACTGCATCTTCGTCGACGTGATCGTCGCGTAATAACCGGTGTACTGGCCGGTGCGGCTGTCGGCGTACGCCTGATCGGCGTGCGCGTCCTCGGCCCACTCGCCGGTGATGTCGGCGATGGTCGGCGTGCGCGAGGCCGGAGTCGTCGTGGTCGGCAGCGGCGGCGTCGCCGGTCCTTGCGCGGGGTCGCCTTGCATCGACGCCGCGACCAGGCCAACGAGCGCGAGCCCACCGAGCGCGTCGAAGTCGCCCGGCTTGGCGACGAGCACGCAAGCGGTCGCCTTGCCATCCGCGACGACGGCGAGGCCGCCGATGCGAACCTTGACCCCGCCCACGGTGGCGTCGCCGACGACGAAGTGGCCGCCGTCGGCGGTGATCGGCCCGCGCTTGCTCGCTTTGAAATCGGGTGCGAGCTGCGCGGTGAGCGCGTCGAGTAACTTGTCTTCGGTGGCCTGCGGTCCCGCGGCGGTATCGACGAACACGAGGTCGGCGGCGTCGCTGCGCTTCGGATCTTGCTGCGCGACGTACATCCCGCTCTGCTGCGCGACCGTCCAGCCCTTCGGGAACGACACCGTCACCTTGCCGCTCTTGTACGGCACGAGCGGCGGCGGACCACCGGCCGCGATTCGCACCAGGAGCAAGACCGCGACCACGACCGAGCGCGGGTTCATCGCGCGAGCATACGCTAGAGCGCGCCCGCGATTGCGGTCAGCGTCGAGCTGTAGTCGGCCGTGCAGATCGTCGAGAACGTGCCGTGGCCGCTCAAGCGCTGGGTGAAGTCGAGGAGCCGGATGCCCGGTCGCGCGATCTCCGTCATGGCGTCGAGCGTGAACTGGCAAGTCGGTTCCAGCGCGGGATCTTGGGACGTCGATTGCCCGGGGATCAGCACCGACCCAGTCGAGATCGTCGAGCTCGGCGGCGAGCCGTCCTGTTGCCCGCCGGCGATCACCGCGACCTGGATCAGCGATGGATCCTTGATCGAGGTCAAGAAGTCGACGTAGGAACCGGTGTCCCGCAGGTACGAGCCGGTGCGTGGCGTGCAGCCGGTATACGTGGCCGGGTCGGGGGTTGCGGTGATCGGTACGTTACAGTCGTACGCGTACATCGGCTGCGCGCGGAAGTCGCTGAGCCCGCCGACGTTCTGCAGGTCGAAGATCGCAGGATCGGCGATCGACGCGTCGTCCTCGTCGGTGAAGATCACGACCAGCAGCGCAGCTCCGTCGCGGACGAAGCCAGCGTTCGCGGTCTGCGAGCCATCGAGCGCGCGCTTCATCGCCTCGAGCGGCTCCTCGAAGCCGCAGCCTCTCTGGCCGAGCTCCGCGATGCACGTCATCGCTTGATCGAGCGTGCCGGTGTAGTTCGTTGTGCGGCTGTTACTCGACGCGATGTCGCTGATGAACAGCCCGCTCGGTGGCGTGCAGCCCGTGACGGTCGCCGTGGCGTGAAGCAGACCGTCGTCGGCGGGCGCGGTATTCGGGCAACTGGTCCCGTAGTTCGCATCGCTATCGAGCCCGACGGTCGTCGACACGAACCCGATGTGGACGTCGGGGCGACCGCCCGGCAGCGCGTCGAGCCCGGCGACGAAGCTGGCGAACGACGAGGCGAACGCTACTTGCTTGTCGGTGATCGACAACGAGTTGTCGATCACGAACAACACGTCGACGCCGGCCGCCGGAAGCATGAACGGCGGAAACACGGGCGGGGCATCGGGCCCGGCGTCCGCCATCGCCGCGTCGACGCTCGGAGGCCCATCGGCTGTCCCGCCCGCGTCGGCCTTGGCTCCGCTGTGGTTAGAGCACGCACACAACCCAACCGCGAGCGCGATTTTCCTCATGGCTGCGCGCTTCGTGCACGGTGCGGGCCGTGTGAGATGTCATCAGCTTGAGGGCGCGCCGTGAACGCTCGTCCACGTACATCGTGAGCGCTCGTTCACGTGCGCGCGACGATCGCGCGGGCCACCCGCATGCCATCGAGCGCGGCCGACACGATGCCGCCGGCGTAGCCCGCGCCCTCGCCGCACGGAAACAGGCTTGCAACATCCGGCGACACCAGCGACTCGCGATCGCGCGGCACGCGCACCGGCGACGACGTGCGCGACTCGACGCCGACGAGCACGGCTTCTTCGGTGAGATAGCCGCGCATCTGGCGATCGAACGCGGCGAGCGCCTCGCGCAAGCGCGCCGCGAGCGGCAGGCCGGTGACCGCGAGGACCTCGCCGACGTCGCCGGCGAGCAGGCCCGGCTGGTAGCTCGTGTGCGGCACCGTCGACGATGCGCGACCGCGCACGAAATCGGTCGCGCGCGTCGCCGGTGCGCGCAGCGCGCCGCCGCCGGCTTCGGCCGCCGCGCGCTCGAGCCGGCGCTGCAGCTCGACGCCCGCGTGCGGCGCGCCGCCGAAATCGCGCGGCTCGATCGCGACGACCAGGCCCGAGTTCGCGAACGGCGAATCGCGCCGCGACAGGCTCATGCCGTTGACGACGAGCCCGTCGGGCTCGGTCGCGGCCGGGACGATCCAGCCGCCCGGGCACATGCAGAACGAGAACGCGCCGCGGCCGTCGTCGGGCGTGAACGCGAGCCGATACGCGGCGGCCGGCAGCTTCGCGTGGCCGGCGGCGCGCCCGTACTGGATGCGATCGACGAGCGGCTGCGGGTGCTCGATGCGCACGCCCATCGCGAACGGCTTGGCTTCGAGCCGCACGCCGGCGCGCTCGAGGAGTGCGTGCACGTCGCGCGCGGAGTGGCCGCTCGCGATCACGACCGCGCGGCCGATGACCTCGTCGCCGTCCGCGAGCCGCACGCCGATCGCGCGGCCATCGCGCACGACGAGCTCGGTCGCACGCGCCCCGAACCGGATCGCGGAGCCGACCGACTCGAGCCGCTCGCGCAGCGCGGTGATCACCTTCGGCAGCTTGTTCGAGCCGATGTGCGGGCGGGCGTCGACGAGGATCGCCGGCGGCGCGCCGTGCAGCGCGAGGATCTCGATCACGTCGCGCACGTCGCCGCGCTTGTGCGCGCGCGTGTAGAGCTTGCCGTCGGAGTACGTGCCCGCGCCGCCTTCGCCGTAGCAATAGTTCGAGTCGGGATCGACGACGCCGTGCTGGGTGAGGCCCTTGAGATCGCGGCGGCGCGCCTGCACCGGCTTGCCGCGGTCGACGATCACGGCGGGCACGCCGACACGCGCGAGCTGGTACGCGCAGAAGATGCCGGCCGGCCCGGCGCCGACGATCACGACCGGCTCGCCCGCGGTCTCGCGCGGCCATACCGGCGGCGGCTGCGGCTCGGCCGCGCCGACGATCAGATGAAACCGCACGCGGCCGCGCCGCGCGTCGATCGATCGCTTGCGCACCTCGAGCAGCGGCAACCGCTCGGGCGCGACATCGAGCATCGCCGCGAGCTTCGCGGTCAACGCCGCCGCATCGTCGGGCTCGTCGAGGTCGAGCTCGACGCGATACTCCTGATCTGGCGCGAACATGAATGAGAAGAGTTACCGCCAAGGCGCCGCAGACGCCAAGCAAGGACGCCAGGCAGAAGTCTAATTTCTTCCTGGCGCCTTCCTTAGCATCTCGGCGCCTTGGCGGTAATTCTGCTCTTCACGGCGCGAACGCCGCGATCGGGATGTCGATCGCGGATCGATCTTCGCGCGCGATCAGCTGGGCCTTCGCGGGCACGCCCGGCAGCACGTTGGCCGCGAAGTACTGCGCCGCGAACTTCTTGCCGGCGTAGAACGCGCGGTCGGGGTGGTCGGCGGGGAGCTTGTCGGCCGCGGCCTCGGCGATCACGGCTTGCTCGAGCAGCAACCAGCCGATCGTGGTCTCCGCCATCATCTCGAGGAAGCGGTTCGCGACCGACGGCACGAGCTCGATCTTGCCGCCGCCGAACCACTGCATGAACTTGCCGCCGGTCGCGGTCAACGCCTCCATCGCCTGCGCGAGCGTCGCGACCGCGTCCTTGAGCGTCGCGTGATCCTTGTGCGCGGCGACGAACGCGCCGACATCCTTCGCGTACTGCTGCACGTTCGCGCCGCCGCGCTGCATCAGCTTGCGGCCGACGAGGTCCATCGCCTGGATGTGGTTCGTGCCCTCGTAGATCGAGAAGATCTTCGAGTCGCGGCAGTACTGCTCGACCGGCCAGTCCTTGAGGTAGCCGGCGCCGCCGTAGGTCTGGATCGCGGTCGCGCAGATCTGGAACGCCTGATCGCTGCCGTACGCCTTGAGCAGCGGCACGAGCAGATCGACCTGGCCGTGGTGGTGCTCGGCCTGCGCCTTGTCGCCGCCGGCCTTCTCGATCGCGTTCGCGCGATCGATGTGCATCGTCAGCTTGACCGCGAGCGCGCGCAGCCCCTCGACCTTCGACTTCATGTCGAGCAGCATGCGGCGCACGTCGGCGTGCTCGATGATCGGCACGCGCGGGGCGGTGGCGTCCTTCCAATGCGTGATGCTCGAGCCCTGCTTGCGCTCCTTCGCGTAATCGAGGGCGTTCAGGTACGCGCTCGACGCGACCGCGACACTCTGG
>DATJXL010000107.1:0-52723 GCA_035500135.1 Kofleriaceae bacterium
AGCCGGGATTCACCATCCCGCGACATTAGATCAATCCGCGACGAAGTTCTTCCATCGCGTCAAATATTGCGCGAACACCGGCGACACCGCGCGGTCGGCGAGCTCGGCGCGCGCGAGCGGCGGCCGGCGCGGCTCCCACGCCGGATCGGCGATGCGCGCCGCCCAGGCCGGGTTCGCGATCGCGGCGCGCGCGACCGCGATCATGTCGGCGCCGCGCGCGACGGCGGCATCGGCATCGGCGCGGGTCCAGATCGCGCCGCACGCGATCACCGGCACGCGACGCGGCACGGCCTCGCGCACGACCGTGATCGGATGCTGGTCGGGCCGCTTCTTCGTCATCGCCGCGGCGTTCCACAGCGACGCGTGGATCCAGTCCGCACCATCGTCGGCGAGCCAGCGCGCGACCTCGACGCTCTCGTCGAGATCGAGGTCCTTCGCGTGACCGCCCTGCTCGAGCGACAGCCGCACGCCGACCGCGAACCGCGAGCCGACCCGCGCGCGCACCGCGCGCATCACCTCGCGGATCAGCCGCGCACGGTTTGCGTTCGCCGCGCCGCCCCAGCCGTCGTCGCGCGGGTTCGACGCGCGCGACAAGAACTGGCCGAGCAAGTAACCGTGCGCGCCGTGCAGCTCGACGCCGTCGAAGCCGGCCGCTTGCACGCGCGCCGCCGCCGCCGCGAAGCGATCGATCACGCGCGCGAGATCGTCGGCGGTCGCCGCGCGCGGCACCTCGAAGTCGGGCGAATCCTCCCGCCACGTGCTCGCGCTCCACACCTGCGCGCCGGTCAGCTTCTGCGTCGCGCGCACGCCGCCGTGAAACAGCTGCACGATCGCGATCGCGCCGCGCCGGCGCAACCGTTCGGCGAGCCGCGCGAGGCCCGGTGCATCGTCGTCGCGATCGCAGCCGAGCTGCCCCGGCCACGCCTTGCCGTCGAGCGCGACGTACGACGCGCAGGTCTCGACGAGCCCGAATCCGCCGTCGGCTCGGCGCGCGAGCCAGTTGTACTCGTCGTCGCCGAGCGCGCCATCGGCGAGCGATTGCAGATTCGTCATCGGCGCGAGCGCGATCCGGTTGGGGACGACGAGCCCGCACGGCAGCGTCAACGGTTCGAACAACATCGCGGCGACTGTAAGGCCTGTGTAAGGACGCTGTCACGCGGGCAGCTTTCGGGCGCGAGCGGCGTCTGTCTTCACATGCGCCACACCCTCGTCGTTGCCATCCTCGCGCTCGCAGCCTGCAACCACCCGGTCGTCGTGGTCCCGGAACCGCCGCATCCGGGTCAGATGACCATGACCGGCAGCGCCACCGTCGAGCTCGATCCCGACTGCGTCGATCTGACCATGACGATCAGCGCGACGAGTGCGCGACCGGGCGAGGCGACGACCAAGGCGCGCGCGAATGCCACCGCGGTGCTCGCGCGACTGCGCGAAGCAGGTGTCGCCGCCAAGGACTTGAAGCTCTCCAGCGTCGAGCTCGAGCGGTTCGAAGAGCCGAACACGCGCGTGTTCGGGCTGTACGACGCGCGGTTCACGATCGTCGCGACGACGCGCGACTTCACGCAGATCGATGCGCTGATGGAGGCCGGTGCCGATGCGGGCGCGACGGGGATGACGAGTCGGTTTCGCCGCGCCGACCTCGAGGCGCAGAAGCGCCAGGTGCGCGAGCTCGCGATCGCCGCCGCGAAGGCGAAGGCCGAGCAGACCGCGCACGCGCTCGGCATCGAGCTCGGCCGCGTGGTGTCGGTCGCCGAGAACCAGGGCGGGATGATGTGGAGCAACGAATACTTCCCGGCCGCGTCGCGCGGCGCGTCGTCGTCGATCGGAGCGACCGCACAGCCGCTCACGCTCGAGGTGACGATCGGCTACGAGCTCGGTGCCGGCGTCGGCAGCTGACCGCTCGTGCGCTGCGACAGCGCGACGAGACGCTGCTCCATCTGCGCGAGCCGTTGCACGAGCTCGGCCTGGCCGCGCAGCAGCTTGTCGATCGACACCTCGTTCTTGAGGTTGACCTGATACGTGTTGAGCGCGAGCGCCTTGTCCTTCGCGGCCTGCCGGTTCTGACTCATCATGATGACCGGGGCCTGCAACGCGGCGAGCGTCGACAGGAACAGGTTCAGGAACATGAACGGCAGCGGATCGAACGACAGCGGCTCGTCGAGCACCGAGTTCCACACCATCCACACCGCCATGATTCCGGAGAAGATGAAGATGAACGGCCAGCTGCCGCCGAACGACGCGACGACGTCGGCGACCTTCTGACCGAGCGTGAGCTTCTCCTCTTCATCCTCGACGACGTTGCGCGACACCGTGCGCGTCATCAGCTCGTTCGTCGCGCGCATGCGCTCGCCGACCTCGTGCATGATCGTGAGCGCGGCCTCGGGCCGCTTCTTCACGAACTCGATGAAGTCGTCGCGATCGAGCGCGAGCAGCGACGTGTCGCGCGCCGCGGTCGCGGTCGCCGAGCGCGGCGCGCCGTCGAGCAGCGACAGCTCGCCGAAGTACTGGTGCTTGAACAGCGAGGTGAGGATCACCTTCTGCTTGCCCGAGCCCGCCGCGATGTCGACCGCGCCGTCCTCGATCACGTACATCGCGTCGCCGTCGTCGCCTTGCGCGAAGATCGTCGCGCCGGTTTCGACGCGGAGCTCGCGGAGCCTGGCGGCGAGCGCGGCGCGGTCGGTCTCGTCGAGCGACTCGAACAGCGGGATGTGCATCAGCAGCTCGATTCGGTCCATGGCGAGCGCCACGCTATCACGCTATCGTCCGCGGCCATGCGCTCGTGCCTGCTGCTGCTCGTCGCCGCTGCCTGCCAGACCGGGTCGGATCCGCCGAAGCCCGCCGCCGCACCACCGGCTCCGACACCGCAGCCGAAACCGAGCCACGCCGCGATGACGCTCGCGCAGACCGGGATCGTCCCGGAGTGGATCGACAGGTCCGCCGATCCGTGCACCGACTTCTTCGCGTACGCGTGCGGCGCGTTCGTCGCGAATTCGACGATTCCACCGGACGAGGAGAGCTGGAGCACGGGGCGCATGATGGAGCGCGACAACGAAGCGTTCCTGCGCAAGGTGCTCGAGGATGCCGCGGCCGCGCCGGCCGGCGGCGATCCGGTGCGCGACAAGCTCGGCGCGTTCTACGCGTCGTGCACGGACGAAGCGGCGATCGAGAAGGCGGGAATCAAGCCGATCCAGCCCTATCTCGACGCGATCGCCAGGGTCACCGATGCCAAGTCGGCGGCCGCGGCGATCAGCACGCTCGAGGCCGCTGGCTTCACGCCGATGTTCGATCTCGGGCCGCAGCAGGACTACGCCGATGCGACACGGGTGATCGCCGCGCTCGATCAGGCCGGCCTCGGCTTGCCGGATCGCAAGTACTACCTCGACAGCAAGGGCAGGATCCCGGCGGTGCGCGACGCGTACAAGGCGCATGTCGAGCGGACGTTCGCCCTGCTCGGCGACGCGCGGGCGCCGGCCGCGGCCGGCAACGCGTACCGGATCGAGGAAGCGCTCGCGAAGCTGCACCAGGACGAGGTCGTGCGCCGCGATCCTCACGCGATCTATCACCGCATCGATCGCGCCGGGCTGATCGCGAAGGCTCCGGGCTTTCCGTGGGCGGATTATCTCGAGGCGCTCGGCCTCGGCTCGGTCACCGCGATCACCGTCAACGACCCGGCGTACTACACGGCGGTCGCGAAGCTCGTCGCGAGCGAGCAGCCGCAGGCACTGCGCGATTACCTGACGTGGACCGTGCTGCGACAGAGCGCGAGCACGCTCGGCAAGGCGTGGCTCGACGAGGCGTTCACGATGGACAAGGTGCTGCGCGGGACGAAGGAGCTGCCGCCGCGCTGGCGGCGGTGCGTGCGCAGCGCCGACCGCAATCTCGGCGAGCTGCTCGGCCAGGCCTACGTCGCCGCGAAGTTTGCCGGCGATGCGAAGGCGCGCGCGACCGACCTGACGAAGACCGTGCTGGCCGAGATGGCGACCGAGCTCGCAGGCCTGGCGTGGATGGACGCGCCGACGCGCGCGGCCGCGCAAGAGAAGCTCGCGAAGATGACGTACCTCGTCGGCTATCCCGACAAATGGCGCACGTACGACTTCGCGATCTCGCGCACCGATTATGCGAGCAACGTGCGCGCGGCTCAGCAGCACGAGCTCGCGCGCCAGCTCGCGAAGATCGGCAAGCCGGTCGATCGCTTCGACTGGCAGATGTCGCCGCCGACGGTGAACGCGTACTACGACCCGAACCTGAACGAGCTCGTGGTGCCGGCCGGGATTCTCCAGCCGCCGTGCTTCGCGGCGACGTTCCACCCCGCGGTCAACTTCGGCGACACCGGCGGCGGCACGATCGGCCACGAGATGACGCACGGCTTCGACGACGAAGGCAGCCAGTTCGACGGCAACGGCAACCTGCGCGACTGGTGGAGCAAGCCGACGAAGGAGCAGTTCGCCGCCGCGGTGAAGTGCATCGAGGACCAGTACTCGCAGTACGAAGCCGTGCCCGGCGTGAAGCTCGATGGCAAGCTCACGGCCGGCGAGAACATCGCCGACAACGGCGGCGTGAAGATCGCGTACGGCGCGTATCACGCCTGGCGCGAGCACGTCGCGCCGCCACCGCCGCGCGAGGTCGACGGCTACAGCGACGACCAGCTCTACTACATGAGCTACGCGCAGTCGTGGTGCTCGAAAGAGACGCCGGAGTACCTCGAGACGATGGCTCGCACGAACCCGCACTCGCCCCCGAAGTGGCGCGTGAACGGAGTGATCTCGAACCAGTCCGGCTTCGCGGCGGCGTTCAAGTGCCCGGCCGGCGCGGCGATGGTGCCCGCCAAGCAGTGCGGCGTGTGGTGACGGCCGCCGCGTACTGAACGGATTGTCAGACCCTCGTGCGAGGGTCTGCACATGGACGATCCCAGGTTCCAGCTCGCACGAGCCGACGCGGTCGCGTGGCTGCGAACGCTGCCGGCCTCGTCGGTGGACCTGATCATCACCGATCCGCCGTACGAGTCGCTGGAGAAGCACCGCGCGGTCGGCACGACCACGCGCCTCAAGCATAGCAAGGCCTCGAGCAACGACTGGTTCTCGATCTTCCCGAACGCGCGCTTCCCCGAGCTGTTCGCGGAGGTGTTCCGCGTGCTCAGGAAGGACTCGCACTTCTACCTGTTCTGCGATCCCGAGACGATGTTCGTCGCGAAGCCGATGGCGGAGGCAGCGGGGTTCAAGTTCTGGAAGCCATTGATCTGGCGAAAAGGGACGATCGGTATGGGATACCACTACCGAGCGCTCTACGAGTGCGTGCTGTTCTTCGAGAAGGGCAAGCGCAAGCTCAACGATCTCGGCATCGCCGACGTGATCGATGCCAAGCGCATCGTCGGCGGATACCCCGCCGAGAAGCCGCCCGAGGTCAGCGAGGTGTTGATCGGCCAGAGCAGCCAGCCCGGGCAGCTCGTGATCGATCCGTTCATGGGCTCGGGCTCGGTCGGCGTGGCGTCGGTGCGGCGCGGCCGGGATTTTCTCGGCAACGACCTGTGCGCCGAGGCGGTCGAGATCGCGCGCACCCGGCTGGTCGAGCATGGCGCGCGCGAAGGGCCGCGCGCGGTCGCGTCCGAGGCGGTGCCGCAGCTCGGGCTCACGCTGTGACCGGCAACCAGTATCGCGACCTCGTCGCGAGCTACATCCACGCGTCCTACGCGCCGCACGGGCTCGTGGTCTATCTCGAGGTCGCGCTCGGCAAGACCGTGATCGGCAAGGACCGCTTCATCGACGTGTTCGTCGTGCGGCCGGAGGATCGCAAGGCGCTCGCGATCGAGTGCAAGTATCAAGACTCGCTCGGCACGGTCGACGAGAAGATCCCGTACGCGCTCGCCGACCTCGAGGCGCTGTGGGTGCCCGGCGTGCTCGTCTACGCCGGCAAGGGCTGGTCGCGCGGCGTCATGCACACGCTCGAGGGCTCGCGGCTCGCCGCCTACTGCTTGCCCGGCAAGGCCACGCGCGAGCTCGACCACGTGCTCGCCGCGATCTTCGGCCTGTGGGACATCGTCTTGCCCGCGAGCAAGCGGTTCAAGGCGCGGTAGGCCTTAGGGCCCGCGAACCGAAAACTCGGTCGTTCTCGCGGCCGATCCATCCGCGCTGGCTTCGTTGCGGCTGCGCTTCCGGTGCTTGCGTACGTCGAGTACGCGCCGCGCCGGTTCTCGCCGCGCCTCGCCAGCAACGGCGTCTCGACCGCGATCATCGATCGACTTATCGGTTCGCGGGCCCTTACCCCGCGTTCAAGCCGTTCGCGCGCGAGAGCGCGACCTCGGCGGCGGAGCGCGTCGGCGTGGTGACGAGGACCTCGACGTGGCCGTTGTGGTTCATGACGTGAAATCGCGCACCCTGTACGGTCGCGAGGTCGCCGCTGTCTTCAGGCATGCCGTGCATGACCCAGCGCGCGTGCTGGCAGTCGAGGTCGTGCTGGACCCGGCCGGCGGTCATGGACGAGTCGAACACGACCCACACGCCGCGCAGCTCGCCGGCTTGGTAGTGCGGCGTCACGGATGCGACGCCTTCGCGGCGTGCGAAGACCGACCGCTCGCGCTCGCCGGCTGGGATTCCGGCGCAGGCCGCGTCGGCGTCGCGCACGAGCTGCATGGAGGACTCTCGCTCGGCGCGGGCTCGCGCGCGCAGGTGTTTGGCCAGCTCGAGCTCTCGTACACTCGCGTCTCGGCTGACATCGAAGCACGGCATCCATGTCACTCTGCCGATGCCGCCGGTCGTGTACTGATCGTTCAGCACGAGGTCGCCGCAATCGAAAGTCTGCGGGCCGTTCTCGTAGCTCTCGGCCTCGCGCTCGTGCTCGGATGCGGCGCGATCGAGTACCTGCGCGTCGTGCTGGGCTTCCGACCAGCTTCGCGACTCGGGGCCGCCGGCGATCGGAAGGCTGCCTGCGCACCCGGCGGCGAGGCAGGCGATGGTCAGCGTGGTTCGCATGACGATCGTCGATGCACGCGCCACGCCCGTGCGATCAGCGAAGCGCGATCAGACGGCCGCGTCGGCGCTGGCCTGGTGAGTCGGTCGCGTGAACGTCCGCCGCGCTCGCACGAACGGCGCTTCCTCGACGTGGCAATGCCCGCCGAAGACGTGGTCGAGATCGAGGATCAGAAACAAGATGTGCGCGATCGCGCCGGCCAACGCGCCGGTGGCGATCGCGTGGAGCCAGAGCTGTTCGAAACCGAGCAGGTACATCGAGCCGATCGTGATCAACGCGCCGAGATACAGCAAGACGCGCATCGCCGGTGGAATTCGCGTGCGCGACGCCGTGAGCCGGCTGGTCCGAACATCGCTGAGCTCGTTGAAGCGCGTCAGCACTTCGGCATACACGGCCTGCTGGGTCGCGGTGCTCGGCCGGCAGCGGTGGATCGCGAGCCAGACCTCGTCGAGGATCACGCCGACGCGCTCGATCGTCGCGTCGTCGCCGTGCGTCATCGCGCGCCACTCGTCGGTGACGACCGCATCGACGTACGCCTGCAGCTTGTCCTGGATCGCGACGCGCGTCGCGTTCGGCAAGCCGCTCGCGGTGCGATGCAAGTCGACGATCGCGGTCGCCTCGCGCGCGACGAAGCCGCGCGCGTCGTTGTATTGCCCCCACACGACATAGACGACGAACGCGAGCAGCACGGCGTAGATGCCGCCGAGCGTCTGCAGGTAGTTGCCGACCGCATCGGTCGACGCGCGCAGCTCGTCGAGCGGGACGACCGCGCGAAAGCCGAACAGGCCGAGCACGCTGAGCAGCGAGACGCCGAACACGATCGGCGTCAGCCGCAGCAGCGTGCGAAGCCACCTGGTCATGCGCCGATTACATCACGGCGCACGCGCGCGGCCTACTCGGGCAGGTTGTCGATGGTCGGGCCGAGCGTGGTCGTGACACCGTTGTAGGTCAGCGTCGCGCCCGGCGCGCTGCGATCGAACGCGATCGTCGCGGTCTGGCCGTTGGACAGCGTGACCGCGACGGTCGAGTCATCGCTCGCGCTCGCCGACGTCACGGCGCTGTCGACCGAGATCACGTGCAGGAAGCGCTGGTCGCCGCCCGCGATGGTCTCGTCGAGCCGGTAGCCGCCGCTGTAATCGCCGCTCGGATCGTTCGTGTACGCGAACACCGACGCCGTCGCGTTCGGCGCGAACCGCTGCACGTGCAGCGCGTGCGCGGCGTTGCTCACGGTCGCGGTCGATCCGGACACCGTCCACTGGTTCGGCGACGCGAGCGACCACACCTGCTGCGTCGCCGCCGCGCTCGTCACGCGGTCGTAGACGACCACGGTGTCGGGCTGCAAGTACACGAGCTCGCGCTGCACGTTGCTGATGTTCGCGTTGTGGTTGTACGCGGCCGTCAGATCGGCCGACGCGTACAGCCAGCCGGCGCCGGTGTGCAGCCCGACCAGCTTGGATTCCGTGCTCGCGATCTGCGTGATCGGCGTGCCGCTGCTCGTGATCCGCACGAGGCCGTGCGCGGTCGTCTCCTGGCGCAAGCCCGAGTGCGACTGCACGACCGCGTCGTACGCGAGCCAGCCGTCCTTGTAGATCATCAGCGAGCCTTGATCCTGGTGCGCGTGCGACTCGGTGTACGGGCCCGCGATCAGGTTGATCCACGTCGCGTGCGTGTCCCAGCCCGAGCGCGCGTAGAGCTCGCCGATGCCGGACGCGTAGTACGCGGTGCCGCCGGTGAGCGTGCCGACATCGACGTCGGGGTTCTCGTAGATGAAGTCGTCGACCGCCATGAACGAGTTCGCCATCGCGGGCACGCTGCAGTTGGCGAGCAGCGCCTGTGCGCGCGGCGCGAGCTCGTCGCTCGGAAACAGCCGCACGAGCTCCTGCAGGTAGTTGCGCTGATAATCGAACATCGATGCGGTCGAATCGCGCGATTGGTCGCCGGTCGGCGCGAACCGATCGAGCGTCGGAACGATCTGGTGCATCATCGACAACATCGACGCGCGCGTGTGCGGCGTGAGCAGGCCGATCGGCTCGCCCGTAGTCGAGCTCCAGATGTCGTAGAGCTCGAACAGCGTGCGCATCGCGACGCCGTAGCCCGTGCCTTCGCGCGAGCCGCCGCCGACGAGATCGCTGTCGAACATCGGCAGCAGCTGGTCGAGCATCTTCGTCACGCGGAACTGCTGCAGCCATTGATCGGCGTGCGAGTCCTCGCCGTACTCGGTCAGGCCGAGCAGCATCGTCGCGCGCATGAACGAGTAGTAGTAGTTGTCGAGCGGATCGTTCGTGGCCCAGCCGGTCCACGGCGCCGCGGTGTTGCCCCACTTCGCGCTGCTCGGCGACCACACGTTCGCGACCGCCTGGTTCGCGTAGGCGAGCCAGTTCGTGCGCTGCGAGCTGGTCAGCGAGTCGTAACACCAGTCGTAGACGAGCGAGAGGTTGCCGATCATGTCGCCGATCTGGAGGTAGTCGTCGCCGGCCACCGCGGGCTGCGAGCCCTGCGCGATCGCCGTGTCGGCGGCGGTGACCTGCGCGTCGACGTCCGCGATCGCCGCGGTGCAGTACTTGGTCTGGCCGGTGAGCTGGCCGAGCAGCGCCGCGTTCCACGAGTCGAAGCCCCAGTAGTCGGCGCCGCCGACCCAGTTGTCGACGACGGTCTTGAACCGCGTCGGTGCGGCACGGCCGGAGCCAAGCGCCGCGGTCAGGCGTGCCCGGTTCGCGCCGAGGTAGATCTTCGGGTGCTGCGTCGGGTAGGTCGGGTTGGTGTCGCCGACCGTGCCGGATCCGGATCCCGAGCCCGAGCCGGAGCCCGAACCGGAGTCCGAGCCCGAATCGGATCCGCCACCCGAATCACCGCCACCCATCGAGACCTCGTGAGAGGGGCCGCACGCGCCGAGCGCGAGCAGCGAGAGAATGATCGTGCGTCTCATGGGCGCACGCATTAACACCCACGTGGCCAGGTGTCATCATAGCTAGTTTCTGACAGCCGTTTACGTAGACCGGTGTACGAGACTGCCAATACGACAGCTAATGATTTGTGGCTCTTGGCTGGACGCGTGCGCTGTACACGCTCAGCGAAAGCCCGAGACCGATCACGCCGAGCGGGATCATCGCGAGCGGCCACACGCGCCAGTTGCTCTGGTCGCCGGCTTCGGCGCCGGTCGGCAACACGTGGCCGTACACGAACGCCTGCAGCGCGCCGCCGAAGTAGACGAAGCCGTCGATCATGCCCGTCGCGGTGCCGGCGTTGCGCCGCCCGCCGAAGTCCTGGCTCGCGACGCCCGACAGCATGCCGTGGACGCCGAGGATCGCCATCAACATGAACGCGGCGATCCAGCTCACGGCCGCCGGCGTGCCGAGCAGGACCAGCATCGTCCCGGCACCGGCGAGCGCGATCCCGAACAGCACGGTCGCGACCGGTGGCCGCCGCGACTGGAACACGTGGTCGGAGATCACGCCGGCGAACATGCCGCCGCAGATGCCTGCGATGCACGACAGCATGCCCCAGTGATCGAACGCGTAGTGGCCCTTGTCGACGTGGACGCCCTGCGCGAAGACACGATGCCACTTCAAGATCCCCATTCGGAGAAATCCCGAGCAGAATGCGATACTCGCGATCACGAGAATCACCTTGTTCGTCAGCATGCGCTTGATGATCGTGAGTGCCGGATCCGGTGGGCCGGTCTCGCCGCTCGACGCGTCGGCGACGTCGAAGTCGGCGAAGCCGGCCTCGGACGGGATGTCGCGCACGAACCGGAACGACAGCACCCACATGACCGCGAGCAGCACCGCGGGCGTCAGGAACAGCCACTCGAGCGAGGTGAGCTCCGCGATCTTCGGGGCCCAGTCGAATGCGAGATAGATGCCGATCGAGATCAGGATCCCGAAGATCCCGCCGAACGTGCCGCGCTCGCGCAGGTGAAACCACGACGCGTTGACCTTGACGATCGCGACCGCCCCGAAGCTCTGGAAGTACATGTTCGCGGCGTTCAGGACCATCAGCGCCCAGTAGTCCGGCGCGTGGCCGGACGTCGCGATCGAGATCCCGATCGCCGCGTTGCACGCGCCGGCGCCGGCCGCGGCCATCAAGATCGCGAACCGCCCGCCCAGCCGATCCGAGAGCGGACCGTTCACCAGGAACGCGAGCCCGTAGACGATCTGCCCGACGCCGTCGATGTCGCCGAACGCGGTCTTGTCGATCAGCTGGCCGTCGACCAGGCCGTTGAAGTTGTAGCGCCCCATGTACAGGAACGCGTACGTCATGCCGAGCGGCAGCCAGTTCAGCACGCGGCGCCGCCGGAACGCGGCGCTGTGCCCCAGCTCGACGCGCGGCAGGCGGCTGACGACCAGCGCGATCGCGGCGCACAAGATCAAGATCGGAACGACTTCCTGCTCGAGCTTGTCCACCGGCCGGGCAGCTTACACGACGTGATACGCTCGCGCGCGATGTGGATGCGCTGGTTGCTCGTCGGGCTGTTGGCAGCCGCCGCGGCGGCGTGTGGCAAGGATGCGGCGACCGGAACGGGATCTGGATCCGGCTCGGGCTCGGGCTCGGGCTCGGCAATCCCAGGCAGCACGGCACGAGTCGTCTCGCTCTATGTCGACGGTCAGCTGATCGGCAACATCTCGCCGTCGGAGCTCGCGAGCTGGCCGCGGCTCGACACGCTCTTGCCGGTCGCCGCGCGGCGGATCGGCCAGTGGGACGATGTCGAGCTCACCGGCAGCGACGCGAAGCCGACCGTGCTGCATCGCATCTCCGATCAGCACCCCGATCTCGTGCCCGCGTTGTTCGAGGTCAACGGCGACGTCTCGTTCGGGCTGTTCGATCCGGTCGAGCTCGGCAAGCGCGGCACGCCGCAGATCCGCCAGGACGGCCTGAAGGCGATCCGCATCAAGCTCGCGCAGAACAGCGGGCGCGGCGAGCACGAGCAAGGTGGTGGCGGCGGCGCCGATCCGTCGCAGCTGTCGATCGCGATCAAGACGCCGAAAGGCGACTCCAAGCTCGAAGGCAAGACGTTGCTCGCGATCCCGCGCCAGCCGCTGCCGGGCGAGACCGGCGAAGGCCGCGGCTGGCCGCTGCAGCTCCTCGTCGACGCTGCCGGGATCAAGAACTTCGACAAGCTCGTGCTCACCGACAGCGAAGGCCTGACGCTCGAGCTCGAGAAAGCCGACTTCGATCCCGCGAAGTCCGTGCCGTACGTCAAGCTCAACCGGCAAGGCGCGCTGCGCTTCACGCTGTTCAAGAAGCAAGGCGCTGGCTGGCAGAAGGGCGGCGACTTGCGCGGGCTCGTGTCGATCGCGGTCGTGAAATAGCGAACCGCTAGCGGCCGTATCGCCATGTCACCGCGCCGGTCGCGAGATCGA
This sequence comes from Kofleriaceae bacterium, assembly GCA_035500135.1. GTDB lineage: Bacteria > Myxococcota_A > Polyangia > Haliangiales > Haliangiaceae > JABFXX01. Next base: position 12,321 of record DATJXL010000107.1, read on the forward strand.
TCGCGGCGGCGCGATGCACCGGGTCGGTCGACGTCACGACGAGGCGATCGCCGGCGACGTGCGCGGTCTCGCAGCGGCCGGCGAGCTCGGCGGTCCACGCGACGCGCAGATCGTCGCCGAGCCGCGACAGCGCGATCGCACCGGGGCGATCGACCGCCGGATCGTGCTGGACGAGCACGAGCGCGGGATCGCCGACCCGCAAGAAGCTCGGCGACACGAAGCCCGGTGCACCCGGTAGTGCGCTGCCGTCCGCAACACGCACGAGCGCGCGCGGCGCGGTGCCGGTTCCCGGCGCGAACGCGAGCTGCATGTCGCCGCGCGTCACCGTATCGGCGAACGCGCAGCCGGCCTCGGGCTCGCCGAGCCACGTGCGGCTTTGCTCGTCGGCGCTGCCCGCCGTGACCGCGTCGAAGCTCGGCACCGCGATCAGGTGCGTGTGGCTCTCGCCGTCGCTGCACCACATCCGCGACGGCGCGCCCGGCCAGCACCGCATCGGCTCCTCGATCGTGCGCGACGCGACCTCGATCCCGGTCGCGACATCGAGCGCGGTCACGCGATACACGCCGCCGCGCGCGCTCGCCGCGACGCGATCGATCAACACGACGAACGCGGCCGGCCTGCCGGCCGCGCCGGCCACGACGAGCGCGCCCGCCGGCTGCCCCGGCCCGGCCGGCGGCTCGCGGGCCGCGCGCAGCCGCGTGTAGCCCATGTAGACGAGCACGCCGGCGAGCACGAGCAGCACCGCGCCCAGCGCGACGCGCATCAGAAGTCGACCAGATCGGCGCGCAGGCGCGCGAGCAGCCGCGCCGCGGCTTCGCCCCAGTCGCCGGTCACGCGCTGGAACGCGATGCGGTCGTTGAGATCGACATGCTCGATCGGCCGATGCGCGACCTCGAGGATGCAGAACCCGCCCCAGCGCAAGCAGTGGCGCAGATACTCGACGAAGCGCAACCGGTGGCGTGCGAAGTACACGCGCGGATCGACCGCATCGGCCGGGCTCGGCGGCGGCATCTCGATCGAGTACGGAGGCCCGCCGCTGATGTCTTGCTTGTGCAGGAAGTCGCGCGACAGCTCGGCGCAGAACGGTCCGACGATCTCGGGATGCGATCGCGCGATTTCGTCCTCGTAGCTCGCGAGCGCGTGAGTCTGCGCGCGCGCGCCCCACACCTCGAGTGGGTCGAGCGCGATCAGCGAGAGCCCTTCGCTCTCGAGCGCGCACGCGCCGTAGCTGTAGCGATTCGCGCCGCCCGGCGTGAGCGAGATCGAGCCCGCGACGCGCCAGAACGCGTCGAGCGCGATCGGGATCGGCCCGACCGAGCTCGCGAGCTTCGCGAGGTCGGCGTCGCCGGCCGGCGCGTCCTCGCGCTCGAGCTCGGCGCCGGCTTCGCGCAACACGCCGCGCAGCACGTCCGTGTTGTGGCGCACGCGCTTCATGATCTCGACCGCGACCGCGTGCGCTTCGTCGCGCAGCTCGGCGTGCTGGACCACCGCGACCGCCTGCTCGACGAGCTCGTTCCACACGCCGCGCTCGCCGGCGAGATAGCGCGCGAGAAAGTCGCGGCGCTCGGGCAGCGGCACGCGCGGCAGCACCGGATCGTACGGATAGCGCTCGATCGCGGCGATCGCCTCGTCGCGCGGCACGACGGACAGCACGCGGCGTGCGGTATCGCCGATCACGTCGTGTCGGCGCAACCGGGCCGCGAGGTCGACCAGCCGCGGCTCGACGACGAGTGGATCCGCGCTCGGCTCGATCCGGCGCGGATGCGTGCCGCCGTGGCATGCGTACAGCAACATCGCGACGACGCGCTCCTCGCCCGGCGTATCGGAGCGGCGGTCGAGCACGGCCTGCACGGGCGCGCGAAATCGCGTCCACACGGTCGGCAGATCGCGAAACACGGCCGCGCGCACCGCGACCGTCGCGATCGTGTTGTCCTTGTCGTCCCAGCGCGCGTCGAGCGCGGTGTGCGCACGTTCGTCGTCGATGCCGGCGAGCGCGTGCGCGGCGGCGACGCGCAGCCTGCGGTCGGGGTGTGATTCGAGCAGACGCGCGAGCGTCCCCGCCGAGTCGACGTCGCCGGCCTTGCCGAGCTCCCGAATTGCCCCGCACGCACGGTCCAGCTCGGGCTTCGGAAGCGGGACGAGCGTCGTGGCCCCGGTTTCGACCAGGGCCTTGCGCGCGTCCTCTACCGTCATGGCGCTGATCCTACTACGCGTGATATCGACGAAGCATGGATCATTCCGGTCTGCTCGCTCGGATCCCCATGTTCGACGGCCTAGGCAACGAGGACATCCGTGCACTCGCGAAGAGCCTGACCGAACGCGAATTCCACGCCGGCCAGATCATCATGAACCAGGGCGACGCCGGAACTTCCATGTTCATCGTCGCACGCGGGCACGTGAACATTCACCTGCCCGGCGAGGCATCGCGCCGAATCTCGCTCAAGGACGTCACCGACGGCGAGTACTTCGGCGAGCTCGCGCTGTTCGACGACAAGCCGCGGTCCGCGAGCGCGCTCGCCACCACCGACGCGCTGCTGCTCGAGCTCGACCGTCACACGCTCGAGCGCTATCTGACGACGCGCCCGCACGCGGCGATGACCTTGCTCCGCACGATGTCGACGCGTCTGCGCGAGACCAACGAGATGCTATCGCAGCGCGCCGCGAAGAACGCGGTGCAAGAGGTCGAGAGCAGGCTGACGTGGAGCCAGAAGCTCGCCGACAAGGTCGCCGAGATCAACGGTAGCTGGACGTTCATCGTGATGCTGCTCGCGATCACGGTCCTGTGGTGCCTGCTCAACGCCGAGTCGCTCAGCGCGCCGCAGTTCGATCCATATCCGTACCAGCTCTACAACCTCGCGCTCGCGATCCTCGTCGGCCTGCAAGGCCCGCTGATCGTGATGAGCCAGAACCGCTCGGCGCTCAAGGACCGCGCGCAGGCGGAGACCGACTTCAAGGTTAACTTGAAGAACGAGGTCAACATCGAGACGCTCTTGCGCGAGCTCGGCGAGATGCGCGCCGAGGGCAACGCGCGGCTCGAGCGCATCGAGCGCGCGGTCGGCGTCGGTCAGAAGCAGTAGTAGACGGCCATCGCGAGCGCGACCGCGACGACGAGCCAGCGCAGGACGTTCGCCGGCACGCGCGACGCGACCGCGCCGCCGACGACGCCGCCGACGAGCGCGGCGCCTGCCATCACGCCGGCGACGACCCAGTCGACGTGCCCGACGAACGCGAACGCGATCGCCGCGGCGACGTTGACCGCGAGCGACACCGCCTGCTTGAGCGCGTTGATGCGCACGAGCGAGTCGTCGAGCACGACCGCGAGCGCGGCGAGCACGATCACGCTCATGCCGGCGCCGAAGTAACCGCCGTAGACGGCGGCGAGCCCGACCGGCGCCGCCGCGATCAGCTCGCGATGCGTGCCGTGCGCGCGGCCGGCGAGCCACGTACGCAGCCGCGCTTGCAGCGCGAGCAGGACCGCGGCGAACACGAGCAGCGCCGGGATCACGCGCTCGAACGCTGCCTCGCCGGTCGCGATCAGGAGCCCGGCGCCGGCGACGCCGCCGGCGGCCGCGACCGGCAGCACGATCGCGGCCCGAACGCCCTGCCCCGCGAGCTCGCGGCGCTGCGCGATCGTCGCGCCGAGATAACCCGGGCATAGCGCGACCGTGTTCGTCACGTTCGCCGCGAGCGCCGGCATGCCGCACGCGACGAGCACGGGAAACGTCACGAGCGAGCCACCGCCCGCGATCGCGTTGACCGCACCGGCGCCCGCGGCTGCGGCGGCGACCAGTGCGAGCTGCGGCGCGTCCATCGAAGAGAAGGATTACCGCCAAGGCGCCCGGGGCGCCAAGGCGCCAGCAGAGCAGAACTCGGTTTCTGCGCTTCTGGCGTCCTGGCGTCCCTGGCGCCTTGGCGGTAGCTCTCCTCCTACTTCGATCCGCTCTGCGCGTCGACGAGCTCCGGCACCTCGTGAGCCGGCATGCGGATCTCCTGCGACAGGTCGGGGCGCCGCGCCCGCGCGATCGGATCGATCGGGACCGCGCGGCCGAAGCGCGCCGCCGACTGGATCGCCTGCAAGATGCGCACGTCCTCGAGGCCCTCCCAGCCGCTCGGCTCGGGCTCGCGGTCGTCGCGGATGCAGCGCGCGAAGTATTCGATCTCGGCGCCGATCTGATCGCGCTTCTCGAACGTGCGCTCGCGATCACCGCGCGCGCCGATCACGCGCAGCTTCATCTCCGCCGCGTACTCGTACGCGTTGTCGAGCTCGATGATGCCCTGCGTGCCGACGATCTCGTAGTGCGAGCGATCGAACGCGCCGAAGCTGCACGTGAACTGCGCGACGCGCTCGCCGGGAAACCTGAGCGCGACCGAGAACGCCTCGTCGATCGCGACGAAGCGCGGGCCGGCGCCAGCGAGCCGCATCGCGACGACCTCGCGCGGCTCGGCGCGGAACAGGTAGCGCGCCGCGTTCACGCAATACACGCCGGTGTCGTACAGCGGGCCGGCGCCGCGGCGCGGCTGAACGCGCGTGTTGCCTTCGCGCACCTGCAGCGAGAACACCGAGCTGAAGATGCGCGGCTCGCCGATCTCGCCGCCGCGCGCGAGCTCGACCGCGATCAGGTTGGCCGCCTCGAAGTGCAGTCGGTACGCGATCATCAGCTTCACGTTGCGCTGCTCGCACGCGTGGATCATCTGCATGCACTCGGCTTCGGTCGGCGCCATCGGCTTCTCGCACAGCACGTGGACGCCGTGGCGCGCCGCGACGAGCGTCATCTCCGCGTGCAGATCGTTCGGCACCGCGATGTACACCGCGTCGATGCGACCGCTCGCGAGCAGCGCGTCGAGATCGTCGTAGTGACACGCGGTGCGCGCACCGTAACGGGTCGCGAGCTCGTCGAGCTTGTGCCGCGATCCGGATACGAGCGCGCCGAGCTCGACGTCGTCGAGCTGCTCGATCGCCGGGAGCACGGCCGCCTGCGCGAAATGGCCTTGCCCGATCACCGCCATGCGAAGTCGCGAGCGACTCATGCAGCTTGCCATCAGCAACCCGCATTCCACCCGTCGGCGGATCGGTCCTTGCAGCCACGCGCGGCATGCACATCAAGGCCTGCGAAAGCTGCGGCAACACCTACGACAAGGCGTTCGAGGTGCTGATCGGCGGCACCGCGCATACGTTCGATTCGTTCGCGTGCGCGATCCACGCACTCGCGCCGCGCTGCCGCCACTGCCGCGTGGCGATCATCGGCCACGGCGTCGAAGCACGTGGCCAGTACTTCTGCGGCGCCCATTGCGCGCGCCAGGAAGGCGTCCTCGAGATCTCGGACCGCGCACCCGACGGCGGCGCCGCCACTCCGTGATCGCGTGCGCGAGCGCCCGCAGCGCTCGCACGGTGCGCGCCGATGTCACGTCCAGTACGGCGTCGCGCCCCACTGCCGATACACGCCGGTCGCGTACTCGAGATCGTTCAGATCGGGCCAGTGATCCTTGTCGAAGCCCGGCATCTGCTCGAGCGATTCCTTCGTCACGTTGACGACGAACCGCTTCTTCGCTTCGTCGACGGTGAGCGTCGACCACGGCAGCGCGAACAGCTTGTTGCCGATGCCCATGAAGCCGCCGAACGACAGCACCGCGTAGGCGACGCGCCCGGTGGTGACGTCGATCATCAGCTCCTCGATGCGGCCGATATCCTGTCCGCTCAGGTTGACGACCTTGTCGTGAATGAGCGAGGACGCGCCCAGCGTGCGACGGAATTTGCTCATGCGATCGTACACAGCAAGCGACGTTCCGCCGCGACCGGGCACGTGCTTCGCATACGCCGCGCACCTAGGAGGAATTACCCATGGCCCGAGGCAGCAAAGCGAACCACACGAGCAAGCAGAAGCGCCAGGCGCGCAACATCGAGGACAGCGCGAAGAAGCGCGGCACATCCACCAAGCGCGCCACGCAGATCGGCTACGCGACCGTGACCAAGCAGGACGCGGGCGGCAAGAAGGGCAACCGGCGCAAGGCGCGTCGCGGCCGCCGCAGCGCGGCCGCGCGGGTCTAGCTCGCCGGCTACTGCCGCGCGAACGCGATCGGGAGTTGCTCGCGGCACCCGTAGCTGCGCGTAACTGCAGGTTGAAAATGCTGTTGTGGCGGGAGCCCGGCTTCGCTATATCCCGCGGGCGTGCTGGCGGCGTGTCTCGACGAAGCTCAGGCGCTCGCGTTCGCGGCGGGCGAGCTCGGCGACGCCGCGCGCGCGCCGGTCGAGGCGCACATCGACGACTGCGAGTCGTGCCGGCGCGTGCTCGCCGCGCTCGTACGCGGCGGCGAGACGCGCGAGTGGAGAGCCGGCGCGCACGTCGGGCGCTACACGGTCGGCGCGCGCATCGGCCGCGGCGGCATGGGCGCGGTGTGGCGCGCCGAAGATCGCGAGCTCGGCCGCGCGGTCGCGCTCAAGCGCGTGCACGGCGGTGGCGACGGTGAACATCGCGCGCGGCTCGTGCGCGAAGCGCGCGCCGCGGCGCAGCTGCAGCACCCGAACGTCGTCGCGGTCTACGAGGTCGGCGAGGCCGATGGCGAGCCGTTCCTCGCGATGGAGCTCGTCGACGGCGAGACGCTCGCGAGCTGGCTGCGCGCGCCGCGCTCCGTGCGCGACATCGCCGGCGTGCTCGCGCAAGCCGGGCGCGGGCTCGCCGCCGCGCACGCGATCGGGCTCGTCCATCGCGACCTCAAGCCCGACAACGTGCTCGTGGATCGCACGGGCCGCGCACGCGTCGCCGATTTCGGGCTCGCACGCGCCGGCGACGGGCACGGCAGCGTGGCGCGCGCGACCGGCGGGCTCGGCAAGCTGACCGAGACCGGCGCGATCTCCGGAACGCCCGCGTACATGGCCCCCGAGCTGGTCGAAGGCGCGCCGCCCGATGCGCGCAGCGATCAGTACGCGTTCGCGGTCACCGCGTTCGAGGCGCTGTACGGTTGCCACCCGTTCGTCGGCGACAGCGTCGAAGCGAGGTGGCTCGAGATGGCGGCCGGCCGCATCCGCGACGTCCGCGGCAAGCGGCGCGTGCCGGCGCGGCTCGACCGCGCGGTCCGGCGCGCGCTCGCGATCGATCCCGAAGCGCGCTGGCCGAGCGTCGCCGCGTTCGTCGCCGAGCTCGAGCGCAGGCCGCGCCGGGTATGGCCGTGGCTCGCCGCGCTCGGCGTGCTCGCGGCCGCGAACGCCGGAGCGTATGCGTGGACGCGCGGGCATGGCGACGACTGCGAGCGCGGCGCGAGCCTCGTCGACGACGTGTGGAACGCGACGACGCGCATCGGTCACGCGCGCGCGTTCGCGACCGCGGCACCCGGCCGCGCGACCGAGATCGCAACCACGGATCGGCTCGTCGACGACTGGGCCGATGCGTGGCGGCTCGGCCGGCGTGCCGCGTGCCGCGCCCAGCCCGCCGAGCGCACCGCACGCGTCGCGTGTCTCGATCGCGCGCTCGGCGATCTGCGCGCGCAGCTCGCCACGTGGGAGGATCCGAATCGCGAGGTCGTCGATCGCGCGATCGGCGCGATCGCGGGCCTGCCACGGCCCGGTGACTGCACGAGTCAGTCGCCGCCGCCGAGCGCGGTGCCGAAGCAGCTCGAAGACCAGGTCGCGCGCATCGCGGCGATGTCGCGTACCGGTCGCGAACGCGAGGCCCAGCCCGAGCTCGCCGCGATGCTCGCTGCGGCGCAAGCAACCGGCGACCACGAGACCGTGGCGCGCGCGTTTGCGACCGCCGCGCGCGTCGAGCGCGCGCTCGACGATCACGAGCACGCGCGCGAGCACGATGCACGCGCCGCGCGCGAGGCCGCGAGCGCCGGGGACGACACGCTCACGGTCGACGCGCTGCTCGACGAGGCTGCGAACGCGAGCGATGGCGCGCATCCCTCGGATTCGCTCGGCCTGTGCGATGCCGCCGACGCGCTGATCGCACGCGGCCACGTCGATCGCGAAGATCGCGCCGCGACCGCGCGCGCCGACGCGCTCGCCGAGCTCGGCCGCGCGCCCGAGGCGATCGCCGCCTACTCGCGCGCGATCGCGATCCTCGAGCCACGCGCGATCCGCGATCGCTCGGCCCGGCTCCACCTCGCCGACGCGCTCGGCGCGCTCGGCACCGCGTACGGCCTGCAGGAACGGTTCGAAGATGCGCGCGCCGCGCTGGCCCGCTCGCTCGCGATGGAGGAGCCCGAGCTCGGCCCCGACCATCCCGACATCGGCCGCACGCTCGCAGATCTGGGGCGGAACGAGCTCGCGCTCGAGCACGGCGACGACGGCACGGCCCACCTCCTGCGCGCGCGCCAGATCTTCGCGCACGCGTACGGCGAGCACGCCGAGCTCGTCACGATGGCCGACGTGATGCTCGCCGACGACGCGCGCGTTCACAGGCGGTGCGGCGACGCGGTGCCGCGGTACGAGCGTGCGCGCGATGCGGCGCCGGCGGGCCATCAGGAGCTTGCCGTGATCGAGAGCGGGCTCGCCAACTGCGCGCGCCAGGCGAACGACGACCGCGGCGCGATCGCGCACTACGAGCGCGCGCTCGCCGTCTACGCGAGCACCGGCAAGGGTGGCGCCGATCTCGCCGACGTCCGCAACAACTACGGCATGGCGCTGCTCGATGTCGGTCGCATCGCCGACGCGCGTGCGCAGGCCGAGCAGGCGCTCACCGAGTACGACGACGCGGGCGCGGAGCCCGAGGCGCGCGTCGATTCGTGGCGCGTGCTCGCCGAGATCGAAGCGAGCGCGGGCCACGCGGCGCGGGCGATCGCGTTTCACGAGAAGATCATCGCCGCGATCGGCGACGACAAGCGCGAGCAGTACGCGGCGGTCCGCAAGGACTCGCAGGCGCAGATCGCAGAGCTGTCGCGCGCGAAGGCGAAGTGATCAGCGCCGCCAGCGCGGCGCGAGCAGGCGGCGCTTGCCGTCGGCGGCAAGCGTGACGTCGGGCGCGTCGAGCCCGTCGCGGTCCCACAGCTTGCACGTGACCTGCTTGTGCTGCTGGTCGAGCGCCTCGCAGTAGTTCGTGAACTCGCAGCGCCGGATCTCGGCGCCGCGCCCCGCGCGGATCTTGTCGAACCAGTCGGGATCGGCGAGCGTCTGGCGCGCCGATGCGATGAAGTCGGCGTCGCCGCGCGCGAGCGTGGCCTCGGCAGTCGCGAAGTCGCTGATGCCTCCGGCGGTGACGACCGGCGTCGCGAAGCCCGCGGCGTGCACCGCCGCGCGGATCTGCGCGGCGAGCCCGACGTTGCGCGCGAACGGGCCGCGCGCGTCGCTGTAGATCGTCGGCATGCACTCGTAGCCGGAGCGGCCGGTGTACGGATACGCGGCCCAGCCGACCTTCGGCTGCTTCGCGTCCTCGAACTTGCCGCCCTTCGAGATCGACAGGAAGTCGAGGCCCGCGCGCGCGAGCTCGACGCCGAACCACGCGGCATCCTCGACGTGATTCCCGCCCTCGATCACGTCGTCGCCGAGGTAGCGGCAGCCGACGACGCCGCGCCCGGCGACGCGCGCGCGCACCGCCGCGACGACCTCGCGCGGCAGCCTCACGCGCTGCTCGCGCGGTCCGCCGTAGCCGTCGTCGCGCGTGTTGAGCGCCGACAGGAACGACGCCATCGTGTACGCGTGCGCGAAGTGCAGCTCGACGCCGTCGAAGCCGGCGGTCATCGCGCGTTCGGCGGCGGCGGCGAACAGCGGCGGCAACACGCGCGGCAGCTCCGCGACGTGCGGGAGGTGGACGTCGGTGACGCGCTCGCGGTAACCGCGCTCGAGATCCTCGAGCTCGCGCGGCGTCAGCGCGAGCTGCAGATCGGCATCCGGCAGGGCCGCGAGCCGCGCGCGCACGTCGTCGTCGCTGCACGTGCGCGCCGACGCATCGCCGGTGATCTGCGCGAGCGCCTCGCGATGCCGCGGCTCGAGCGCGAGAAACCGCGCGAAGTACTTGTCGCGCGGCGGCCGGCGCCGGATCGCGAGAAAATCGATGAGCTGGATGAACAGCAGCGTGTGGCCGCCCGACGCCTCGCGCACCGCGCGCGCGAGCTCGGTCAGCCCGGGAATGAAGCGATCGTGGCCGATCCGCAGGAGCGGCCCCGACGGGATGTCGCGGATCCCGGTCGCCTCGACGACGAGCACGCCGGGCCGGCCCTCGGCGAACCGCCGATACCAGTCGAGGACGTCGCGCGTGACGAAGCCATCCTCGGTCGCGCGCCACGGCACCATCGCCGGCACCCACGTCCGCGTCTCGGCGCGCCGCGGCCCGAGTGCGCACGGCTGGAACAGCCGCGCCGCTTCGGCTTCCGCCGCGGTCGGCCACGTCACCGCCGCGAGCTCGTGCTTGATGCGCTCGGGCGGCTGCCACATTTCGCCGCAATTCGTACCACGCCGACGCATAGAATGACGCGATGCACGCGATGGTGCTGATGGCGTTGACGGGATGCTCGTTTCTCGCGATCAGGCCGCCGAACCCGGCACGCACCGAGCCGGAAGCCTGCTCGACCTTCGAGCCAACGCTGGACGTCGGCTGGTCCGTGGTTACCGGGTTTGCTGGCTTCGTGGCCTTGGATCCGGCTCGCCCGTGGACTCCGTTCTACACGATCGGTCTGCCGCTCCTCGGGATTTCCGCGACGTTCTTGGCCAGCGCGATCTACGGCACCCACGAGACTGGCCGTTGTCGCGAATTCAACCGCGAGCTCGCAGCGCGCGAGGACGAAGAGCGACGGGCAGCGCTAAGTCGCCAGCGCGCCGCGATCGCTCTCGAGGACGACGCCGTACGACGCCGTCGCGCTCGCGACCGAGCCTGGCAGCTCACGCAGCAAGCCGAGTCCGCGGCCCGCGCCGGCGATTGCGCCACCGTCACCGCGCTCGATCCGCAAGTCCGTGCGCTCGACGGCGAGCTGCACGCGGTGGTGTTCGCGCGCGACGCCGGCATCGCGCGCTGCCTGGGCGGTTCACCATGAACCTGCGCGGGGTATTGGGAATGGTGGTGCTGGCCGGGTGCTCGTTCGCCGTGATTCGATCGCCGGCGAGCGAGCCGCGGCGAAACAGCTGTGACCTCGTCGTACCGGCGATCGACACGGTCTGGTTCGCGACCCTCGTCGCGACGGCGGCCGCATTGCTCGAAGGTACCCCGCCGAACGGCGACTTCGAGCGCCCCGCCATCGGCGATACGCTCGTGATCCTGTCCACGCCATTCCTGCTGAGCGCGCTCTACGGCTATGCCCAGGACGCGCGTTGCATGCAGCGGTTTCGCGAGTCCGAAGCCGCTCGCGCCGCGCTCGAGGCGAGCGAGCAACAGCGCCGCGGCGCTGAAGCCGAGCTCGAAGCCCACGCCGCCGACCGCCGTCGCGCTCGCGACCGAGCCTGGCAGCTCACGCAGCAAGCCGAGTCCGCGGCCCGCGCCGGCGATTGCGCCACCGTCACCGCGCTCGATCCGCAAGTCCGTGCGCTCGACGGCGAGCTGCACGCCGTCGTGTTCGCACGCGATCTCGGTGTCTCGCGCTGCTTGAGCGGAGCGCGATGAAGCGGGTCGTACTGCTCGTGGCAGTGACGGGGTGCTCGTTCCTGGCGATCCGCCCGCCCGATCCGACGCCGCCGGTGCATCAGCCGGTGTGCACGCTTCTGGTACCAGCGGTCGATGCGGCGTGGAGCGTGCCGTACGTCTTGCTCGGCACCGTCCTGCTGGCAGGCGCACCCGATGCATCGCACGGCGATCCGGCCTGGGGCGTGCCGCTGCTCGGCGTCTCGGCGGCATTCCTCGCGAGCGCGATCTACGGCGTCCACGAGTGGCACGAGTGCCGTCGCTTCAATCGCGAACAAGCCGCGCTCGCTACCGAGCACGCGCGCGACGACGAGCTCCGCCGCGACGCAGAGCTCGCACGCGATTCCGCCGCCGAGCGGCGCCGTCTCGATCGCGACCAAGCCTGGCAGCTCACGCAGCACGCCGAATCCGCAGCGCGCGCCGGCGATTGCGCCACCGTCACCGCGCTCGATCCGCAAGTCCGTGCGCTCGATGGTGAGCTGCACGCCGTCGTGTTCGCCCGCGATGCGGGCATCGTGCGCTGCCTGCAGGGCGTACACTGAACGCGGCGCCGATCAGACAGGTGAAACCGTCTACGGCGGGCAGGCGAGCGTGACCTCCCACGGCGTGACCTTGTTCGTCGTCACGCTATCGCCGAGCTGACCGAGCCGGTCATCGCCCCAGCACGCGACCGTGCCGTTCGACAGGGTCGCGGTCGTGAAGATGTAGCCGGCGCTGGCGCTCGTCACGCCGGCGAGGCCGATCGCCGTCGGGCTGGAGCGATTGGTCAGCGTGCCGTCGCCGACCTCGCCGGAGATGTTGTAGCCCCAGCACGCCAGCGTCGCGTCGGAGCGGAGCGCACACACGTGCTCGTTGCCGGGAAACACGGCGCTCGCGGTCAGGCCGGTGACCTGGACCGGAATGTTCGAGCTCGTCGCCGTGCCGTTGCCGAGCTGGCCGAAGCCGTTGTAGCCCCAGCACCACACCGCGCCGTTCATGTCGCGCGCGCACGTGAAGTTGCCGAAGGCCTCGATCTCGACGATGTTGGTCAGGTTCGACACCGCGACCGGCGTCGTGCTCGACAGGTTCGCGCCGTTGCCGAGCTCGCCGTCGATGCCGTAGCCCCAGCACGTCACGGTGTGATCGGAGCGTAGCCCGCACGTGTGCTGGTCGCCGGCGGCGACCGCGAGCATCCCGGCCGGCAGCCCCGAAGGTGACACCGGCGCGGCCGAGTCGGTCGTCGACCCGTTGCCGAGCTCGCCGGCGCCGTTGCGTCCCCAGCACTCGATCGCGCCTCCGATCAGCACGCACGTCTGATGCGTCCCGGCGGCGAGCTGGGTCGCCGCGCCGGTCAGCCCGACCACGGGCTCGACGACCGGGCGCGTGGTCTTGGTGCCGTCGCCGAGCTGGCCGTAGCCGTTGTAGCCCCAGCAGCTCACGCCGCCCGAGCTATTGAGCACGCACGTGTGATAGAAGCCGGTCGCGATCGCGGTCACGCCGGTGACGTTGCTCGGCGTGATCGGCGTGCTGCGAAACGCCAGCGTGCCGTCGCCGAGCTCGCCGTAGTCGTTCTCGCCCCAACATCGCAGGCTGCCGTCGCTCGCGATGCCGCAGCCGTGACCGCCGCCCGAGCGAACGCCGGTGAGCCCGGCGAGGTTGGCGACGGTTTCCGGAACCAGCTCGGTCGTGCGCTGCATGTTGCCGAGCTGACCGCGGTCGTTATCGCCGAAGCACGTGATCGCGCCTTGCTGCGCGATGCACGTGAACGACAGCCCGCCGGCCACCGAGTCCACGCCGGTCGCGACGCGGATCGGCGTATAACGCCGCGCCTGCGTGCCGTCGCCGAGCTGCGCTTGATCGTTGTCGCCCCAGCACCACAGCGCCTTCTGCTCGTCGATCGCGCACACGTGATACCAGCCGGCGCTCATCGCGGTGATGTTGCTCGCCAGCGCCGCCGGCGACGGGACGAGCGAGTTCGTCACCAGGCCGTTACCGAGCTGGCCATATCCGTTGTAGCCCCAGCACCACATCCCCGCGGGGCTCGTCGTCGCGGCGCACGTGAAGCGATTGCCGACCGCGACGGCCGCGACGCTGTGCAGCGCGCTCACCTTCTGGGGCTGGCTCTGCGCGGTCAAGCTGTTGATGCCGAGCTGGCCGTTGTCGTTGTCGCCCCAGCACCACAGCGATCCGTCCGACTCGATCGCGCAGGTGGTCTCGCCGCCCGCGGCGAGCGCGGACACGTTGGTGACCGTCGACGACGTCGGGACGTGCTGGTCGACCGTGGTGCCGCCGCCGAGCTGGCCGTAGCCGTTGTAACCCCAGCACGCGACCGTGCCATCGCCGCGCATCGCGCAGCTGTGCAGATCACCGGTCGCGATCGCCTTGATGCCGGTGAGGCCAGACGCCTGGAGCGGCGTGCGGCTGTCGCCGGTCGTGCCGTCGCCGAGCTGACCGTAGGCGTTGTAGCCCCAGCACCACACGGTGCCGTCGTTCTTGAGCGCGCAGGTGTGATACGAGCCAGCGGAGATCGCGATCACGCCGGTGAGCCCGCCGACCTGCACCGGCGTCGTGCGATCCATCGCCGTGCCATCGCCGAGCTGACCGTAGTCGTTGCGGCCCCAGCACAGCACCGCGCCGTCGCTGCGCAACGTGCAGACGTGCTCGTATCCCGCCGTCACGTTGCCGCCGCACGACGGCGTGACTCCGGCATCTTGCATGCCACCGTCGGAGGTTTCCGGCACGCAGTACGTCTGCACGCAGACGTAGTTGGTCGGGCACGAATCGTTCGGGCCGCAACGAAACAACGTGCCGGTGAAGTCGGCCTTCACCTCGCACGCGGACAGCCACGCGATCGCGGCGAGCACGGCCGGCAGGCGCAGGTCGAGGCGCATCAGAACGACCCTTCCACCGCGAGCGCGCCGCCGCCGGGCAGCACGGCGGGCGCCACCGCGATCGACCGCGCATCGTCACGGCCGCGGCCCTTGATGTAGAACAGCCCGGTCACCACCGCGAGCCCGGCTGCGACCCCAAAGCCGATGTTGGCGAGCAGCGCGTCGCGGCGTGCGGTCGCGAGCACGTCCTCGGCCTGCCCGAAATTGTAGTGGGTGCTGTTGGCTTCGAGCTGCTGCAGCGTCGTGCCCTCCGAGCGCGCCGCGAAGCCGAAGTACGTGGCGCCGGCCGAGGACGCGAGCGCGCAGGCTCCCCACAACCACCACGCCTCGTACAGCGGCCGCTGCGCCGACGTCGCGCGCGGCTTTGGCTGCGACTTCGGCGCGGGCCCGACGTGCGCGACCGCGACCGACGCCGCCGGCGCGGGCTTCGCGGCCTCGACCACGATCGGCGACGGCGCGCCGCCGAGCTCGACCAGGCGATTGCCGGCATCGTCGACGGCGTACACGCGCAGCTCGAGCCGCCGTCCCGGCGGAAGCGCGATCGCGATGCGCCCGGATCCCGAGCCCGACAGCGTCTGGTCGGGCGCGCCGGTGCTCGACACCACGACGCGCGCACCGGCCACCATGCCGAGCGGATCGCTCTGGATCACGAGGGCGATCGAAGGCGGCGCCGACGACGTCTCGGTGGTGACCGCGAGCGGCGAATGGTCCTTGAAGTACGCGGCGGCCGCTGCGAAGCGCTTGCGGATCTTCGGCGACGTACCGGCAACGAGCTTGGCCTTCGGAGACAGCGCGAGCAGCTTCTCGAACGCCTTCACGGCCGACGCGCCGTCGCCGAGCGAGCTGGTCACGATCCCGGTCAGCAGATAGATCTCGCCGAGCTCGTCGGGGCCATTGCTGCCCGTCGCGAGCGCCTTGTCGAGCTCGGCGCGCGCGTTGTCGTAGTCGAGTAGCTCGATGGCGTGGCGCGCGGCCACGAGGTGTTCGTTGTCCGCATGGGCGGCGCGCACCACCAGCGTCAACGCGAGCGCGAGCAGCAGGCTCGGGATCGCACGACGCCCCACCATTTCACGATGCTACCACTCCAGGCGACGGACCGTGACCTGTCCCGACTCGATGTCCACGCGCTGCTGCTGTGCGGTGCGCGACGGGGACACCGCACGCACGACATGTCGTCCCGGCGCCAGCTCCACGCGCAGCAGCGGCGTCTCGCCGTACGACTTGCCGTCGATGAAGATCTCGGCGTAGACCGGCTCGGAGTCGATGCTGAGGAAGCCCGGCCGCTCGTGAACCGCTGGCTTCGCGTGGATGCGCGGCACGGGCTTCGGTGCGACCGGCACCTCGTTCGACCCGATCTCCGTGGTCGTGACCTGGATCGCACCGGCGTCGACCACCGACGCCGGCGCGACCATGACGGCGTCGACCACCGGTGCCGGCGCGGAACGCGACGAGCCGGCCGGCGGCGCGGCGACGACGGCGTGCTCGCTCGTGGCGGGTGCGGGCGCGACGGGCCCCGCAGCGGGCCGCGGCCACAGCACGTACGCGACCGCCGCGAGCGCGCACACGGCTGCAGCGGTCCCGCCGATCACGTACGCGCGCGGCAACGTGCTGCGCGGCGCCGGCGGGATGGACTGCGTCTGCGAACGCGGCGTCGGCGCGGTGACCGGCAGTGGCGTGGGCAGCCGCTTGCCCGATGCCGGGGTCGTCATCGCGCTCTCGTCGAGCGCGGCCGACGGCTCGTGGGACAGCGCGTCTTCGCCGCGGTGTGCGAGCCGGGCGAGCGCGCGTTGCTCGCGCAGCTGCGGCGCGAACGCTCGGGCGATCTCGTCGGCGATCCGCGACACCGGCAGCGGCGGCACCGCGGCGGCGAGCGCCTCGCCCAGCTCGCGCGCCGACGCAAAACGACGGGCCGGGTCGCGCGACAGCGCGGTCGCGATCGCGGCGGACAGCGCGGGCGGGACATCCGGGCGCAGTGTCGCGATGTCGGGGATCGGGTCGGTCGTGATCGCCTGGAACGTCAGGTAGTCGTTGTCGCGCTTGAACAGGCTGCGCTGCGCGAGCGTCTCCCACAACACGATGCCGGTCGCGAACACGTCGACGCGGCGATCGATCGCGCCGCCGCGCAGCTGCTCGGGGGCCATGTACGCGTAGGTTCCCTTGACCGCGCCGGTGGTCGTCCGCGTGGTGGCGTCCTGCACCTTCGCGATGCCGAAGTCGAGCACCTTGACGACGCCGGAGCTGGTGACGAACAGGTTCTGGCCGGACACGTCGCGGTGCACGAGCTCGAGCGGAGCGCCGTCGGGTCGCGACAGCTCGTGCGCGTGGTGCAGCCCGTCGCAGGCCTGGACGCCGATGCCGACGACGAGCCGCGGATCCGGCGGCTGTCCGTACTGCGCGGTGTGACGCAGCATCGCGACCGGCACGCCTTCGAGGTACTCCATCGCGATGTAGTAGCTGCCGTCGATCTCGCCGAGCTCGAACACCTGACACACGTTCTGATGCGAGATCAGCGCCGCGATCCGCGCCTCGGCCAGGAACATGCTGACGAACTGCTGGTCCTCGATGAGGTCGGGCAGGATGCGCTTGATGCACACCAGCTTCTCGAACCCCGCGGTGCCGGTGAGCTTGGCGAGCAGGATCTCGGCCATCCCGCCCTTGGCGATCTTCGCCACGAGCGAGTACTTCCCGAAGCTCGTGTCGGGCAGGACCCGAGGTTGCGGCACCCTACGAGTATACGAGCTGTCCGAGGCCGAGACGGGTCACTCGGCAGCGGTCGAAAGTAGTAGGATGCCGCCATGTTGAAGGTCGGCGACGCGATGCCGGAGACGACGCTCGTGAGCGACACCGGACCGGTGCAGCTGCGCGAGCGCATCGGCAAGGCGCTCGTCATCTACTTCTATCCGAAGGACGAGACCTACGGCTGCACGAAGGAAGCGTGCAGCTTTCGCGACAGCTACGAGGACTTCGTGTCGGCCGGCGCCGACGTGATCGGCGTGTCGCGCGACGACGCGTCGTCGCACGCGGGGTTCAAGCAGCACCACCGTCTGCCGTTCACGCTGCTCACCGATCCCGACGGCAAGGTCGCCGCGGCGTGGGGCGTGCGGGGCAGCCTCGGCCTGCCCGGCCGCGTCACGTTCGTGTTCGACAAGGCCGGCACCGTGCGCCACCGCTTCGACTCGCAGATTCGCTTCGGCAAGCACGTCGACGAAGCGCTCGCGATCGTGAAGCAGCTGACGTAGCCGGCGGATCTGGCGCGCTACGCCTTGAGCGCCGCGACGACCTTCTCGATCGCGTCCTTCGCGTCGCCGAACAGCATCTTCGTCACCGGCTTGTAGAACAGCGGGTTGTCGATGCCGGCGTAGCCGGCCGCGCGCGAGCGCTTGTTGACGACCACGAGCTTGGACTTCCACACCTGCAGCACCGGCATGCCCGCGATCGGACACGTCGGATCTTCCTCGGCGGCCGGGTTCACGATGTCGTTCGCGCCGATCACGATCGCGACGTCGGTCGTCGGGAAGTCATGGTTGATCTCGTCCATCTCGAGCACGATGTCGTACGGCACGTTCGCCTCGGCGAGCAGCACGTTCATGTGGCCGGGCAAGCGGCCCGCGACCGGGTGAATCGCGAACCGCACGTTGACGCCCTGCTTGCGCAGCGCCTCGGTCAGCTCGCGCACCGCGTGCTGCGCGCGCGCGACCGCCATGCCGTAGCCCGGCACGATGATCACGTTCTTCGATTCGCGCAGGCGCTGCGCGAGCGTCGCGGCGTCGATCTCCTGGACGTCGCCGGCGGGCTGTGCCGGCTTCTTCGCCGACGACGGCGGTGGCGTCGCGCCGAAGCCGCCGAAGATGACGTTCCAGATCGAGCGGTTCATCGCGCGGCACATGATGTACGAGAGGATCGCGCCGCTCGAGCCGACCAGCGCGCCGGTGATGATGAGTACGTCCTGCTTCAACATGAAGCCGGCGGCGGCCGCGGTCCATCCCGAGTAGCTGTTGAGCATCGACACCACGACCGGCATGTCCGCGCCGCCGATCGCGGCGACGAGATGCATGCCGAGCACGCCCGCGATCACGGCCGCGACCTCGAGCGTCCAGTCCTGGTGATCGCGGCCGTACATCACGCCGAGCACGACGATCGCGATCAGCATCGCGAGGTTCAGGAAGTGGCGCGCCGGCAACAGCAGCGGTTTGCCCGAGACCGTTCCGCGCAGCTTCAAGAACGCGAGCACCGACCCGGTCGTCGTGATCGCGCCGATGATCACGTCGACGTAGATCTCGACGCGCTCGGCGAGCGGCGCCTCGCCGCGCAGCTGGAGTGAAAACCCGACGAGCACGGCGGCGAGACCGACGAAGCTGTGCAGGAGCGCGACCATCTCCGGCATCTGCGTCATGCCGACGCGCAGCGCCATCACCGCGCCGATCACCGCCGCGATCGCGATCGAGCCGACGAGAAGCGGGTGGAAGTCGCCGGCGGGCAGCGACAGCGTCGCGCCGATCGCGATCGCCATGCCGACGATGCCGTAGACGTTGCCGCGCTTCGCCGTCTCCTGGCTCGACAGTCCGCGCAGCGCGAGGATGAACAGCACCGCGGCGACGATGTAAGCGACGTAGATGAGCTCGATCGCCAGCATGTCACTTCCTGAACATCGCGAGCATGCGCCGCGTGACGATGAACCCGCCGGCGATGTTGATCGTCGCGAACAAGGTCGCGACGATCGCGACCGCCGACGACGCGTGGAGATCGCCGGTCCCGCCGAGCAGGCCGCCGACCACGATGATGCCGCTGATCGCGTTGGTCACGCTCATCAGCGGCGTGTGCAGCGCGGGCGTCACGTTCCAGACGACCTGGAACCCGACGAACACCGCCATCACGAAGATCGTGAGGTGCTGGAGCAGCTCCGCGCTTTCCTTCGAGACCGCCGTGTCGGCATAGCCGAGCCGCAGCGCGAGCCACGCACCCGCGGCGATCAGGCCGACGACCACGAGCAGCACGCCCGAGCCGCGCGATGGCGCCGCCGTCGGCGGGCCATGCCCGTGAGACTTCGCGGGCGCGGGCGCGGGCGTTGCCGGCGTCGACTTGACCTCGGCTTTCGGAGGTGGCGTCACGGCCGGCTCGGCTTTCTTCGCCATCGCTGCCACGGGAGGCGCCGGCCACATCTTCTCGCCGTTCTCGAGCACGAGCGCCGGCCGCACCGCATCGTTGTCGCGATCGACCTTCCACCCGCTCGCACCGCCCATCTCCTCGAGGAAGTGCCACAGGTTCATGCCGTAGAGATCGCTCGCGACCGACGCCATGCGGCTCGGCAGATCGGTGTAGCCGACGATCGACACGCCGTTCACCTCGGCGACCTCGCCCGGCTTCGTGTATTCGCAGTTGCCGCCCTGCTCGGCCGCGAGATCGACGACGACCGAGCCCGGCTTCATCAGCTCGACCATGTCCTTGAGCCACAGCTTCGGCGCCAGCTTGCCCGGGATAAGCGCGGTCGTGATCACGACGTCGACGTCCTTGGCCTGCTCGCGGAACAGCGCGTACTCGGCGTCGATGAAGTCCTTGCTCATCTCCTTCGCGTAGCCGCCCTGGCCTTCGCCGGCTTCCTTCACCTTGACGGTCAGGAACTCGCCGCCGAGCGACTTCACCTGATCCTCGGCGGCGGCGCGCACGTCGAACGCGCGCACGATCGCGCCGAGGCCTTTCGCCGCGCCGAGCGCGGCGAGGCCGGCGACGCCGGCGCCGATCACGAGCACCTTGCCCGGCGGCACCTTGCCGGCGGCCGTGAACTGGCCGGTGAAGAAGCTGCCGAAGCGATTCGCCGCCTCGATCACGGCGCGATAGCCCGAGATGTTCGCCATCGACGACAGCGCGTCCATCTTCTGCGCGCGCGAGATCCGCGGCACTTGATCCATCGCGAGCACGGTCACCTTGCGCTGCGCGAGCGCCGCGACGAGCGCGTCGTTCTGCGCCGGATACAGGAACGAGATCAGGCAGCCGCCTTCGCGCAGCTGGCCGACCTCCGCCTCGTCCGGCGGCCGGACCTTCAGCACGATGTCCGCGCTCCACGCGCCTGCCCGGTCGACGATCTTCGCGCCCGCCTTCTCGTAAGCCGCATCGGGGTAGCTCGCCGCCACGCCCGCGCCGCGCTCGACGTCGACCTCCCAGCCGCCCTTTACGAAGCGCGCGACCACGTTCGGCGATGCGGCGACGCGGCGCTCTCCTGTCCGGGTCTCGTGAACGATCCCTAACTTCATGGAGTGGGCCGAACCATGCCAAAGTTCCGCGCGTGAATCCATGGCGGTTCGGCGCGATATCGATCTGACTGCGCAACACTACGTGTTGCTGCGCGGCCCGGCACAGCCGGGCCTTGCGATCTCGCGGGACGAGATCGCACATCCGCTGCTCGGCGACGCGCACGCGATCGTCAGCACCGGTGACGGCCGCTTGCTCACCGCGATGTCGGCGATCGACTGGAACCGGCCGACGCGCATCCCGGTCATCGCCGAGCCGGCGCGGCTCCCGCCCGGCACGGGCGGCGCGCTGCTCAACCACATCGCCGAGCTCGCGGCGCGCGCAGGTGTGCCGGCCTTGCGCTACGCCGGGCCATACCCGACGCCCGCGCTGTACCGCGCGCTGCTCCGCTCGTTTCGGGTCGTGACCCCGGGCGCCGACGAGGCCGCGTTCACGCGCGACGTGCTCGATCGCGCGCTGCGGCTCGCGCGAGACGAGATCGCGATCGATTTCGCGCCGGCGCCGCACGAGCGCATCGAGCTATCGTGCGGGCACGCCGAGCGGCGCGACGGCCGCATCGAAGCCGCGGTGATCGCCGGCACGCGCTTCGAAGCCGGCGCGTCGATCGCGCGACTCGCCGGCGCAGGAGCCTGCGAGATTTGGTTCGGCGACGCACCGTGGGCGCACATCGCCGAGCTCGACGATCGCGGCGCGCTCGTCGCCGGCCCGTTCGACCCGCCGCACATCGACGATCCGATCGTCGGTCGCGAGTTTCCGCGCGAGCTGCGCGCCGCCCTCGCCGAGCTCGTCGCCGACGTCGTGCCCGCGCCGCTCGCGCTCGACGCGCGCACCGTGCTCGCCGATCGCGCGCTGGTCTGGGCCGACCTCGGCACGCGCGCCGCTCGCCGCACCGTGGCCGGCCCGAACAGCAACGTGCCTGGCTTCCAGGTGCATGCGGCACTGTGGGCGCGCATCGCACCACACGGGCTCGCGCGCCTCGCGCTCGCGCTGACCGAAGCGCTCGCGCCGGTCGTCACCTCGGCGATTCTCGCGGACGTTCATGTTACCGTCAGCACATGATGCGGCTCGCGCTGCTCTCGCTGCTCGCCGCCGGAGCGGCCGCAGCCGAGGTCAACGTCAACGGCAACGACGGCAACCACAAGCTCGATTGCCGCAAGGACCCGGTCGTGAACTTCTTCGGCAACCACAACACGTTCCGGATCGCGGGCGCGTGCAAGCAGCTCAACATCGGCGGCAACGACAACACGATCACCGCCGACTCGGTCGCGATGATCACGGTCGCCGGCAACCGCAACACGATCACGACGACCGCGACCGATCAGGTCGGCCTCAGCGGCAGCACGAACACGATCCTCTGGAAGCGCACGATCCGCGCGAAGGCGAAGCCTGCCGTGCTCGACCGCGGCGATCACAACACGATCACGCAGACGAAGTAGCCGCGCTCGGCGTGCCGTCGCCGTCGCCGCCCGTACGCGCGAACGCGTCGAGATCCATCTCGAACGCCCACCGCCCGCGCTTGGTCGGCTCGTCGAGCGCGTGCGCGAGCATCTCGAGATACGCGACGCGCGGCACTTCGTACGCGCCGAACCGCTCGAGGTGCTCGGTATGGACCTGACAGTCGATCAGGCCGATGTGCCAGGCGTCGAGCTGGCGCACGCACGCGCAGAACGCGATCTTCGACGCGTCGGGCGCGCGCGCGAACATCGACTCGCCGAAGAACGCGGCGCCGAGCGACACGCCGTAGAGCCCGCCGACGAGCTCGTTGCCGCGCCAGGCCTCGATCGAGTGCGCGAAGCCGAGGTCGTGCAGCTTGCTGTAGGCGTCGACCATCTCGGGGATCAGCCACGTGCCGGTCTGGCCGGGGCGCGGCACCTCGGCGCAGCCGCGCAGCACGTCCAGGAACGCGGTGTCCATCTTGAGCGCGTACGGCTGCCGCTTGATCGCCTTCTTCAAGCTGCGCTGCACGACGAGATCGCGCGTCGTCATGATCATGCGCGGATCGGGCGAGTGCCACAGGATCGGCAGGTTCTCCGCGTACCAGGGAAAGATCCCCTGGGTGTAGCCGAGCAGCAGCCGCTCCGGGCGCAGATCGCCGCCGAGCGCGAGGAGACCATCCTCGGCGAGGTGAACCGGTGGGAACACCAGGCGATCGTCGAGCCGGAACACCGGCATGGATCCAGTGTAGCGTAGGCGCGTAGGTGCGGCGGATCCTCGCACTCGGTGTCTCGCTCGCGGCGTGCGCGGGCGTCCAGCCGCGCTTCCCCGAGGACGTCCAGACCGCGCTCGCGCACGTGCCGATGCGCCGGCTCGAGACCGACCACTTCATCATCTACTATCCGGAGCCACGACGCGCGGAGGTCGATCGCTTCCTGGCTCGCGCGACGCGTTGCACCGAAGTGCTGCACGAGCACGCGCTGCTCCACGACGGCGAATGGCGCGACAAGCAGGTGATCGTGATGCCCGATGTCGCGTTCAACAACGCGTTCGTCCTGCCCGAGCTCGTCGGCTACGAGGATGTCGCGCTGATCCCGGTCTACTCGACGCTCGACTTCTCGACCGAGTTCGGGTTGCCGCCCGATCCCGGCTTGATCGCGTGTCACGAGCTGACGCACTACACGCACTTCCAGCAGGTCGCGGGCTTCTGGCGCGCGTTCGACCGGGTGTTCGGCCACATCTACACGCCGCAGATCGGCTACGACCCGTGGTTTCTCGAGGGGCTCGCGACTCACTACGAGTCGGCCCTGTCGCCCGGAGTCGGCCGGCCGCGCTGGCCGATCTTCAACGGCATGTTCGCGGCCGCGTACGCGGGCCGGCATGTCGATGGCGGTCAGCTCAACTCGCTCAACCGGCTCTCGCACCTCGGGCATCACTACCTGGTCGGCACGCAGTTCATGCGGTTCTTCACCGAGACGTACGGCGAGCGCGCCGCGTGGGCGGCGATCGCGAACAACGCGCATGCGCTCACGGGGTTCTTCATCGCCGGGACGTTCGAAGCGGCCACCGGAGTGCCTTTCGATCGCCTGCTCGAACAGTTCGACGCGTGGTGCAAGCGCGTCTATCCGGTGCGCACGCCGCCCGCGGCGCAGCACCGGCTCGCGGTGCTCGGCAACGACGCGCGCTACGCGCGCGGGCTCGACGGCACCGAGGCATGGGTGGCGGATGACGTCGATCTGCCGCCGCGCCTGACCATCCGCGACGCTACGGGCCGAACCCTCGACGAAGTCTCGCTCGTCGGCGTGCTGCCGCCGCGCGAGCTCGTGCAAGCGGATCCGCTCCTGGTGTCCGGCCTGTCGATCACCGCGGACGGCCGGCAGGTGTGGCTGACCGTGATCGATCAGGGCGCCACGTTCCAGATCCCGCGCCTGTTGCGCTGGCGGCGCGGCGGCAAGCTCGAGGAGGTCGCGACGAACCTCGGGCCGGGCGGCGCGATCGATCCGAGCGGGCGCGTCTACTACTACGCATGGGTCGACGGCGATCGGTGGAGCCTCGCGGCCTGGGATGTCGACGGCGAACACGCGCCGCGGATGATCCACGAGATGGAGCCCGGCACGTACGTGTTGACGGCGCAGGTCTCCCCCGATGGCGCGCACGTCGCGGCCAGCGTGTGGAACGGCCGCGCGTTCGTCGTGTGGGTGATCGAGACCGCGACCGGTCGGCTCGAGCGCGAGGTCGGCGGCGATCCGCAACATCCGCTGTACGACCCGAGCTTCACCAGCGATGGTCACTTGATGTGGCTGGACGAGGTCGACGCGCGGTTTCAGATCTTCGTCGAAGGCGTGCAAGTCGGCGATGCGCCGTACGCCGCGCTCGCCGCGCGCGAAGCGCACCATACGATCCGATTCATGGATCGCGAGGGCTGGAACTGGGAGCTCGCGGAGGTCCCGCTTCCGGACTCGTACGGAACCAGTTTTGAGATCCCCGAGTCTGGCCGAAGCCCGAAGCCCGAGGCCCGAGGCCCGATCTCCTCCGACTCCGCCTTCTCCGCGCTCGATCACCTGTTCTTCCCGCAAGAGCGCGCTCCGTTCGTGTTCTTCCCGAGCAGCGGCGCCGCGATGTACGGGCTCGTCCTCGGCGGCGGCGACCGCCTCGGACTCCAGCGCTGGAGCCTCGCCGGCTACACCGAGAATGGCACGCACTTCGGCGGCGACGCGGCATACCTCAACACGATGCTGTCGCCGATCTCGATCCTCGGCGACGCGAGCTTCGCGGACTGGACCGACACGGTCGAGCTCGAGCCGTCGAATCGCACGACGAGCGAGCAGCGTCGCACGCGCGACTTCATCCTCGCCGCCGATCACGTCTATCGCGACACGCTCACGTCCTCGCTCGCCGCGGTGTACACGGACGACTACACGCAGGTCACGGGCTTCGCGTCGCAGCGCGAGCACGTCGGCGGCCCGCAAGTCGCCGCCGGATGGGTCTCGGGAGAGACCACGCGCTACACGGGCGCACGCAAGCAGCTGCTCGTCTCGGGCGAAGCCGCGTACTACCCGCGCGAGCTGTCGACGTTCGCCGGCGACATCGCCGACGTCGGCGGCTCGATCGGCGCCGTGTTGCCGCTGCCGTTCGGGCGCCGCCACACGCTCTCGCTCGACATCCGCGGCCGCGCGCTGCTCGCCCACGACGACACCGGCCTGCTACAGGTCGGCGGCGCGACCGCGCTCGCGACGCTGTACGCCGGGTCATCGGTGTCGCAGGCGCCTCCGACGTTCGACACGGCGCGATTCCCTCCGAACCTGCGCTTCGTCGAGCCGCTGCGTGGCTACGAGGACTACGCGATCACCACCGATCGTGCCGCGCTCGCCGATGCCGACTGGCGTTACCCGCTGATCATCGACCGCGGCATCGCGGACACGCTCGGGTTCGCACCGGCGAGCTTCGTGCGCGAGCTCGACCTCGACCTGTTCGGCGCCGGCGCCGTCGATCGCGCGGGCGACCTGCACGCGGCCGTGGGCGGCGCGCTCGCGCTTCGCCTCGCGCTCTTGCGCGTGCCGCTGTACCTCACCTACCAGCTCGCGCGCCGGCTGTACGATGACCGCGCGCTCACGCAGCTGGTCGGCATCGCGCTCGACCAATGAGCGCGGGCGTGTCGCGCCGCATCCGGATCGGCCCGCGAAGCGGCGTTCGCACGGCCGCCAGCATGTCATTGTACGCTCGGCGCGTTGCCGCACCGGCACGAGTTGTGGTGGCATCCAACGGTCGTGTCGTGGCTCGCGCGCTACCTGAGGTCGTCGATCGGCGCCAAGCACGTGATGGCCGTGACCGGCCTCCTGCTGCTGTTGTTCGCGATCGTGCACATGCTCGGCCACCTGCAGATCTTCGGCGGTGCCGCGATGTACGACGCCTACGCGCGCTTCCTGCAGGATCTGTGGGAGGTGAAGTGGCCGGTGCGCGCCGGCTTGCTCGGCTTGCTCGTCGTCCACGTCGCGCTCGCGCTGATGCTGGTCGCGCGCAACCGGGCGGCGCGCCCCACGCACTACGCGGTCTATCGCCCGGTCGTGTCGCGCAAGATCGGACGCGCGATGGCGATGTCAGGGACCATCGTGCTCGCGTTCCTGATCTTCCACATCTGGCACTTCACGATCGACGGCCACGCGCACTGGGGCGCTCACACCTACGCGATGTACGTGCAGGCGTTCCAGCAGCCGGCGTACTACGGCGCGTACCTCGTCGGCATCGCGCTGCTCGCCGCCCACCTCGGGCACGGCGCGTCGTCGTGGCTGCAGTCGCTCGGCCTGCGCAATCCGAAATATCCGACCGACAAGCTCGGGCCGATCGTCTCGGCGCTGCTGTTCGTCGGCTACATGCTGCCGCCGACGGCGATCTTGATCGGAGCCGTGTCATGACGCTCAAGCTCGACGCGCGCGTCCCCGCCGGTCCACTCGAGCAGAAGTGGACGAACGCGAAGTTCGAGATGCGCCTCGTCAACCCGGCGAACAAGCGCAAGTACAAGGTGATCGTCGTCGGCTCGGGGCTCGCCGGAGGCGCGGCCGCCGCGACGCTCGCCGAGCTCGGCTACGACGTCGCGTGCTTCTGCTTCCAGGATTCGCCGCGGCGCGCGCACTCGATCGCCGCGCAGGGCGGCATCAATGCGGCGAAGAACTACCAGAACGACGGCGACTCGGTGCACCGGCTGTTCTACGACACCGTGAAAGGCGGCGACTTCCGTTCGCGCGAGTCCAACGTCCATCGGCTCGCCGAGGTCTCGCTCGAGATCATCGATCAGTGCACGGCGATGGGCGTGCCGTTCGCGCGCGAGTACGGCGGCACGCTTGCGAACCGCAGCTTCGGCGGCGCGCAGGTGTCGCGCACGTTCTACGCGCGCGGCCAGACCGGCCAGCAGCTCTTGCTCGGCGTGTACGCCGCGCTGTCGCGGCAGATCGGTGCCGGCAAGGTGCGCATGTTCGCGCGCACCGAGATGCTCGACGTCGTGATCGAGAACGGTCGCGCGGTCGGCATCGTCACGCGCGATCTCGTCACCGGCGCGATCCGCTCGCACGCCGCGCACGCGGTCGTCCTCGCGACCGGCGGCTACGGCAACGTCTTCTACCTGTCGACGAACGCGAAGGGCTGCAACGTCACCGCGACGTATCGCGCGTACAAGCGCGGCGCCGGCTTCGCCAACCCGTGCTTCACGCAGATCCATCCGACGTGCATTCCGGTCGCCGGCGACTACCAGAGCAAGCTCACGCTGATGAGCGAGTCGCTGCGCAACGACGGCCGCGTGTGGGTGCCGAGGAAGAAGGAAGACATCGCCCGGCCGCCGGGCGACATCCCCGACGACGCGCGCGACTACTACCTCGAACGCAAGTATCCGAGCTTCGGCAACCTGTCGCCGCGCGACATCGCGAGCCGCGCCGCGAAGGAGCAATGCGACGACGGCCGCGGCGTCGGCCCCGGCGGCCGCGGCGTGTACCTCGATTTTCGCGACGCGATCGCGCGCGACGGCCGCGACAGGATCGAGGAGAAGTACGGCAACCTGTTCGAGATGTACGAGCGGATCACCGGCGAGGATCCGTATCGCGTGCCGATGCGCATCTACCCGGCCGTGCACTACACGATGGGCGGGCTGTGGGTCGACTACAACCTGATGACGACGGTGCCCGGCCTGTTCTGCCTCGGCGAGGCGAACTTCTCCGACCACGGCGCGAACCGGCTCGGCGCGAGCGCGCTCATGCAAGGTCTCGCCGACGGCTACTTCATCATCCCGTACACGATCGGCAATTACCTCGCGGGCGTGCAGGCCGCGTCGCTCGCCGACGAGAACGGCGCGCCGTTCCGCGACGCGCACAACGAGGTGCGCGCGAAGCTCGATCGGCTCGTCAACGCGCGCGGCAAGCGCTCGATCGACTCGTTCCACAAGGAGCTCGGCCACATCCTGTGGGAAGACTGCGGCATGGCGCGCAGCAAGGAGTCGCTCGAGCGCGCGCTCGCACAGATCCCGAAGCTGCGCGAGCAGTTCTGGTCCGACGTCACCGTGCTCGGCGAGCGCGACTCGTTCAACCAGTCGCTCGAGAAGGCCGGGCGCGTCGCCGATTTTCTCGAATTCGCCGAGCTGATGTGCCGCGACGCGCTCGTGCGCGAGGAGAGCTGCGGCGGCCACTTCCGCGTCGAGCACCAGACCGGCGACGGCGAGGCCAAGCGCGACGACGACCGGTTCTGCCACGTCGCGGTGTGGGAATACGCCGGCGACGCGCTGCCGGAGCGCTACGCCGAGCAGCTCGCGTTCGAGAACGTCAAGCTCGCGACGAGGAGCTACAAATGAGCGGGATGAAGCTCACGCTTCACGTGTGGCGGCAGTCGAGCGCGAAGGCCGAGGGCAAGTTCGTGACGTATCCGGTGCACGACGTGTCGGAGCACGCGTCGTTCCTCGAGATGCTCGACGTCCTGAACGAGCAGCTGACCGCGAAGGGCTCCGAGCCGGTCGCGTTCGATCACGATTGCCGCGAGGGCATCTGCGGCGCGTGCTCGCTGATGATCAACGGCCGGCCGCACGGCGGACGCCGCGGCACGACCACGTGCCAGCTCCACATGCGCTTCTTCAAGGACGGCGACGAGATCTGGATCGAGCCGTGGCGCGCCGCCGCGTTCCCCGTGATCAAGGATCTGTGCGTCGATCGCTCGGCGTTCGATCGCGTGATGATGGCGGGCGGCTTCATCACCGAGAACGTCGGCTCGGCACCCGACGCGAACTCGGTGCCGATCGCGAAGGAGAGCGCCGACGCCGCGTTCGAGGCGGCCGCGTGCATCGGCTGCGGCGCGTGCGTGGCCGCGTGCCCGAACGGCTCGGCGATGCTGTTCGTCGCGGCGAAGCTCGCGCACCTGCATCACCTACCGCAGGGCCAGCCCGAGCGCCTGCACCGCACGCAGGCGATGATCGACGCGATGGACGCCGCCGGGTTCGGCGCGTGCTCGAACCACTTCGAGTGCGAGGCCGCGTGCCCCAAGCAGATCTCGCGCGACGTCATGGCGCTCGCGAACCGCGACTTCGCGAAGGCCACGTTCGTCCACCGCGAGCGCCAGCACAAGCCCGAGGGCGGAGGCTGATGCGATCGGCCGGTTCGCGCGGCCACGCTCAGCGAATGACGACGCGCGCCTCGGGCAGCCGGCGGTGCTCGTCGAGCGCGCGCAGCTGCCGCACGGCGGACCGGCGCGCCATCTCGTTGCCCGCCGAGTACACGCCGCCGGCGACGATCGCGGTCCACGCGTAGAACAGGCCGAGCGTGGCCACGAGCGGCGCGTGGCACGTGCTGCCGACGATCGCGCACACGACCGCCGCGAACGGTCCGCTCACCGCGATCGCGAGCCCGCGCTTCGCGAGTCGCTCGGCGAGCCGGCGCTTGTGCGAGAGCTCGGCGATCTGCTGCGCGCGCGCCCGCTCGTCGCGATCGTCGCGGTCGTCGCCGTCCACTCAGTCCACCCGCGCCACGGTTCCGGGCCCGGAGACTTCATCGATCGAGTGCAAGAGCAGCTGGAGCGAATCGGTCGGGCGCAGGCTCGCGCGCATGCCGCTGCCGGCCGCGACCCAGTACACCCTGCGCCGCCACGGATACACCGGCTCGCGCGCGACGACCGCGATGCGCGCGCACCCCGCGCGATGCGCGTCGACGAGCAACGCGCGCAGCTCGACGAGCGTGATCTCGGGGTGGACGTGGAGCTCGATCGCGTCGCCCGAGCCGCGTAGCTCGCGCAGCACGTCGAGGCGCATCTGGTTCGGTCCGTAGCTGTGGCCGCCGAGCAGGAGATCGCCGTGCGGCGACACCTCGGCTTCGGGCAGCCCGGGATCGTCGTCGGCGGCGTTGCCGGCGGCGGGCCAGTTCTCGGGATCGCCGCGGCGCTCGACGTCGGCGAGGCCGTCGGAGACCGCGCGATCGAGCGCTTCCCAGCCGGCGACGGCCTCGTGCCAGCGCGGATCGGCCTTGTCGCCGTTGCACTCGAGGCATTCGATCACGGCATTGCGCACGCGCTCGGTCGCGCGCCGGATCGCGATCGCCTCGACGACCTGGCTCTGCAGCTCGGGCACGACGTGCTTGCAGTCGGCCGCGAGCGGCCCGCCGCACAGGCGCTCGAGATAGACGGTCGCGTCCTCGCCGGGCTTCGGCCACAACAGCGGCCCGTTCGGATCGCGCACCTCGAGCATCTCGTCGGCTTCGATCGCGGACGCGAGCAGCGCCGGCCACACGGTCACGGCGAGCGCCCCGGCGCGATCGCCCGGCGGCTTGTCGGCGAGCGCCTTCACCGGCGCGAGGCCGAGCACCATCATCTTGAGCTCGGCCTCCTGCGCGACCGACTTGTCCATGCCCGGCCGCAGCGACGTCACGGTCTGCGCGAGCGTCGCGAATGCCGGCGCCGTGCGGCCACCGGCGACGAACGCGTCGACTGCGGCGACGAGCCGGCCCCGGTTGTAGTCGGCTTGCGGGGCGGGCGAGACCTCGATCTTTTCCTGTCCGCACGCGGCGGCGAGCACGAGCAGCTGCGAAATCCACCGGGTCGTCATCGGAGCGAGGCCGTCACGCACTGTAGCAGCGCGGGCGACTCGAGATCGCTGCCGAGTGCGACGAGCCGGCCGGTCGCGTGCGGCCAGGCCGCGCCGCCCGTGAACGGCTCGCTCGACACCCGCAGGCCGACGCGATGGACCGCGAACCAGCCGACCGCGCCGCGCTCGTCGGCCGCGCGCACGATCCCCTTGATGCGCACGTAGTTACCGGGCAGCGCCGCGAGCTGGTCCTCGAGCTCCTCGAGATCGAGCTCGCCGGGCACGTCGATCCAGATCGAGTCGATATCGTGGACGTGATCGTGATCGTGGTCGTGGTCGTGCTCGCCGTGCGCCGGCACGTGCTCGAGATCGGGATCGGCGAGCACCTGCTCGAGCCACGCCGCGTGGTCGTCGCTCGTGCCTTCGCGCACGATCGCGCGAGGCGCGAGCGCCTGCGCGGCTGCGATCGCGGCGCGCGTCTCGTCGCGCCCTGCGAGCTCCGCCTTCGTGACGAGCAGGAAGTCGCCGTACGCGACCTGGGCGGCGACGGCCGCCGACTGCCCGAGCGACGCGCGAAACCCGGTCGCGTCGACGAGCGTCGCGACCGCGGCGAGCCGGACGTGCTGCTGCACCGGATCGCGGCGCATCGCCCACGCGATCGGCAGCGGCTCGGCCACGCCCGACGTCTCGAGCACGATCGCGGCAAGGCCGGGCGTCGCCGCGACGAGGTCGAGCAGCGTGCGGTCGAGGTCGTCGCCGAGCACGCAGCACACGCAGCCGCCGGGCAGCTCGACCTGGCGCGCGGCACCGCCGAGCAGCGCGCCGTCGATGCCGATCTCGCCGGCTTCGTTGACGATCACGCCGAGCTTGGTCGTGGCGCCGGCGCGCGCCCGCCGCGCCAGCAGGCGGTTGACGAGCGTCGTCTTGCCGGCCCCGAGGAAGCCGGTCACCACGACAAGTGGCACGCGCACGCAGGCAGCATAGCGCCTTCGGTTACAATGGGCGCGTGCGGCTAGTGGCGAGCATCGTGCTGGTCTTGGGCTGCAACGACGTGTTCGGTCTGGACACGACGAAGTCGCGGATCTGCTGGTCGCCGCTCCACACCACGCACGACGAGGATGGCGACGGCATCGCGGACGATTGCGACAACTGCCCCGCCGACGCGAACGCCGACCAGGCCGACAGCGATGACGACGGCGTCGGCGACGCGTGCGATCCGCATCCCGGCGTCGCCGACATGATCGTCGCGTTCGACGGCTTCGTGACCGACTCCTCGTGGACGGTCACCGACGGCACGTTCGCGCTCGGCAGCGACGACTACTCGGTCACCGGACTGGGCTCCGACTTTATCGCGACGAGCGCGCTCGACACGAATGCCTACAAGCACGCGACGATCGAGGTCACGCTCACCTACATCAGCCTGAACAACCAGCTCCTGGCCGGTGCGGGAATCTTGCTGTCGTCGGGCGTCGAGGGTATGGACGAGGAGATCGTCTGCATCAACGGCGCCGCGTTCACCTTCACCGGGATCGCGGTGTTTCCGATCGAGTACTCCGGGGGCAAGGGCTCGGGCGGCAGCGGTTCCGCCGCCGCGTTCCCGGCCTCGGCCGATCCCGTCGCGCTCTACCTCGATACCGATGCCCAACCGAACACGTGCACGGCGAGGCGTGGCTCCACGAGCGAGACGGTGGTGCTCGCGACCGATGTCCAGCTACCCGAATTGCTCGAGGTCGGAGCCGTTTCGGCAACCGCGACGTTCCTGTCGGTCACCGTCTACGGGCTCCAGTGATCACCCGCGCTCGACGACGACGACCTTGCGCTTGCCGGCCGCCGCGGTCGGAATGTCGTCGACGATCTGGATCTCGAACGGCGCGCCCGGCAGGTAACGCGCGGCGTGCGCGCGCAGGATCGCCTCCTCGCGCGCGGGCAGCGCGCGGCCTTCGTACGGCACGACCTTGAACACGACGCTGCGGTCGACGCGCTGCACGACCTGGAAGTTGCGCGCGACGTGGCCGATCGACGAGAACAGGATGTTGAACACGAGCCCGCCGACCGGCCGTCCCGCGCCGTCGTGCAAGGTCTCGGTGACTCGCCCTTCGATCGGCCCGATGCGATCGAGGCCGCGACCGCACGGACAACGTTCGTCGCCGCGTGCGACCGCGAGATCGCCGTTGACGTAGCGAATGAGCGGGCACGCGAGGTTGTGGAGGTCGGTGATCACGACCTCGCCGGTCTCGCCCGGCAATGCCTTGCGCACGCGACCGTCCGGATCGCGGACGACGACCTCGACGATCAGGTTCTCCATCGACGCGTGCAGCCCGTCATGGGCCTCGCACTCCGACGCCATCAGCATGACCTCGCGGCAGCCGTAGGTCTCGAACGCCGGTCCGAACGCGCGCTCGATCGCGGCGCGATCGTGCGGCATCAGGCGCTCGGCGCCGGTCAGCACCGGAATCTCGTCCCAGTCGCGCAGCCGGCGGCGCTCGACGAAGCGCGCGAGCGCGCCCGCGCCGGTCGCGTACGCGACGATCACGTCGGGCCGGAACCGCTTCAGCTCGTCGACGACGCGCGCGAGGGCCGCGTCGCCGCGCGGCGTGCAGTCGACGTAGAGATCGCGCTTGAGTAGCCGGTCCGCGGCGACCTTGCCGCGCTGCCACCAGGTCGGCACCGCGGCCGGCACGAAGCCCCAGTAGTGGAGCGCGCGCATGCCGATCTGATAGCCCCCCCAGCCGTAGCCGCGCCAGCGGATCGCGTCGCGCCAGTGCCGCGACTCCGCGTTGTACAGCACCTCGACCGGCTGGCCCGAGCTGCCGCTCGTGGTCTTGCGAATGATCGCCGCCGGCGGTGCGTTCGCGGTGCGTTCGCGCATCGTCGCGCGGACGGTGGCGCGATCCAGCAGCGGGAGCTTGCCGAGATCGTCGGGCGAGACGAAGTCCTCGGCGCGCAGCCCGCGTTCGTCGAGCAAGCGCCGGTAGTACGCGGTGTGTCGGTGCGCGTGGCGGAGCAGCCGGCGCAACAACCCGACCTGGACTTCGCGCAGCACGCTCGCCGACCACCGCTCGGTCTCGCCGAGGTAGCGCAGGAGCGGCACGGTGGGACGCCCGCGCACGGCCTCGAAGGCGGGGAACAGCGTGTTCGCGAGCAGCGCGCCGTACAGATCCATGTGCTACGCGACACGCGTAGCAAGCCTCACGCCGTGCGAGCTGCGCCACGCTACGCGGTGCTTGCGGGTTCCACCACGACCACTCTGCGCTTCCCCGCGGCCGTGAGTGGAATCTCCGCGACGTGCTCGATCGCGAACGGCGCACCCGGCAGGTACTTCGCGGCGAACGCGTGGATCTGGCGTGCGGCAGCGGCGGGGAGCGCGTCGCCGATCAGCGGAATCACGCGCATCACGATGCTGCCATCCGCGCGCTGCACGACCTGGAACTGCTTCGCGACCTGATCGAGCACCGCGAACAGGATGCTGAACACGAGCCCGCCGACGGCGTTGCCGCGGCCGTCGCGCAAGGTCTCGGTCACGCGTCCCTCGACCGGGCCGATGCGTTCCAATCCGCGGCCGCACGCGCACGATTCATCGTGGTCGTGCGCGACCGCGACGTCGCCGTTGACGTAGCGGATCATCGGGCACGCGAGGTTGTGGAGGTCGGTGATCACGACCTCGCCGGTCTCGCCCGCGCGCGCCGGCCGCACCGTGCCGTCGGGCTCGCGCACGATCAACTCGACGACCATCGCCTCCATCGAGACATGCATCGCGTGTGCTTCGCACTCCGACGCGACGAGCATGACCTCGCGGCATCCGTAGGTCTCGAATGCGGGGCCGAACGCGCGCTCGATCTCGGTGCGATCCTGCGGCCACAGCCGCTCGGCGCCGACGATCACCGGCACGGTATCCCAGTCGCGCAGGCCGTGCTCGTTGACGAACCGCGCGAGCGCGGCGGCGCCCGCGGAGTACGCGACCATCACCTGCGGATCGAACCGGCGCATCCGCGCGAGCGCGGCGGTCAGCGCGCCGTCGCCGCGCGGCGTGCTGTCGAGGTAGAGGTCGCGCTTGAGCTTGCGATCGAGCGCGATCTTGCGGCGCGTGAACCAGCTCGCCGGCGCCGGCGCCACGCCCCAGTAGTGGAGCGCGCGCATGCCGATGCGATAGCCGGCCCAGCCGTAGCCGCGCCAGCGGGTCGCGTCGCGCCAGTGCCGCGACTCCGCGTTGTAGCGCACGACGATCGGCTCGCCGGTCGTGCCGCTCGTCGCCTTCTGGATCACCGCGCCGGGTGGCGCGTTCGCGAGGCGCGTCGTCATCGTCGCGCGCACGGTGTCGCGGTCGAGCAGCGGCAGCTCGCGCAGGACGTCGAGCGACCCGAAGTCCTCGGGACGGAGCCGGCGCTCGTCCAGCACGGCGCGAAAATATCCAGTGTGCTGGTACGCGTGGCGGACGAGCCGGCGCAGCAGCCCGACCTGGAGGTCGCGCAGCGCGGCGAGTGACCAGCGCTCCGTGGTTTGCAAGTAGCGCAGGAGCGGCACCGTCGGCCGCCCGCGCGCCGCTTCGAAGGCCGGGAACAATGCCCTGGCCAGCAACGGCCCATATACATCCATCTGCATTGCCTCTGGTCGAATTCCTAGCAACCACTCCAGATGCTGTCCCGGCTCCGTCGCAAGAACCTCCACCGCTGGCTGCCCGATTACGCACGCCACCTCGTGCGCCGAGCGCGCACGACACAGCTCGCGCGGCGTCATGTCCTGTTCGCGCTGTGCGATCACTTCGAGCCGTTGTGGGGTGGCGCTCCGGACGACATCGGGCGCACGCGCGTCGACACCTGGGTCGAGCGCTACGCGCGGCTCGCCGACGAGTTTCGCGACGCGAACGGGCGCCCACCGCGCCATGGTTGGTTCTTCCCCGGTGAAGAATATCGGCCGTACTTTCTCGAGCGGCTGGGCGAGCTCGTGCGCGCCGGCTACGGCGAGGTCGAGTTTCATCTCCACCACGACGGCGACACCGCGCAGACGCTCGCGCCGCGCATTCGCGATCACCTCGCGCGATTCGCCGAGCACGGACACCTGTCGCGGCGCGACGCCGGCTACGCGTGGGCGTTCATCCACGGCAACTGGAGCCTCGCGAACGGCCGCCCGGACGGCCGCTGGTGCGGTGTCGACGACGAGCTGCCGCTCCTGCACGAGCTGGGCTGCTACGTCGACCTGACGTTTCCGTCGGCGCCCGACCCGTGTCAGCCCGACAAGGTCAACCAGATCTACTGGCCGACCGGCGAGCTCGCGCGCCGGCGCAGCTACGAGCGCGGCGAACGCGCGCGCGTCGGCCGGAGCTACGACGATCGCGTGCTGCTCGTCACCGGCCCGCTCGCGCTCGTGCGCGAGGGCCGGCGCGTGCGGCTCGAGAACGGCGCGTTGACCGGCGACGATCCGCCGACCGCCGCGCGCATCGCGAGCTGGCTCGCGCAGGGCATCCACGTCGCGGGCCGCCCCGAATGGGTGTTCGTGAAGGTGCACACGCACGGCGCGGTCGAAACGACCGCGAGCTCGCTGCTCGGTCGAGGCGGTCACGCGCTGCACGCCGCGCTGCGCGACGCGACCCGGCGCGGCTGGACGCTCCACTACGTCACCGCGCGCGAGCTGTACAACGTCGCGCGGGCCGCGATGGACGGTCACCGCGGTGATCCGAGCTCGTACTTCGACTATCTCGTGAAGCCGCCGCCGGTCGCGATTCGCTGATATCGTCGGGAGGTCGATGTCGACGGCGGCGAGCTGGCTACGGGCTGGTGTGATCGCGGGTGCGGGCGTCGCCGCGTGTCACTTCACGCCAGGCAACCCGCTCGGCGGCGGCGGCGACGCGCGACCGATCGAGGATGCCGGCTGCCCCGATGCGGTCGCGACGTGCGACGGCGACGTCCTCGTCACGACCTGCGACGGCGGCAGCGGCTCGCAGCTCGGATCCGAGACGTGCCCGTGGGGATGCACGCTGACCGCGGGCCCGCACTGCGAGCAGCTCGTCCCGTCGGGCGGCGGCCTGCTCCTCGGCGATGTCGCGGCCGGATCGAATCTGACGACGACCTCGCTCGGCTCGGATCTGTTCGTCGATGGGGACACCGGCGCGATCGGTTCGGCCGGAAACCCGACGTCCGTGCGCGGCTCCGGCAGCGGCGTGATGAACGGGATCGACTTCGAGGAGCGCGATCCGATCGCGATGTTCCGGTTCGCGTCGCTCGGCGTGATCGGCACCGTCCACCTCGTCGGCACGCATCCGATCGCGCTGGTCGCCGACGGCGAGATCTCGATCGGCAGCACGCTCGACGTGACCGGCTCGTGCGCCAATTCGGCGCCCGGACCGGGCGGGTTTGCCGGCGGCTCGGCGGCCGGCGCAGACGGGTCGGGATCGGGCGGCGGAACCGGCGCGGCCGCCGCGAGCCTCGCTGGCGGTGGCGGCGGGTTCGGCGGCACCGGCGGTGGTGGCGCCAACGGCGCCAGCGCGGCGCAGCACCAGGCCGGCGGCGTGGTCTACGGCGACCCGACACTCGCGCTGCTCGTCGGCGGTGGCGGCGGCGCCGCGGGCGGCGGCGGCGCGACCTTCGGTCCCGGCGGTGGCGGTGGCGGCGCGGTGCAGCTCGAGTCGAACACGTCCGTCGTGATCGGCAACCAGGGCGTCATCAATGCCGGCGGGTGCGGCGGGGTCAGCGGGACGATGACGAACAATGGCGGCGGCGGCGGCGGCGCGGGCGGCGCGATCTTGATCGAGGCTCCGCTCGTGACGGTCATGGGCACGCTCGCGGTGAACGGCGGCGGCGGTGGTGGCGGCGGCACGACCACGGCTTCCGCGGGCCAGTCCGGTCAGCCGTCGCAAGCCGCCGCGATGGGCACCAGCGGCGGCGCGGGTACCGCCGCCGGTGGCAACGGAGCGTCGAACATGATGGCGGACGGCATGAACGGCGGAAACATGGCCATGCAAGCCGCGGGCGGCGGCGGCGGCGTCGGCCGGATTCGTTTGAACACCAGGAACAACATGGGCCTCAGCCCGACGGGCTCGGTGCTGAGCCCGCCGCTGATGTCCGGCACGACGACAACGGCGGGCTCGGCGGCCGTTCGATGACGCCGCCGCGCACGTGCTCGGGCACGCCGCCGACGTCGCGCACGACGCGCAGCGCCTCGAGCACCTTGAGCGCGTAGTACGAGACATCGAGCTCCCACCAGAAGAAGCCCTGGCGCGCCGCGCGCTGGTAGTGATGGTGATTGTTGTGCCAGCCCTCGCCGAACGTCAGCAGCGCGAGCACCGCGTTGTTGCGCGAGTCGTCGGCGGTCGCGTAGCGACGGCGGCCCCACACGTGCGCGAGCGAGTTGATGCAGAACGTGACGTGCCAGCACGCGACGGTCGCCACGAAGAAGCCCCATACGAGCGCGGTGGTGCCGCCGACGAGAAACGTCGCGATGCCGGTCGCGATCACGGGGATCGTGTCGTGATCGTCGAGCCAGCGCAGCTCGGGATAGCGCGCGAAGTCGCGGATGGCCGCGAGGTCGGTCTCCTTGTGCCGGCTCGACAGGATCCACTGCACGTGCGACCACAGGAAGCCGCGCTGCCGCGGCGAGTGCACGTCCTCGGGCTGATCGGAGTACTTGTGATGACGTCGGTGATGCGCCGCCCACCACAGCGGGCCTTGCTGCGCCGCGGTCGCGCCGAGCACCGCGAGCACGAGCTGGAACGCGCGGCCCGTCTTGTACGAGCGGTGGGCGAAGTAGCGGTGATATCCGGCGGTGATCGCGAACATCCGCACCGCGTAGCCGCCGACGAGCCAGGTCGCGGCCGTCCAGCCGAACCCGACCCAGATCGCGCCGACCACCGCGGCGACATGCACACCCCAGAACGGCAGGTTCTCGCGCCAACGCGGACGATCCACGGCAACGGCGTACGACATGACAGCAGCGTGACCGTCGACCTCACAGCGCGCCGTCACGACTGCAGCAACCTTGCAACATCGATCGTCGTGACCTGACCGATCCGTGACTCTATGCTCCAGGCGAGATGACGCCGTTCTGCTTCGAGCACGTGTTCCGCGCACCTTCGGTGGACGCCGTGTTCGCCGCATACTTCGATGTCGATCAACAGCTCGAGCAGGATCGCGCGATCGCGATCGCCGAACGCGACGTGATCGAGCTCGCAGATCGCGGCGACGAGCTGCGCCGCGTGTGCCGGGTCGTGCCGCGCCGGCAGTTGCCCGCGCTCGTGCGGCCGCTCGTGCCGGGCCAGCTGCACTACATCGAGCACGTGACGTGGAAACGCACCGCAGGTGTGATGGAGATGGACATCCGCCCCTCGCTCTTGCGCGGCCGCGTGCAGATCCTCGGAACCTATCGGCTCGATCAGGTCCGCGCGACCGAGGTCCACCGCACCTACGCTGGCCACGTGTCGGTGGATATCGCATGGCTCGCCGCGCGCATCGAACGCGGGATCGTCGCCGAGCTCGAAGAGACGTTGCCGATCGCCGCCGCGAGCACTCAGGCCTGGCTCGATCGATGCCAGGCGCGGTCTATGGCAGCTCGGGCTTAAATCCGGGAAATTCCTCTGGCATCATAGTGGCGTGACGATTCCGGCGGGGACTCTGGTCCCTCGCGACGCTAGAGATTTCGGCAGCTATCAGCTGCTCGCCAAGCTCGCTACGGGCGGCATGGCCGAGATCTATCTCGCGCGTCCTTCGTCGGGACCGGGCGAGAAAGATCTGATGGTGCTCAAGCGGATCCTCCCGCACCTCGCGGAGGACGAGCACTTCGTGACGATGTTCCGCGACGAGGCCGACCTCGCCGCGAAGCTCGCGCACAAGAACGTGTGCAACGTGCGCTCGTTCGGTCAGTTCGCGGGCACGTGGTTCATCGCGATGGAGTACCTGCACGGGGTGCCGCTGTCGCGCATGATGACGAAGCTGTCGAAGGCCGGGAAGATGCTCGACTATCGCGTCGTCGCGGGCATCATCTGCCAGGCCTGCGAGGGCCTGCACGCGGCGCACGAGGCGCGCGGTCCCGACGGGCAATTGCTCGGCGTCGTGCATCGCGACGTGTCGCCGCCGAACATCATGGTGACCGGCGACGGCACCGTGAAGCTGCTCGACTTCGGCATCGCGAAGGCGCGCGGCGCGAACTCGCGCACGCGCACCGGCACGGTGAAAGGCAAGAACGCGTACATGTCGCCCGAGCAAATTCTCGGCAAGCCGCTCGATCGGCGCAGCGACATCTTCGCGCTCGGCGTCGTGATGTACGAGATGCTGTCGATCCGGCGGCTGTTCCACCGCGACTCCGATTTCCTGACGTTCAAGGCGATCACCGAGGAGCCGATTCCGGAGATTCGCGATCGCCGCCCCGACCTGCCGCCGGGGATGCGCGCGGCGCTCTTGCAGGCGATGGCGCGCGATCCGGCGGGCCGCTTCGATACCGCGCAGGCGTTCGGCAACGCGATCAGGAACTCGGTCGCCACGCTCGGCGGACCGGCGCAGCCACAGGATCTCGCGCGCCTGTTGTTCACGGATTTCGGCGACGAGATGGCCGCGCGCGACGAGATCCTGAAGGCCGCCGACGATCCGAACGCCGCGCCGATCTCGCTGGGGCCCGCGAAGTCGCCGGCGACGCCGGTGCCGCGACCACCGCCGATCCCGCGCTCCGCGAGCGGCGAGATGCTTCCCGCCGGCATCCCTCAGCGCAACACGCCGACCGGCGAGGCCGTGCCATCGGTGATGGTCACGCCCGGATCGAGCAAGATCCAGATGCCGGATTTCGCGAACG
>DATJXL010000108.1:0-4604 GCA_035500135.1 Kofleriaceae bacterium
TGTACCTGTCGACGACGATCCGACCAAGCTCGACACGCCGGCGGCGCCGGAAGGTGATCACACGACCTCCGAGGAGATCCTCGCGGCGCCGCCGAGCCCGGTCACCGACGACGATACGAGCCCGGTCACGATCCCGCCGCCGCTGCCGACCGCATCGCCGGTGCCGCCGCCGAGCGGCAAGATCAGCCTCGACAACGTCCGCGCGCGCTCGACGAGCGACGACGACGAAGACGACGAGGACGAGCTCGTACCGGCGGGCCCGGCGACGACGGTCATGGCCGCGGTCGAGCCGCTCGACGACGGCTGGGGTCCGCCGGGCACGACGATCCCGCCGCCGCTGCTCGGCGCGATGCCGGGCGCGATCGAGCCGGTATCGGGCGTGATTCCGATCCCGAACGTCGACTCGGCGCCGCTCATGATCGCGCCGCCGCTCGCGCCCGAGATCGGCCGGCCCGACGCGTCGGCC
Organism: Kofleriaceae bacterium; assembly: GCA_035500135.1. Taxonomy (GTDB): domain Bacteria; phylum Myxococcota_A; class Polyangia; order Haliangiales; family Haliangiaceae; genus JABFXX01. The sequence continues at coordinate 467 of DATJXL010000108.1, forward strand.
AAGACGCTCGCGCGCGCGTTCGAGGACACGACCGGGCGCGTGCTCGATCTGATCCGCGAGCTCGAGCGCGCCGAGGATCGCGACGAGGTCGTCGCGCTGATGATCGGGCACCTCGGGCGCACGCACCGCCGCGCCGGCTTCTTCGCGGTGCGCGCCGGCGAGCTGTCGCTGTTCGCGGTCAACCCGCGGCCGGCGGCGATGTCGAGCGCGTCGCTGCGGCTCGATCGGCCGTCGACGCTGCAGGACGTCGTCGGCACGCGCCTGCCCTATCGCGGCCCGATGCACGACGACGCCAGCCGCACGTTCCTGGCCGCGGTGCTCGGCGCGGCGCCGCCCGAGATCTTGCTGGTCCCGGTCGCGGTGCGCGAGCGCGTCGTCGGCATCCTGTTCGGCGATCACCGCACCGCCCACGCCTTCGACGATCAGCTCGCACTCGCCGCGCGTGCCGCGGGCATCGCGCTCGAGCGGATCTTGAAGGCGCGGCGAGGCTAACTGTTGCGGGGTTGGCGGGTGCAGCCGAAACCGCTTGTCGCGCGCGCGTTTCATAGTGTATATATAACACTAATGTGCCATGTCGAAGCGCGTCTCCAAGTTCCTGTCTCTCGTCCTGCGCCACGAGCCGGCGCGGGTCGGCATCACGCTCGATAACGCGGGCTGGACCGACGTCGCCGCGCTGCTCGACGCGTGCGCGGCCCACGGCGTCGCGATCACCCGCGACGAGCTCGCCGCGATCGTCGCGAGCTCCGACAAGCAGCGGTTCGCGCTGTCGCCCGACGGCACGCGCATCCGGGCGAACCAGGGCCATTCGATCGACGTCGAGCTCGATCTCGCGCCGCTCGCGCCGCCCGACCGCCTGTTTCACGGCACCGTCGATCGCTTCGTCGCGTCGATCCGCGCGAGCGGGCTCGTCAAGGGCGAGCGTCACCACGTGCATCTGTCGGCCGATCGCGACACCGCGGAGCACGTCGGCAGCCGGCGCGGCAAGCCGGTCGTGCTCGTCGTCCGCGCCGGCGCCATGGCCGCCGCCGGCCACGTGTTCTATCGCTCGGCAAACGGCGTGTGGCTCGTCGAGCACGTGCCGCCCGAGTTCATCGACCTCCCGGTGAACCGCTCGGCCGGCGGCGGCAACCGGTCGATGAAGGTGACGATCGCGAAGACCACGCTCGCCGCGTGCGATGCCGGTCATTACACGAACGGCCGCGGCGAGCGGGTCGATCTCGCGCGCGCGATCGACGACGCGAAGGCCGGAACCGTGGCGTACGAACCCGGCGGGTTCGATGCGGGACACCCGCGCGCCGCGACCGCGCTCGCGGTCACCGGCGAGACCACGATCGACGCGCTGGTCCGGCTCGCGCCGCGGCGCGATCACCTCGGCGTGCTGAACTTCGCGTCCGCGAAGAACGCCGGCGGTGGCTTCCTCGGCGGTGCGCAGGCGCAGGAAGAGTCGCTCGCGCGATCGAGCGCGCTCTATCCATGCCAGTGCACCCAGCCAGCGTTCTACGCGGACAACCGCGCGCATCGCTCGGCGCTGTACCTCGATCGCGCGATCTACTCGCCGCGCGTGCCGTTCTTCCGCACCGACGATGGCAACTGGCTCGATGCGCCCGTGCTGGCGTCGGTGATCACCTGCGCGGCGCCGAACGCGTCCGCGCTGCGCCAGCAAGGTCGGTTCGATCGCGCCGAGGTCGAGGCCGCGCTGCGCCGCCGCGCCGGCTTCGTGCTCGCGATCGCGCGCCACCACGCGATCGACACGCTCGTGCTCGGCGCGTGGGGTGCCGGCGTGTTCGGAAACGACCCGGCGATGGTCGCCGATGCGTGGAAGGTGCTGCTCGCCGGCGACTACGCGCGAGCATTCGATCGCGTCGTGTTCGCCGTGCTCGGCGACCGCGAGTCGAGCGCGAACCATCGCGCGTTCGCAGACGCGTTCGGCTAGGGCGAAACCGGTCTAGAAAGCTACCGGGTCTCGTCGTCGCCGTCGTGCCCGGGCAGCTTCTCGCGCGGCTGCGTCAGCTCCTCTTCGCTGTCGCGCGGACGAGGCAGCGCGCCCTGCGCGACCGCCGGCGTCACCATGTCGTCGAGGTCGAGGCGCTCGACCGGCGCGGTCGGCAGAGGTTGGTTCACGACCTTCTCGAGCTGCGATGGCTCGACGCGCGGGCGCTTGCGCGTCTCGAGCTCGGCCGCGAGGTCGAGCGCGTCGACGCCCGCGATCATCCCCGCGATCTTGCGCGCCGCGTTGCCGAGGCCAGGCTCGGGCTCCGCAACGGGCTCGCCGGGGTGCGTGTCGTCGAGGCTGTCGTCGTCGCCTGTCGCGGCGCGCGCGACGCCGGCATCGGTCGGCGTCAATAGCGCCACGCCCGAGGTCGGGTCCGCGACGTGATACGGCACCGCGCCCGGCAACGGCGTCGCGATCGATCGCCGCGGGTCGGGCGTCAGCCGCTCGATGCCCGGGTTCGTCCCCGGCGGCGGCGTGCCTGCCTCGAGCTCGATCGCGGGCGACTCGATGACCTTCTCGCTGCCGCGCGGCGGCGGCGCGAGCTGTGCGAGCAGGCCCTGGCACGCGGCGTCGTCGGGCGCGATCTCGAGGATGCTGCGGCAGACCGCGATCGCCTGCTGCGGCCGGCCCTGATCGCGATACGCGAGCGCGACCGAGCGATACAGCTCGACCGCCTCGACGCTGCGCCCGGCCTCGCGCAGCATGCCGGCCACGGTCACGCGCAGGCCGAGATTGTGCGGCTCCTTTTCGAGACGTTTCTCCAAGTCGCGTAGTCGCGACCCGGTCACGACGGAGTCAGGGACACCTGCGCTTGGAACGAGCTCGCCGGCGGGTTCGCGGGGAGCGTCCAGTGGCTCGCGACGGTCTTGATGCAGTTGTCGAACGTGTCGCCGAGCGACGGCGCGAACGAGCTGTCCTTGTAGGCGCCGGTCGGCTGGAAGCTCGCCGACACGGTCAGCGTGACGGTGCGCGCCTGCAGGCCCGTGTTCTTCTTCAGCGCTTGCTCGTAGCACTTCTGGATCGCGCCGCGCGAGCGCTGCACCACGTCGATGAACTGCTTCGCGCCGGCCGCCGCGGCGGCGTTGTCGATCGGCGGCGCCGCCGGGCCGGTGTACGGCTTGACGACCAGCGCGTTGCCTTCGATCGAGACGACGACCTCCGCCGCCGAGCCGTTCTGCTTGCGCATCAGCTCGGCATTGGCATCGGTCAGCGCGGCGATGCGCTTGTCCTGCTCGGCCGTGTGGTTCTTGCACGCGTCGAGATCCGCGAGCGTTTGCGGATCCGGCTTGACGACGGTCTCGCCTTTGCAACCCCAGGCAAGCGCGACAGATACAACGACCAGGATGGGTAGGCGCGTCATGCTTATCGATCTTTCTGCGTTGATCCTACGGGTTCGGAGTAGAGGATGCCAGCGCGCTCGATGTACTCGCGCACGACGCGGCCACCCTCGACGTGCTCGACCACGACACGCTCCACGCGCTCGGGGTCTACTCGATTATACAGAGCCGTGACGCCGCGCGGGCCCGGCAAGGTCGCAAACCCGGTACCCAGCCCTCCCGCCGGCTCCGGGACGAGCTCGCGGACGAGGACGTTTGGCCCCTGCGAGCACCGGCCGAAGCAAGACTGCCATACCAGCTCGGCGCGATCGCGTGCGTGGTGCGCTTCGAGCGCAGATCGGAACACCTCGTGCAGCGCCGCCGAGCCGCGGCGATCGCCGCACTCGGGCCCGCGACAGATGACGATCTTGAAGCGGCGCGCCACTAGTCCACCAGCGTGACCGGCGCGCCGGTGGCTGTCAATCGCCCGCCAGGATCTCGGCGAGCGCGTGGGCGAGCGCCGGCCGCGTGCGCGGATCGGACGCGACGTGGCGGAGCAGCTCGCGCTCGGCGGGGCCGGCGTGGTCGTGCAGCGCGTGCGCGATCGCCTGGCTCCACGCCGCGTCGTTGCCGAGATCGTCGTCGGCGTGGGCGAGCAGCAAGTGCGAGATCAGCGCCGGCCGTTCTTCGCCGTTGCCGATCGCGGCCATCGCGGCGATCACGAGGACGAGGTCCGCGGTCTGCGTCGACGGCGCGTCGAGGTGCGTGCGCAGCGCGGCGAGCGCCGCCGACACGTCCGCCGGATCGAGCGCGAGCCCGCCGAGCCCCG
>DATJXL010000109.1:0-7376 GCA_035500135.1 Kofleriaceae bacterium
GACCGGCGCGACGCAGACGCTGACGCTTCACAACACCGGCACGATGGCGCTCGCGGTGCAGGTCGACTCGGCGCCGCCGGGCGTGACCGCCGCGCCGATCACGATCGCGCCCGGCCAGGACGGCCAGCTGCAGGTCACCGCGGCCGATCCGAGCTCGCTCGCCGGCAGCCTCGTGCTCGCGACGAACGATCCGAGCCACGCGTCGGTCGACGTCGCGCTCGATCCCGACAAGTCCGGCGAGACGACGATGTCGCCGGATCACGAAGACAGCGGCTGCAACGCGAGCGGCGGCGGCAACGGGCTCGCGCTGATCGCGCTCGGGCTCGGTGTATGCTGCGCGCGTGCCCGGGGCGCTCGAGCGCGTCGTCGATAGCGGACTGGTGCCGGAGCCGGTGCTGCGGGCCGGCATCCGCGCGGTCTGCGCGCTGCGCTTGCGCCAGGAGCGGCGCCGCGACCAGCGCGCGCTGGTCGCCGAGCTGCGCGCGGCCGACGTCGCGATCGAGACCGCCGCCGCGAACGCGCAGCACTACGAGGTGCCGGCCGCGTTCTTCGAGCACGTGCTCGGCCCACACCTGAAGTATTCGGGGTGCTACTGGCCCGCCGGCACGCGCACGCTCGGCGACGCCGAGGCCGCGATGCTCGCGCTGACCGCCGAACGCGCCGGCCTCGCCGACGGCCAGGACGTGCTCGATCTCGGCTGCGGCTGGGGCTCGCTGTCGCTGTGGGCGGCCGCGCGCCATCCGGCGAGCCGGTTCACCGCGGTCTCGAACTCGCGCACGCAGCGCGATTTCATCGCGGCGGCGGCCGCCGCGCGCGGGCTCGGCAACCTCCGCGTGATCACCGCCGACGTCCGCACGCTCGAGCTCGCGGCGGCGAGCTTCGACCGCGTCGTCTCGATCGAGATGTTCGAGCACATGCGCAACTACGCCGTGCTGCTGCGCCGGATCGCGAGCTGGCTGCGGCCCAGCGGCGCGCTGTTCGTGCACGTGTTCGCGCACCGCCGCCACGCGTATCCGTTCGAGGATCGCGGCGCGTCCGACTGGATGGCGCGCGAGTTCTTCACCGGCGGCCTGATGCCGAGCGCGAGCCTGCTCCGCCATTTCCAGGACGACCTGCGCGTCGATCGCGAGTGGCAGCTCGACGGCACCCACTACGCGAAGACCGCCGAGGCGTGGCACGCGAATCTCCTCGCGCACGAGGCCGAGGTCGTCGCGCTGCTCGGCGACCGGCGCAGGTTCCACCGCTGGCGCGTGTTCTTCCTGGCGTGCGCCGAGCTGTTCGGCTACGCGCGCGGCAGCGAGTGGATCGTCGCGCACTCGCGGTGGAGCCGCGCGTGAGGCTCGCGCTCGCGCTGGCAACCGCTACGGCGTCCAGTCGAGCGCGAGCGCGGCGGTGACGCCGGCACGCTGGCCCGCGCTCGATTCCCAGCCGTCCAGCACGGCGGCCTCGCCGAGCACCGACAAATGCGGGGCGATCGGATGCGCGATGCCGAGCGCGAGCGCGCCGATCGCGATCGTGCCGCCGGCTTCGCCCATCGCGGGGTTCCACGTCGGCACGCCGACGACCCCGCGCAGCGCGGCGTAGAGCGGAGTCGCGCGATCGCCCGGGTGTCCGGCAAAGCGCGGCAGCTGACACACGTGTCGCGGTTCTGGTAGAGCTCGTCGCCCACTCGAGCTCGCGCCCACCGGGACAGCAGAGTTAGCCGCGGCACGTGCGTTGCTCTGGACGCGTCCCATGCGCACCTCGACCTCGATCCTCGCTGTCACATGCCTGTGCTTTGCCGGTTGCTCGTTCGCGATGGCGCCCGGAAAAGACGCGTCGTTCAAGCCGTACCGGGCGCCGATCGTCGTCGACGCCGTGATCGCCACCGCGGCGGTCGCCGGCGCCGCGATGCTCGCGTCGTGCCCGATGGCGCCCGGCGACGCAGGGCTCGCGCAGACCGGCGGGCAGGATCTCGGGTGCAGCGGCGCGCGCGCCGAAGCGGCCGGCCTCGGCTTGCTCGCGGTCCCGTTCGTGGTGAGCGCGATCTACGGCTACTCGATCTACAACGTGGGCGAGCACGACGCGCCGGCACCGGCGGCGGTCGCCGCGAACCCGCCGCCGCTCGCGCCGCCTAGCGCGACGCCGACCTGCGAGGAGGTTCGCGCCGCGCAGATGGAGGTCGTGCGCCACGCCGTCGTCGACGAGGGCCGCACGGTCCGCGTGAGCGGCATCGTCGAGTGCCCGGTCACGTCGCAGCGCTGAACGCGCGCTCGGCGAACGCCTTCGCGCTCGCGGGGCGCTCGTCGGGCGACTTCGCGAGCGCCGCGAGGATCGCGGCGTCGAGCGCGGCCGGGCAATCCTTGCGCAGCTCGCGGGGCGGATGCGGCGCCTCCGACAGATGCGCGAAGCCGATCGCGATCGCGTTGTCGCCGGAGAACGGCGGGCGGCCGGTCACCAGGTGATACGCGAGCGCGCCGAGCGAGTAGACGTCGCTGCGCGCGTCGACCGGCTTGCCGCGCACTTGCTCGGGCGCCATGTAGTGCGGCGTGCCGAGGATCGCGCCGGTCGCGGTCAGGCCCTGCCCGACCGCCGTCGTCGCGAGCCCGAAATCGATCAGCTTCACCGCGCCGCGCTCGCCGACCAGCACGTTGCTCGGCTTCAGGTCGCGATGGATCACGCCGGCCTGGTGCGCGGCCTCGAGGCCCGACGCGATCTGCCCGAGGATGTCCTGCACGTCCTTGAGCGGCACGAGCCCGCGCTGCGCGATCACGTCCGACAGCGTGCGGCCCTGGAAGTACTCCATCGACAGGTACAGCAGTCCCGGACGCGCCTCGCCGAGATCGTGGATGCGGATCACCGACGGCGAGCTGACCTTGCGCGCCGCGGCGGCCTCGCGCCGGAACCGCGCGACCATCTCCTGCTCGTCCGACGCGAACGCGCTCGAGATCACCTTGAGCGCGACGAGCTCGCCCAGCACCTCGTCGTCGGCGAGGTAGACCGCGCCCATCCCGCCCTTGCCGAGCAGCCGCTGCACGCGGTAGCGCTGCGCGAGCACCTGGCCGGGCTCGAGCACGGTGGTCGCGACCGGCACGGGCGGCGGCGACTTCTCGGACGCGAGCGTCGCGGTCTTGTCGAGGCCCGCCGTGTTCGCGGTCGGGGCACGAGCCGCGGGCGCTGCGGCCGGCAGCACGAGCGAGCGCTGCTCGTCGATCATCTTCGCGAGCTTCTGGTTGAGCTCGAAATCGACCGAGCACACGATCGACTCCAGATTCTCGACGCGCTCGCGCAGGCGCTTGTTCTCGTCCTCGAGCTTCTTCACGTCGTCGGGCGGCGCGCCGGCGGGCAACGCGAGCTGCTTGCGCTCCTCGAGCGCGAGCTCGCGCTCGCGCAGCTTGTGACGCCCGCGGATGTAGACGATCAGCGGCGCGATGCCGAACGTGCCGATGATCGCGAGCGCGCCGGTGATGTCGGGCATTCGGCAGCAGCATACGTTCAGTGCGCGCGCAGCGCCATCGCCGTGCCGACCCAGCACGCGTCGTCTTGGCCCGGCGGCAGCGCAGCGGTCGGCATGTACGTCCCGGCGGGCACGATCGCGTCCTCGAGCAGGTTCGGGAACTGGTCGTCGTGGGCTTCGATCGTGAAGCCCGGCGTCCCGGTCATCGTGCCGATGTTGATCGTGTCACTGAACAACACGACGATCACGTCGTCGTCGTGCGTCGTCAGCGCCGGCATGAACACGTCGTTCGACGCTGCGGGCGCGAGCTGAGCGCCCGTCGTGTCGATCGCGTTGCCGTTGTCGATGCCCCGGTACTCGAGCACGAACAGCCCGAGCGGCTGCGTGCCCGAGGTCTGCGCCGCCGTGATCGAGTTCGGCCCCGCCACGGTGACCGGCGCGTACCACAGCTGCGCGCCGGTCGCGTTGCCGGTCGGCCCGCCGCAGCCCAGGCCGCCGGTCGCGATGCCCTGGACCGCCAGGCTCGTCCACGGCAGACCGAGCGTGTCGGTCAGCGTGATCGCGTCGGGCGCCTGGTCCCAGTAGATCGCGGCGACCAGAAAATCGCCGAGCGTGCCGGTCACCGAGTCGGTGACCTGCGCGGCCTTCTGGTAACCGGGCGCGGTGACCGAGACCAGCGTGATCGTCGCGGGCGAGTCGGGCGGCACGTCGACCGCCGCATCGCGCGGTGCGACGAGCGGATCGAACCCGAGCCGCCCGCACGCTGCTGTCGCCGTCGCGACCGCGATCGCCGCTCTCACCCGATCAAGTGTACGCGTCGATCGGCGGGCAGGCGCACACCAGGTTGCGGTCGCCGAACGCATTGTCGACGCGCGCGACCGGCGGCCAGTACTTGTGCGCACGCAACCACGGCGCGGGAAACGCGGCCTGCTCGCGCGAGTACGGCCGGTCCCATTCGGTCGCGCACACCGCGGCGGCGGTGTGCGGGGCGTTCTTGAGCGGGTTGTTCGCGCGATCCATCGCCCCGCTCTCGATCGCCGCGATCTCCTGCCGGATCGCGATCATCGCGTCGCAGAAGCGATCGAGCTCGGCCTTGCTCTCGCTTTCGGTCGGCTCGACCATCAGCGTGCCCGGCACCGGAAACGACATCGTCGGCGCGTGAAAGCCGTAGTCCATGAGCCGCTTCGCGATGTCCTCGGCCTCGATGCCCGACGTCTTCTTGAACCCGCGGCAGTCGAGGATGAGCTCGTGGGCGACGCGCCCGTTGCGCCCGGCGTACAGCACCGGATAGTGCGTCCCGAGCCGCGCCGCGATGTAGTTCGCGCCGAGGATCGCGACCTCGGTCGCGCGCCGTAGCCCGGGCTCGCCCATCATCGCGATGTACGCGAACGAGATCGGCAGGATCGACGCCGAGCCCCACGGCGCCGCCGACACCGGGCCGACCGCCTGCGTTCCCGGCGCCGCGAGCGGGTGCCCCGGCAAGTACGGCGCGAGGTGCGACGCGACCGCGATCGGGCCCATGCCCGGGCCGCCCCCGCCGTGCGGGATGCAGAACGTCTTGTGCAGGTTCAGGTGACACACGTCCGCGCCGATCTCGGCCGGCCGGGTGAGCCCGAGCTGCGCGTTCATGTTCGCGCCGTCCATGTAGACCTGGCCGCCGTGGCGATGCACGACCTCGCACACCTCGCGGATGCCCTCCTCGAACACGCCGTGCGTCGACGGGTACGTGACCATCAGCGCGCCGAGCTTGTGCGCGTGCGCTTCCGCCTTCGCGCGCAGATCCGCGAGGTCGATCGTGCCGTCCGCCGCCGAAGCGACGACGACGACCTGCATCCCGGCCATCACCGCCGAGGCCGGGTTCGTGCCGTGCGCGCTCTGCGGGATCAAGCACACGTTGCGGTGCGGCTCGTTGCGGCCGCGGTGATAGGCCCGGATCGCGAGCAGGCCGGCGTACTCGCCCTGCGCGCCCGAGTTCGGTTGCAGCGACACCGCGGCGAACCCCGTGATCTCGGCGAGCCACGCCTCGAGCTGCTCGAACAGCGCGCGATAGCCGCCCGATTGCTCGGCGGGCACGAACGGATGCAGCCGGCCGAGCGCCGGCCACGTGACCGGGATCATCTCGGTCGTCGCGTTGAGCTTCATCGTGCAGCTGCCGAGCGGGATCATCGACGTCGTCAGCGATAGATCCTTGGCCTGCAGCCGGTTGATGTAGCGGAGCATCTCGTGCTCGGCGTGGTAGCGGTGGAACGTCGGGTGCGCGAGGTACGCCGACGTGCGGCGCAGCGCGGGAGGCAGCGCGGGCACCGCCGTCGCGCGTGCGAGCTCGGCGACGTCGAACGGCAGCTCGTCGCTGTGGGCGAACGCTTCCAGCAGGTCGTGAACGTCGCTGTGCGACGTGGTCTCGTCGCATGCGATGCCGAGACCGTCGTCGTAGGACCTGAGATTCAACCCGCGCTCGACCGCGCGCGCGCGCACCCTCGCGCTCGCGTGGGCGTCGAGATCGACGCGCAACGTGTCGAAGTACACGCCCGGCCGCACGCGGTAACCGAGCTTCGCGAGCCCGGCCGCGACGACCGCGGTGAAGCCGCGCACGCGCTCGGCGATGCGCCGGAGCCCGTCGGGCCCGTGATAGACCGCGTACATCGATGCCATCACCGCGAGCAGGACCTGCGCGGTGCAGATGTTCGACGTCGCCTTCTCGCGGCGGATGTGCTGCTCGCGCGTCTGCAGCGCGAGCCGGAACGCGGCCTTGCCCTTGGCATCGCGCGACACGCCGATGATGCGGCCCGGCATCTGGCGGCGGAAGTCGTCCTTCGCGGCCAGGAACGCCGCGTGCGGGCCGCCGAAGCCCATCGGCACGCCGAAGCGCTGCGCGGTGCCGATCGCGAGGTCGGCGCCGAGGTCGCCGGGCGCCGCGAGCACGGTCAGCGCGAGCAGGTCGGTCGCGACGCACGCGATCGCGCCGGCCGCGTGGACCTTCGCGATCGTGTCGCGCAGGTCGATGACGTGGCCGTCGGTCGTCGGATACGACAGCAACACGCCCGCCACATCGGTCCCGATCTCGGCGGCGATGTTCGCGAGCGGCGCGACGCGCAGCTCGATGCCGAGCGGCTCGGCGCGCGTGTGCATGACCGCGATCGTCTGCGGATGGGTCGCGTCGTGCACCCAGAACGCGTGCCGCTTACCGTCCGCGTGCCCGAACGCGACGTGCATCGCCTCGGCGGCCGCGGTCGCCTCGTCGAGGAGCGACGCGTTGGCCAGCGGCAGTGCGGTCAGATCCTCGATCATCGTCTGGAAGTTGATGAGCGCCTCGAGGCGGCCCTGCGAGATCTCCGCCTGGTACGGCGTGTACTGCGTGTACCAGCCCGGGTTCTCGAGCACGTTGCGGAGAATGACGCCGGGCGTGATCGTGTCGTAGTAGCCCTGGCCGATGAACGAGCGCAGCACCTGGTTGTCGGCGGCGAGGTTCTCGAGCTCCTCGAGCAGCTCGTGCTCGGTGAGCGGCAGGCGATCGCCGAGCGCGAGCGGCTTGTCGAGCCGGATCCCGGCGGGCACGGTCGCGGCGGCGAGCTCGTCGAGCGACTGGTAGCCGAGCAGCGCGAGCATCTCGGCCACCTCGGCGCGGCTCGGGCCGATGTGGCGGCGGTCGAACGTATCGGACGGAGCGAGGACTTCCGGTTCCACGAGCGCAAGCTAGCACGGCGCGCCGACAGGAAGAGTTACCGCCAAGGCGCCAGGGACGCCAAGGCGCCAGAGGAGCAGAACTCTTGCTTCTGCCGTTCTGGCGCCTTGGCGTCCCCGGCGCCTTGGCGGTAATTCCTCTCTCTACCGGAAGATCGACAGATACCGTTCTGGAAAATCCCCGAGCTCCATCGCCGCGCCGCACTCGGGGCACGGCAGCCGCGGGGGCGCGAGCATGCGCAGGGCCTGCGCGTGGGTG
>DATJXL010000110.1:0-45209 GCA_035500135.1 Kofleriaceae bacterium
TCATGCCGCCGTTGTCGCGGATGATCGCGTCGACGAACTCCTCGTAGCCGTCGTACTTCGTCCAGGCACCCGCGACGTCCTGGCGGCCCCACGTCGCCATGATCTGGAGCTGGGAATCGACCGCGTGGCCGATCTCGTGGCGCAGCGTCGCGTTGAACTGCGACATCGTCGATTGCGGCGAGCCCGGGCCGGCCCCGCCCGGCGCGTAGACCATGTCCTGGCTGTTGCCGACGGTGCGACTGAGATCGGAGTCCGGGCCGTAGCCCATCAAGATGTCGCCGGTGTGCGTGTCCCGGCCGTTTTGCCAGAAATAGGCGTTGCCGGGGCCGTTCGTCGAGTCGCGTAGGATGTCGAACAGCTGCGGGTTGTTCTCGACCGCCGCCGGCGGCAGCGTCTCGCAGACCGTCCACATCTGCCGCAGACCCTGCTTGGTGAAGTTGGTGAGCTGGACGTTGACCGTCGTGTTGTTCGGTCCACCGTGCGTCTCGCCGACGTGGTTCATCGTCCCCTGACCACTCGTCGACACGCGAAACCGCCGCTCGAACATCTTGCGGCACTCCTCGTCGGTCGACGCCGCGGTCATGAACCACATGCGAAGGTTGGCCTTGCTCTCGGTCGACATCTGCGCACCGGTCGGCAGCCCCCCGATGGTCGGATCGACTTTGCCCTTCGCTTGGATCTTCGTGTAGATGTCGTTCATCCTCGGCGGCATCCGGCACGACGTCGCGAGGAACCCGGCCGCGCCGAGCGTGCTGAACAGCGTATCGATCTGCACGCCGTCGTCGAACGCAGCGACCGCCGTGTTCGGGTCGCTGTTCTGGCGCGTCACCTGAAGCACGCCCGGCGGGCAGTGCAGCTGCACCTTGGCCCACAGGTCGGCCCAGCCGACGAGCTCGTCGTACTGCTGGCGCGGCGCCTGCGCGAGCAGCTCGGACCATTGTGCCGACGCGAGCCGGGGCAGCTGCTGGTTCTGATCGAGCCAGTACACCGACCACTTGAGCTCGAAGTCGAGGTACGTGACCGTGCGGAAGCGCTCGTTCGCGTCGCCGCAACGCTGGAGGATGATCCTCAGCTTGTTGTTGTCGGCGCGCAGCGTCGCCTTCTGCGCCGGGTTGAGGTTGACCACCGCGTCGCGGATATCGACCGCGGACCCGTGCCACGTGCCATCGACGAGCCCCTGCAGGCGATCCCACGGTGGGATCATCTCGAGCGGAGCGTTCTCGAGGAACTTGCGATAGCCCGTCGGGTACTGCCGCAACAACGTCATCGTATCGGACGTGACGTAACCGAGCAGCCACTGCCACTGCGCGGCGTTGAGCTCGTCGAGGTTGTTGCCTTGATCGAGCCAGTACAGCTTCCAGCGCAGATCCCAGCCCGGGATCACGACGAAGAACTGCAGACAGTTCGCGCAGCTCAGCTTCCGCATGATGCGCCGCTTGAGATCGTCGTAGGTCGTGCTGTCGCGGAGCGTCGTCTTGTCGGCGGGGCTGAGCGCACCGGCTCGAGCGAGCACCGCGGAGTCGTCGACGTGCCCGAACCAGTTGCCGGCAGCCGCCGACTGCAGGTCGCCCATCGCGTCGCGATGGATCGCCGGTCCCGCGCTGCCGAGCCCCGTCACCTTGCCGCCGGCCATGACGGTGTCGGCCGCACGGTCGGCCTCCACTTCGTGGGCGTCGCTCGGCGAGCTCACGCTGACGCCTTCACCCGTGGCCTTCGCTTGCGCGGTCCCCGGCGTGCGCCCCTGCTGCTGCTGGACGACGTGCGCGAGCTCGTGCGCGATCAGATGCTGACCCGCGTCGGACGACGGGTTGTACGCACCGTGATTGAAGAAGATGTCGCTGCCGGTCGCGAACGCGTGGGCGCCCAGCTGCTGGGCGGCGTGGCCGGCCTGACCGTCGGTGTGGACGCGAACGCCGGAGAAGTCCGCGCCGAAGGCACCTTCCATCTTGCCGCGCACGCCACCATCGAGGGGCGCGCCGCTCGATCCCTGTGCGCCTTCCAGCACGGCGCCGGCGTGCGCACCCTCGATCGTGCCGGGCCCCGCGGCCTTGCGTGAAATCCCGCCCCGACCTAGCGCCACCTGCGCCAGGGTCACCTTGCCGGGCTCGATCGCAGGACCTGCCGCCTCTTCGCTGGCCTCGGCCGGGGATGGACTGCCACGCCGGCTGAGGTTGTCGTAGTCGCCCATATTACGTTGTACGGTGAGCAGATGGCGGACTTTCCCGCCTCGGTGAGCGTATCATGGGATCCGCCATGACAACGCGGCGCGTCTCCACGGTAAACGTGCAGGGAAGGTCCGCGCTTTCCGGGGCGAATTAAGCACATGTCGGGATCCGCCCTGAACTCGCGAGGCGACCGCGCCGATGACCGCGAGCAGGATGTCGAGCCGCGCCGCGAGCCGGCGCAGGAACCCGCGCGGGGCCTGCGTCCCGACATGCCGTGGCTGGTGGCCGCGTGGCCGGGGCGCCTCACGCGAGCCGCTGACGCCGGGCCGCGCGGCGACGAGCGGATGGGCGATCTCGATCGGCTGCGCGGCGTGCTGCAGGGCATGGACGGTACCGGCGCGCCGCTGCCCGACGGTCTGTCCGCGAAGATGTCGCGGCTGCTCGGCGCGGATCTCGCGGCGGTGCGGCTGCACGTCACCGGCCCGGCGAGCGAGGCGGCCGCCGAGCTGGGCGCGCGCGCGTTCACGCACGGCGCGCACATCGCGTTCGCGCCAGGCGCCTACGACCCGAGCAGCGCGGCGACCGAGCACGTGCTCGCGCACGAGCTCGTGCACGTCGTACAGAACCAGCGCGCGGGCGGTCAGGCGATGCAGCTCGCCGCCCGCATGGACATCGGCCCGTCGGGCAGCGCGATCGAGCGCGAGGCCGAAGCCGGCGCGCACGCGATCACCGCGGGCGAGACGTTCGGCGTCGCGACGCACGGCACGTTGCCGGCGCTGTCGATGTTCAGCAACAACGAGCCGACGCCGAACGCGACCCCGAACGCGAACGCGAGCACGGCAACGCCGACACCGGGCGCCAGCGCGAACCCGAACCCCAACGCCGCGACGCCGACGCCGACGCCGAATCCCAACGCGGCCACGGCGACGCCGACGCCCAACGCCACGACGCCGAATCCCAACGCCGCGACGCCGACTCCGAACGCGAGCACGGGCTCGCAGCAGCAGCCCGGCGCGACCGCGACGCCGGCGCCGACCGCGACGCCGGCGCCGACCGCGACGCCCACGCCCGACGCACCGGGTGCGAAGCCCGGCGGCGCGACCGAAGGCCCGCTCACGCTCGATTCGCGCATCGCCGAGATCCTCGAGCAGCGCGCCGATCCGAAGCTCAAGGCCGACTACGCCAAGGGCATCGGCCAGCTCCAGGTGCTGCGCCTGCAGGCGCTGCAGTACGGCTTCCAGAAGTCCGGCTTCGGCAACACGCTGTTCCAGACGCTCGTGTTCCCGACCGAGGCGGTCTCGGCCCACTGGGGCCAGATCTACTCGCAGAACGTCTATCGCAGCGGCCAGGGCCTGTTCTCGCTCGACGGCCTGCAGGCGACGATCGAAGGCCTTCGCGGCGGCCTGCACATCCTGGGCGACCTCGCCGCGATCATCAGCGCGTGGGCGGGCATGGTCGCGATCGTCGCCGCGCTGATCGCGCTCATCGGCTCGGAGACCGGCGTGCTCGCGGTCGTCGGCGGCGCGATCGCCGCGATCGCCGACGCGGTCTCGATCATCGCGGGCCTCATCAAGATCCTGCTCGACTGCATCGATCTGATCCTCGGCGTGCTGCAGATGCTGATCCTCGTGATCCGCGCGCGCTGCTCGAAGGATCCGAACGAGCGCGCGCGGTTCGCGCAGCTCCTGCACAAGGAAGCGAACGACCTCGCGACCAACGTCGTCGGCATCGTCACGCAGGTCGCGGTGCTCGCGGTGACCGCGGGCGTCGGCGCCGGCATGTCGAAGGGCTTCTCCAAGATCGCGACGCGCGAGTTCGGCGAGTCGTTCGCGGAGGAGTTCGGCAAGCTCGTCAATCCCAAGATCGTGTTCAAGGGCGGCCTCGACGGCATCGCCGAGAAGTTCGGCACGCAGCAGGTCGGCAAGCGCGTCAAGGTCGCGGGCAGCGAGGACGGCAAGGTCGTCGGCGTCGCGACCGAGGACGTGCTCGGCATCCAGGTGCTGAAACGCAACGCGGCCGGCAACTCGGTCACGAAGGAACGCCAGATCATCAAGTTCACGACCAAGAACCAGATGAACGGCGCGCGCGTCGCCCGCATCGATCGCGCGCTGCACAAGCTCGGCGCGATGGACTTCACGGCGGTCCCGGGGTTCGGCCTGCACGTGCAGACGATCATGGTCGCCGCGAAGGCCCCCGATCCGACGGCGCTCGCGCGGCCGAACCAGGGCCACCAGCTGCGCGTCCCCGAGAAGCCCGGCGAAGGCGGCGGCCCGCTCACCACGGTCGCGATGTGGCCGAGCCAGATCGAGGCGTTCAGCAATGCTCGCGCGCCGCTGCCCGGCGCGATCGAGTACATGGAGGACCAGTACAAGAACGCGAAGGAGCAGGCCGGGCCCGAGCTCGCCGCGAAGGTCGACGCGAAGCTCAAGGAGGTCTCCGAGCGCAGCAAGAAGTCGAGCGCGGTCGCGAAGGACGTCGGCGCCGACGCGAAGGAAGGCCAGACCAACGCGGCGAAGGGCCAGCAGACCGCCGCGCAGGGTGCCGGCGCCAAGGACAAGGCAGGCCAGACCCAGGGCCAGATGGACGCCCAGACCAAGAAGGCGGACGCGGCCGGCCAGACGATGAAGCCGCCGCAGCCGAGGGACGGCCTCCTCGGCAAGATCTACAACGCGACGATCGGCCGCGTCGGCAGCTGGATCTCGGGCGCGCAGAACTGGCTGAAGAACATGATCGGCAAGTTCGTGATGTGGGCGGCGGGCTTCAACAAGGAAGACCTCGACCTCGCCGGCATCGAGAACGACATGCGCACCGACGCGACCAAGGACAAGGCGTCGGAGCAGCAGGCGAGCGACACCGCCGCCAAGGACGACCCGACGCAGAAGGCCGTGTACGAGCTGATGGCCGGCCAGAACACCGAGCAGCAGCAGGCGATCCAGGGCATGGCCGAGGCGAAGTCGTTCCTCGAGGCGCTCGAGCACGCCGACGAGGTGATGAAGGAGGCGATCGAGAACGGCAACCACTACATGGAGGAGGTCGCGCCGATCCTGCAGCACGAGCTCGACACCCAGACCCAGGGCAAGGGCATCGACGCCGCGTACATCTCGCCGATCACGAGCTACGCGGATGCGTTCGAGTCATCGATCGGCACCGACACGCTCGGCCCGCTCGCGCAAGGTCAGGCCAACGACGAGCTCGCGCAGATGAAGGCGATGTTCCCTGGCCTCGACACCGGCGCCGGTAGCGCGAAGATCACGACGATCTGCAGCGGCTACGCGACGGCGCGCACGCAGCTCGCGAACGACGCGAAGGGTCAGGCCGACAAGATGAAGATGCAGATGCAGGCGTTCGTCGGCACGACCGACTACGCCGGCGTCAACGCGAACGCGAGCGCGCTCGACGATCTCGTCGTGAAGTTCGACGACCAGGACAACGCGCTCGGCGACGAGCTCTACAAGGATCTCAACGCGGTCATCAACGCATACGTCGCGGCGATCATGAAGGCGGATGCGGACGCCGCGTCGACCCCCGACAACCAAGGCGGCAACCCGGATCTCGGAGCGCCCACGCCGGACCCGGGCGCACCGCCGATGCAGCCCAAGGCCGACGGCGGCACGACGCCGTAAAGTCCGTCGGTAGCATCCGCATCCGGCGCTTCGCGTGAACGACTTTCCTGCCGAGCCGATGTACACGCTCATCGCGGAAGGCCAGGAGATCGGCGATGCTGCCACGAGGCCCAAGCCGTGAAAGAGCTCCAGGACGACTGGCTGGCCGCCTGGCACTTCGCCGCCCGCGCGCACGACAAGCAGCGCTTCCCCGGGACCGAGCTGCCGTACCTCGTCCATCTCGGTGCGGTCGCGATGGAGATCCTGATCGCGCATCAGGCGTTGCCGTTCGCGCGGCCCGCGCTCGCGGTGCAGTGCGCCCTGCTCCACGACACGCTCGAGGACACCGAGACCGCGGTCGCGGCGATCGAAGCCGCGTTCGGGGCAGAGGTCACGGCCGGCGTGCGTGCCCTGACAAAGAATCCGGCGCTCGACAAGCACGACGCGATGGCCGATAGCCTGCGCCGCATTCGCGACCAGCCCCGCGAAGTATGGGCCGTGAAGCTCGCCGATCGAATCACGAACCTCGCGTCGCCGCCTGCGCACTGGACGCCGGTGAAGATCGCCACGTACCGCGCCGAGGCCGAGACGATCCTCGCCGCGCTCGGCGAGGCGCATGCGCCGCTCGCCGAGCGGCTCGCGCGGCGGATCGCGGCGTATCCACCGAGCTAGGCTATCCGGCGGCGCGGATGACGTCGACCTTGCGCAGCCGCTGGCGGTAGAGCTCCTCGCCGAGCTTCTTGCGGTCGCGGCTCTTGGCCGGGCGAAAGTGAAAGTGCGGCGCGTCGCGCACGGTGACGAGCGCGTCGACGCGCGGCACCGCGAGCTCGCCGAGCCAGCGCTTGACGTCGTCGGCGAGCGCGCGCTGCTCGGCGAGCCATACGACGGTCTTGTGCTCGGTCAGGCGCAGCGTCGCCTTGTGGCGCCGCACGTACACCGACAGCTCGAGGTGGCCGTTGCCGACGAGCTCCTCGTCGTGATCGTCGAGGAAGCGCAGGATGCGCCGCGCGTCGACGCGCGACGTCAGCCACACGTCGGTCGCGCCCGCGTCCTCGAAGTGATCGAGCACGCGGACCTCGAGGTTGTCGGCCGCCGGCAGTCGCTCGATCAGCCCGAGGAAGAGATCGACGAGCCGGTCGGCCTCGGTCTGCGCCTCGATCACGTACAGATGAGCCGGCGCGCGCGACGAAGCGTCGCCCGCGGTCGGACCGGTGACACGGGGCGCGCGCTCGATCCAGCCCCGGCACGCGCCGGCGAGCGCCGCCGCGCCGGCGAGCGTCGGCACGATGCCGGTCGGCCACCGAAACCCGGCGACCGGCTGGGCGAGCGCGCCGAGCTCGACGATCTGGCCCTTGCCGACCGACTCGCCGAGCGGGATCTCGCTGCCGGTGGCGGGCTCGACCGCGGCGGCCCACGCGCCGCGGCCGGCGCGCTCGGCCTCGGCGACCGCCTGGCCGAGGTGCTCGCCCGATGCGGCGACCAGGCGCGTCTCGCCCGACGCCGCGTGCAGCGCGATGCGATACCAGTGGCGCGTGACGGCTTTCATCAGTTGCCCATCTGCATCTTGAACTGCAGCACGACGGCCGTGACCTTGCCGTCGACGTCGCCGCCGAGCGCGGTCCCGCTCTCGCTCGGCAGCGTGAGCGATGCCGAGTGCGCGGTCAGGACCGAGCCGAACGGCGCGTTCACGACGAAGATGCCGTTGATCGACGTCGAGCCAGTGTTCGGCATCCCCAGCGTCGAGCCGTCGGCCGACAGATACTGGACGGTCGGCTCGACCGCCTCGTCGCTCGACGCCACCGACACCGTCGCGTTCGTCACCGGCGTGCCGGTGTAATCGACCACGACGCCGACGGTGATCCCGGTCGCCGGCACGCCGCCGAGGCCGGGATGCGCCGCGGCGAGCACCTCGGTCAACGTCACCCCCGAGACGCGCACGGCCGTGAAGTCGAGCATGGTCACGCTCGGCGCCGCGGTCTGGCACGTCAGCACGGGTGTAAACGGCGGGCTGCTCTCGTCGAGCACCTCGACGCACGCGAACTTCTGGAACGCCGTCGCCACGTCGGCGCCCCAGCTCGGAACCTGCGACGACGTGTTGCGCGCGAGCGGCGTGCTGCTGCCGGGCGACAGCGCGTACTCGTCCATCGCCGCGCCCTGCGGCGGCGTCGGCTCGCCGACCGAGAGCACGAGGTTGTCGGCGATCGCCGACGACACCGCGAGGTCGGTGTCGAGATCGATCGCGCTCGCCGTCACGGCGACCTCGTTCATCCCCGAGCACGCGTCGAGCCTGAACTGACTGGAACAGCCCAGCGTGACGACGGTCTTCGCATCGCCGGGGTGATAGTCCGCCGCGCCGCCGATCGCAGGCATCGGGTTGCCGGCCTCGACCATGCCGTGGTCGTCGAACGTCGGCGGCGACGGGCACTGCGGATTGCCCTGGTCGTCGGTGGCGAGCTCGCTCGTCGCATAGATCGCGATCTGCACCTGCAGATTCTGGTCGGGAAGCTCGACCTTGCTGCCGTCGGCCATGCCGAGATCGACGCCCGCGATCGAGCACAGATCCTTGCGCCCGGTGACCGGCTTGCACGTGGTGTAGACGGGCATATCCGGGTTGCTCGGATCGATGATGTTGAGCAGCAGGTACGTGTCGCACGGCAGCGCGACCTCGCTGCAGCTGGTGGCAAAGCCGCTGCCGCTCGATGCCTGACAGGCGTTGATCTGCGACGCGAGCGCGTAGTCGATGATGAGCGGCGGCGGATCGCTGCACGCCGCCACCGCCGCGAGCACGAGCAGGTAGCGCGTCATGGTGATGGCCATTGGCCGGTGCCCGGGAACTCCACCGACATCGTCCGGCGCGCGTACAGGATCGCGCCGACGATCCCGACGACGACGCCGCCCGCGACCGTCGCCTGCACCCAGCGGCGGCGGTACCACGCGGGCTCGTCTTCGTGCGCCGCCGGCGGCGGCGGCGGCGGCACCACGACCGGCGGCGGCTCGGGCGGCGCCGGCGGCGCGAGCGGCGCGAGCAGCTCGCTCGCCGGCTCCTTGTCGTGCTCGCGCAGGGTCGAGAACCCGGGCGCGCGATCGCGCCACGTCTGCACGAGGAGCTTGCCGTCCTCCTTGCGCTTCCAGATCAACACCGCGTCGTGAACCTTGAGCAGGTCGGCGAGCTGGTTCATCGCGCCGGCGCGCGCGACCGCGTCGTCGGGCAGCTGGGCGAGCGCGCGGCGCGCGCGTTGCACGCGCCGCTCGTCGGAGGCGCTCGCCGCGCCGATCGGCAGCGTCTGCGCGCGATCGATCGCGACGACCTTGCCGGCGGTCTCGAGCTCGGGCCCGGCGAGCTGCACGAGATGCCAGCCGGCCGCGACGTCGAACGTGCCGGGCGCGGCGCCGCGGTCGAGGCCGTCGATCCACGCGTGGCCGAAGCCCTGGATCGACAGCTTCACGGTCTCGACCGGCGCGCTCGCCGCTTGCTTGTACGCCTGGACGATCTCGGGCAGGTAGCGGATCGGATCGACCGCGTACGCCGGGCTCAGCCGGTGCGCGTACGCGAAGAACGCGGCCGCGTCCTTGCCGTGCCGGAGCTCGAGCTCGGCCACGCCGGCGAGAAACGCGAGATCGGCGGCCGCCGCGGTCGCCGCCGACGGCGTCGCGACCACGAGCGTGTCGAGGCCTTCGCTCGCGGCCGCCCGCGCGGCCTGGAAGTCGAAGCGCGCGAGCTTGTCGTCGGCCTCGGCGCGCCGCTTCGCGGCGTCGCCGAGCGGCGCGCTGTCCTCGTCGAGGAAGTCGCCCTGCAGCGCGGCATTGAACGCCTCGGTCCGCATCGGGCTCAGCGCCCAGTGGTCGAGCAGCGCCTTGTAGACGGCGTCGTGCAGGCCCTTGCTGTCGCTGTCGGCCGTGAGATCGATGATGGCGACCACGCGCCTGTCGTCTGCGCGCGCGGGAGCTGCCGCCGCGAGGATCGCGCACGCTGCCGCCAGCCGGGCGGGCAAACCGCAGGGCATTCCACTACTATAGAGCACCGAGCGTACGTGGACGAGCCGCTCCAGAAGACCCTCGAGCGCTACGACGTGCTGGATCGCATCGCGGTCGGCGGCATGGCCGAGGTGTTTCTGGCCAAGGCCTACGGCGCCCACGGCTTCGAAAAGACGCTGGCGATCAAGAAGATCCTGCCCGAGCTCGCGCGCGACGCCGAGTTCGAGGCGCGGTTCATCGCCGAGGCCAAGGTCGCCGTGCGTTTGTCACACGCGAACGTCGTCCAGGTGTTCGACTTCGGGCGCATCGGCGAGTCGCTGTTCATCGCGATGGAGTACGTCGACGGGCTCGACCTCGCCGCGCTCCTGCGCAAGCTCAAGGACGAGCAGCGGCAGGTGCCGCTGCCGGCCGCGTTTCACATCGCGATCGAGATCGTGCGCGCGCTCGACTTCGCGCACCAGCACGGCGTCGTGCATCGCGACGTGTCGCCGTCGAACATCCTGATCTCGCGCGCCGGCGAGGTGAAGATCGGCGATTTCGGGATCGCGGTCGCCGCGCAGCCGCACAAGGCGGCCGGGCCGGGCGCGCGCAAGGTGATGGGCAAGTGGCGCTACATGTCACCCGAGCAGACCCGCGGCGACACGCTCGACACCCGCAGCGATCTGTTCAGCGCCGCGGTCGTGCTGTTCGAGCTGTTCACCGGCGAGAAGCTGTTTCCGGGCGACGAGGCCGAGGACATCATCGCGAACATCGAGAAGATGGCGATCCCGCGCGCGAGCGAGAAGCGCGTCGGGTTGCCGTCGCGGCTCGACGAGATCCTGGCGGGCCCGCTCGCGCGCAAGCCGATCGATCGCCCGGCGCGCCCGGCCGTCGTGCTGCGCTCGCTGATCGAGCTCAGCTACGAGTCGAGCATCATGGCGACCGCGCTCGACGTCGCCGAGACGATCGCGAGCGTATTGCCGGCGCGCCCGCCGTCGGGGCCGGGCATGCACCTCGACGAGGTGATCCGCAAGCAGCTCGGTCAGGCGCAGGCGGAGAAGTCGGTGGCGCGCAAGACCGCCGTCACCGACGGCAAGCCGCCGAGCACGCAGACGCTCGAGCGCGACCAGACCGCCTCGGCCGGCGGGGCTGGCGGGCGCGCGGGCGAGCACTCGACGGGTCTGTTCAGGAAGATCGGCGACGACGGCGTGTCGCGGCTCGAGGAGATTCCGCCCGACGAGCGCCCGGGCCCGGATTCGGGCCTGCACAAGCTGCTCGACGCGCACTTCGATCCCGACCGCCGCACCGAGGTCGGCGGTCCGCCGACCGGACAGGTGCCGAAAGCCGAGGCGACCGCGGGTGCGCCGAAGGCCGGCGGCACGACGTACACGGGCAGCAGGTCGTCGCGGGGGCTCGTGATCGGCATCGCGGCGGCGGCACTCGCGGCCGGCGCGATCGGCGGCTGGTCGCTGCTGCGCGAGAAGAACGTGACGACGCCCGCGATCGCCGATGCGGCGACGATCGCGGAGGGCGAGATCGACATCTACTCGGATCCGGAGGGCGCGACCGGCAAGGTCGTGTCGACCGATGGTACGAAGACGATCGAGCACACGCCCAGCAGCGTGAAGCACTTGACGGTCAACTCGAAGGTGCACATCCACCTCGAGCATCCCGGCTACCGGCCGTTCGACGACGACCTCACGGTCACGCCCGACAAGATGCACTACGCGCCGCGTCTGCAGAAGCTGCGCGCGGTCCTGCACGTCGTGACCACGCCCGCAGGCGCACAGGTGGAGCTCGGCACGCGCGTGCTCGGCGAGACGCCGTTCACGCGCGACGACCTCGAGCCGGCGACCGGCGCCGAGCTCGTGATCACGCACGCCGGCTACGACACGCAGAAGACGACGGTCGATCTCGTCGCGGGCGAGACCCGCGAGGTCAAGCTCGAGCTCAAGGAAGCGCAGCGCTACGGCTGGATCAGCCTGGCCGTGACGAATGGCTGGGGCGAGGTCTACTTCAAGGGCACGAAGATCGGCCGCGCCCCGGTTCCGAGGCTGCGCCTGCCCGTCGGACGCCAGACGCTGCACCTGCAGAATCCGCCCGCGCACAAGGCCTGGGACGTCGTGTGCGAGGTCGACGAGCACGACATCACGCCGTGCTCGACGAGCCTGCCCTGATCACTTCTTGCGCCGCACGATCTCGATCGCGACATCACCCGCGACCTTGCACCGGCACGACAGCCGCACCTTCGTCAGGTGATACACGTTGCCGAGGTGCTTCTTCTCCTCGTCGGTGAACGCGTTGAGATTCTCCGCGCCCGCGACGATCTTCACGCGGCACAGGCCGCACGTACCCTTGCCGACGCATGCAGTGTCGATGCCGGCCGCGAGCTTCGCGCCGGCTTCGAACAGCGTCGTGCCCTCGGCGACGTCGACGGCGACGCCGTCGATCGTCACGCGCGGCATAGCTCGCGCAGATGCGCGAGCAGCGCATCGAGGTCGGATTCTTCGATCAGCGGGTTCATGATCGTCGAGCGCAAGAAGTAGCCGGTCGGCAGCTGCGTGCCGACGATGTAGAAGCGGCCGTCGTGCACGACGCGCTCGCGCAGCACCCGGTTGTGCGCGTCGAGCTTCGCGCCGGTGATCCCGTCGCCGCGGTGGCGGAAGCACACGATGTTGCATTCGGGCACGAGCGCGAGCTCGAAGTCGGGCGACGCCTCGATGCGGTCCGCGAGCGCCTCCGCGAGCGCGCATTGCCGGTCGATCACCTGTGCGAACCAGGCTTCGCCGTGCACGCGCAGCGCGCACCACAGCTCGATCGCCATCATCCGCTTCGTGCATTCGAGCGTGCGCGTGCCGAGATCCCACCAGTGATCGGCCGGTGGCCCGTGCGCGAACAGATACGACGCCTCGGTGGCGAACGCACCGTACGCGTCGTCGCCGCGGCGGAACAGCACCGCGGTGACGAGGGCCGGCATCATCAGGAGCTTGTGCGCGTCCCACACGACCGAGTCGGCGCGCTCGATGCCGCGCAGCTTGTCGCGGTGCTTCGGGGACACCGCGACGCCGCCGCCGTGCGCGGCGTCGACGTGCAGCCACAGCCCGCGTGCGGCCGCGAGGTCGGCGAGCTCGCCGAGCGGATCGAACGCGCCGGTCGCGGTCGAGCCCGCGGCCGCGACGATGCCGATCACGCGCCGGTCGCCGGCGGAAGCGAGCGCGCGCTCGACCGCCGCGACGGTCAAGTGGTGGCGCGCGTCGACCTCGGCCGCGAGCGCGCGCGCACCGATGATGTGCGCCGCGCGATCGATCGAATAGTGCGCGTCGCTCGACACGATCACGTCGCCGTCGCCGCGCGCGTGGCGCATCGCGAGCAGCGCGGTCAGGTTGCCGAGCGAGCCGCCCGAGGTCAGCACGCCGCTCGCGCCGTCGGGCAAGCCGAGCCGCGCGCACATCCAGTCGAGCACCGCGAATTCGATCGGCACCGACGCCGGGCCCATCTCGAACACGGCCATGCCGTTGTTGAGCATCGCGCTGACCAGCTCGGCGAGCGCGGCGCCGGGGAGCGGCGGCGGCACCTGATGCGCGAAGCAGCACGGATGCGCGATCGCGGTCGACGCCGCCGCGATCCGGCGCAGATCGTCGACGAGATCGGCGCCTCCGAAGCTCTTGCGCGCCCAGATCACGCGCGCCTCCTCCGGCGATCGCCACGGCAGCACGAGCCCGTCGCGGCGCTGCCAGCGCGCGAGCGCGTCGGCGAGCGCGTCGATCACGCGGTGGCCGTCGGCGCGAAACCGCTCGGGGTCGTACGCGTCGCGGATCTCCGGAGGGACTGCCACGCGTCGAAGCTAGCCTGCATGATTCGCGAGCGCCATCGGCTGCGCGTATCGTCCGCACATGGACATCGCGATGCTGCTGTTCCGGAACCTGACGCAGCTCGACCTCACCGGGCCGCACGAAGTGCTGTCGCGGCTGCCCGGTGCGCGCGTGCACCTGGTCGCGGCGTCGCGCGAGCCGGCGGTGTCGGAGTCCGGGCTCGCGATCGTGCCGACCGCGACGTTCGACGACGTGCGCGCCGCCGACGTCCTGTTCGTGCCCGGCGGCTACGGCCAGGTCGCGGCGACGAACGACGCCGCGACGCTCGGGTGGCTGCGCGGAACGCCGGCGCGCTGGATCACGTCGGCTTGCACCGGCGCGCTGCTGCTCGGCGCGGCCGGGCTCTTGCGCGGTTATCGCGCCGCGACGCACTGGGCATTCATGGACCTGCTCCCGCTCGTCGGCGCGATCCCGACCGAGCAGCGCGTCGTGATCGATCGCGATCGCATCACCGGCGGCGGCGTCACCGCCGGGATCGACATCGCGCTCGCGATCGCCGCCGCCGCGTGCGGCTCCGACGTCGCCGCCGGCATCGCCCTGCAGCTCGAATACGACCCGGCACCGGCGTATGCGGGCCATCCGCGCTCGGCGCCGCCCGAGCTGGTCGGCAAGCAGCGCGCGCAGATGGCGGCGCGCCACGCCGAGCGCCGCGCGCTGCTCGAACGGCTCGCGGGCGAGAGCCGCTAATCGAGCAGCGCGCCCGAAATCTCGACGATGCTGCGGTCGGCGAACGCACACCACGCGAGGAGCTCGAGCAGGTAGCCTTCGGCCGCGCGCAGCTCGCCCGCCGCGACCGAGAGCGACGCCATCCACGACAGCGTGTGCGCGCGCGGACGCAGACCTTGCTCGAGGTCCGACTCCGGTGTCGATAGGGGCGTCATGACCCCATGACGTTTCACGATCGATGCCACGGCCGGCGTGCGCCCGGCGCCTACGGCGTCCTACGCGCGCACGAGCAGCGCGATCGGGAAAGTTCGCAGGAGGTCCCCGACCTCGCGTGCACCGCCGGCGATGCGGCGATCGCCGAGCACGTCGATCCACGCGCGATCGGGCAGCGCGAGCACCGTCTGGCAGAATCCGTCGGCGTGCAGCGACAACCGCGGCACGATCGCGACGAGCTCGTCCCCGTCGGCGCCGCGCGCGAACGCGAACACGCGATGCGCGTGCGGGCCGGTGGCCTCGAGCGCGCGATACGCGCCTTCGAAGCACGCGGGGCGGCGGCGGCGCACCGCGAGCGCGCGCCGGATGGTCCACAGCTTGAGCGTGCCGAGGTCGCCGGTCGCCGCGACGGCCTCGGGCGTCGCATCGGCGATCCAGCGCAGCGCGGCCCATCGCGGGCCGATGTCGCCGAGATCGATCGCGCGCCGGTTATCGGGATCGACGAGGCTGTCGTCGCGCAACTCGCAACCTTGATAGAAATCGGGCACGCCCGGTGCGCACAGCTTGATCAGGAGCTGAGCGAGCGCGTTGCGATCGCCAGCGGGCGCGAGCAGCGCGGCGAGCTTCGCTACGTCGGCCATCACATCGGTATCGCCGAATACGCCTTCGATCCACCGATCGAGCGCAGCCTCGTAGGCCTCGTCGGGGCGCCGCCACGACGTGCGCGTTCGCGCCTCGCGCGCCACCTTGCGCGCGTGCGCGCGCGCGCGATCGAGCGGCAGCGGCCACGCACCGACCAGCTCCTGCCAGAGCAGCAGCTCGAGCGCGCGATCCGGCGGCACGGTCCAGTACGCGTCGGCGCGCGCGCTCCACCGACGGACCGCGGCCGCCCACGCGTCGGGCATCTCCGACACGACCGCGATGCGCGCGCGCACGTCCTCGCCGCGCTTGCTGTCGTGCGTCGAGGTCGCGAGCAGCGCGCGCGGCCGACCCTCGGCGAGCGCGCGGTGCACGCTCGCCGGCGTGCGCGCGAACACGCGGAGCTCGCTGCCGACCTCGCAGCGCGATGCGAGCCGCACCTGACGATAGAGCACCGTGTCCTCGTCGCCCTTCGCGATGATCGCGCCCGACATCTGCTGCGCGCGCTCTGCGAGCGCGATCGCCTCGGCGCTCGCGAGCTCGAACGCGAGCGCGGCCCCGAGGAACGCGAGCAGATCGCGATCGAGCTCGGGGCGCGCGTCCTTGGCCGCCGCGACGGCCGCCGCGATCCGCACGCGGTCGACCTCGGCCATCTCGGCGCCCCGCTCCGTCGTGCCGTACGTGCGATAGACCGGATAGCCGGCGAGGATCTCGGCGAGCGCGGTCTCGATCTCGCCGCGCGTGTAGTCACGGCACGCCGGCGTCGCGTTGCACGCGCGGACCGCGAGCTCGGTCAGCCACGCGAGCTCGCTGTGGAGCGCGTCGCCGGTGACCTCGAGGCGCGCGCGCCGGCTCGCCGCGCCCGGATCCCACGGCTCGCCCGTCATGTCCTCGAACACCAGCGTGAGCGCGCGCTCGCCGTCCGGATCGACGAGCAAGCCACCGACTCGTTCCATGAACTCGTAGCCGGTCGTGCCGTCGGCCGCCCACGCTGCGGGCAGCGCCTCGCCGGCGCACAAGATCTTCTCGACGACGATCCACGCGTGCGGTGCGCGCTCGCGCAGCCGCGCGAGATACATTGCGGGATCGCGCAGGCCGTCGACGTGATCGACGCGCAGGCCGTCGATCGCACCGTTGTCGACAAGCGCGAGCAGGCGCGCGTGCGTGGCCTCGAACACGTCGAGGTCCTCGGTCCGGATCGCGACGAGCGTCGCGATGTCGAAGAAGCGGCGGTATGACAGCTGCGCGCCCGCGACGCTCCAGTGCGCGAGCCGATATTCCTGGGCCTCGAGGATCGCGTCGAGCTCGGCCGGATCGGCGTTCACCGCGGCGAGCGCCTGGTCGATCGCGCGCGCGCACGTGGAGTCCGCCGACAGCGCGGACAGCCGGTGCGCGAGCACGGTCTTGTCGCGGTGCCGCTTCTTGCGCGCCGCGACGTCGCGATACGCCGGCGCCGGCAGCGCGGCGAGCGCGTCGCCGACGAACGCGAGCTCGTCGAGCCCGGCCTGCTCGCCGGCGCGCCGGATCACGAGCCCGAGCGCGCGCGGCGCGATCGGGAGGCGTGCGTCGCCGGCGCGGATCGCGTAGCCGAAGCCATCGCGCACGACCGCGAGCGCGCCGCTCGCAAGCGCGCGCCCGTAGCGCTCGCCGAGGATCGGCAGCAGCACGCGCGTGTCGCCCTGCCAGTCGACGTCGAAGAAGTGGGCATACGCGCTCGCCGGCCCGTTCTCGAGCACATCGAACCACCATCGGTTCTTGCGGCTCGCGATCGACAGGTGATTCGGCACGATGTCGAGCAGGATCGCGAGGCCCGCCGCATGGACCGCCGCGATCAGCTCGGCGAGCCCGCTCTCGCCGCCGAGCGCGGCACGCACGTGCTCCGGATCGACGCAATCGTAACCGTGGCGCGAGCCCTCGACCGCCTCGAAGATCGGCGACAGGTACAGGTGACTCACGCCGAGGCTGGCCAGGTATGGCACCGCGGCCGCGACCTCGCGAAACCCGAAGCCGGGCCGCAGCTGCAGCCGGTACGTCGCACGCGGAGCGCGCCCGGCGATCGCGTTCGCGGCGCTCACTAGGGTGCCTCCCGGCGCAGCAGCCACAGCGATCGCGCGAGCACCGGCACGGGCGCTCCCGCCGCGTAGCGCTCGCCACCGCCTTCGCCTGCGAAGCCGCCCGCCGTATCGAACACGCGCCGCCAGGTCGCGCCGAACCGCACGGCGGGCAACACGAACGCTCGGTCCTCGGAGTCGGCGTGGAACACGATCAGGAACGTGTCGTCGATGACGGTCTCGCCGTGCGGGTCGGGCAAGAAGTCGGTGCCGTTCAAGAACACCTGCAGCGAGCGCGCGGTCTGCGATGCCCACGCCTCGTCGGTCATCTCGTCGCCGTCGGGCGTCAGCCACGCGATGTCGGGCAGCGTCTCGCCGCGCGCGTAGCGGATCGGCTTGCCCTGAAACCAGCCGCGCCGGCGAAACACCGGGTGCTCGCGCCGCAGCTGCGCGAGCCGCTGCACGTACGCGAGCAACTCCGCATCCTCGCTGTTCCAGTCGATCCACGACAGCTCGTTGTCCTGGCAGTACGCGTTGTTGTTGCCGCGCTGGGTGCGGCCGAGCTCGTCGCCGCCGAGCAGCATCGGCACGCCCTGCGACAGGAACAGCGTCGCGAGCAAGTTGCGCTGCTGGCGCGCGCGCAGCTCGCGGACGTCGAGATCTTCGGTCTCACCCTCGACACCGCAGTTCCACGAGCGATTGTGGCGCTCGCCGTCGCGGTTACCCTCGCCGTTCGCTTCGTTGTGCGGCTGGTCGTACGAGACGAGGTCGCGCAGCGTGAAGCCGTCGTGCGCGGTCGCGAAGTTGATGCTCGCGTGCGGAACCCGCCCGCTCTGGCGATACAGGTCGCTCGAGCCGGTCAGGCGCTGGCCGAGCTCGGGCAGCGAGCCGGGCTGCCCGCGCCAGTAGTCGCGGATCCAGTCGCGGTACTTACCGTTCCACTCCGACCACAGCGGCGGAAAATTGCCGACCTGGTACCCGCCCTCGCCGACGTCCCACGGCTCGGCGATCAGCTTCACGCGCGACACGATCGGGTCCTGCTGGATCAGATCGAAGAACGCGGCGAGCCGATCGACCTCGTGCAGCCCGCGTGCGAGCGCCGCCGCGAGGTCGAAGCGAAACCCGTCGACGTGCATCTCCTCGACCCAGTAGCGCAGCGAGTCCATGACGAGCTGCAGCACCGCCGGGTGCCGCATGTTCAGCGTGTTCCCGGTGCCCGTGTAGTCCATGTAGTAGCCCGGCTGATCGGCGACGAGCCGGAAGTACGCCGGGTTGTCGAACCCGCGCAGCGAGAACGTCGGGCCCTGGTGGTTGCCCTCGGCCGTGTGGTTGTAGACGACGTCGAGGATGACCTCGATGTTCGCGCGGTGCAGCGCGCGCACCATCTGCTTGAACTCGGCGACCGCGTCGGCCTCGACACGTGCGCTCGCGTACTCGGGATGCGGCGCGAAGTAGCCGATCGAGTTGTAGCCCCAGTAGTTGCGCAACCCGCGCTCGAGCAGGAACCCGTCGTGCACGAACGCGTGCACCGGCAGGAGCTCGACCGCGGTCACGCCGAGCCGCTGCAGGTGCTCGATCACGGCGCGGTGCGCGAGCCCCGCGTACGTACCGCGCTGCGCGAGCGGCACGTCGGGGTGGCGCATCGTCGTGCCCTTGACGTGGCACTCGTAGATCACGGTCTCGTTCCACGGGATCTCGAGCCGGCGGTCGTTGCCCCAGTCGAAGAACGGCTGCGCGACCACCGAGCGAAACGTCGCGGGTGCCGAGTCCTCGCGCGACGGCGGGCCGAACGCGTCGGCACCTCCATACGCGAACAGCGCGGGCGTCCACTTCACGCCGCGAGTCAGCGCACGCGCGTACGGATCCGAAAGCAGCTTGGCCGGATTGCAGCGCAGGCCGCGCGCCGGATCCCACGGCCCGTGCACGCGAAAGCCGTAGCGGGTGCCCGGCCCGATCCCGGGCAAGTACGCGTGCCAGATGTGGCCGATGCCAGCGACGAGCCGGACGCGCTCCTCGCGACCCGCGTGCTCGAAAGCCCCGGCTTCGCCGGGGCGCGCAGCATCGCGATGCGATGCGGAGTTACCACCGAACAGACACAGCTCGACGCGTTCGGCGAGGCTCGAGTACACGGCGAAGTTCGTGCCCGAACCGTCGAACGTCGCGCCGAACGGGTACGGCTTGCCGGGCCAGACGTCGCGGCGCATGCAGAGCTAGGGTGCGAGTGCGCGTCCGGGAACGAGCGCGCGCGAGCGACGAAGCGCGAGCACGGTCTCGATGCGCTCGGGCCGACCCCAGTCGCTCCACTCGACGCCCGAGAGCTCCATCGCGCACAGCCGCTCGGGTGCGCGCTCGACGATATCGCGCGAGAAGCTGACCGGCAGAAACGCGCGGTAGATGTACTCGATCGCATCTTCCTCGTCCGGCGTGCCGACCAGCGGCACGAACGCGTCGAGGATGTCGATCATGCGCGGCTCGGCGTCGCGGCCGAGCTCCCACAGCGCGTCGACGGTGCTGCAGATGACCATCGTGTTCCACAGCGCGCCGTCGCCGATCAGCTCGCTCGCGAGCTTCACCGACGGCTTTTCGACGAAATTCACCAGCTCGCACACCTCGGGCAGCTCCACCAGCAGGTCGCCGAGCGTGAGATAGCCGAGCTCGGGATCCGGCTCGGTCGGCTGCGCACCGAGCACGACCACGCGGTCGCGCATGCGCGCCGCCACTCCGCGCGCCGCGCGCATCTGCTCGATGTACATCGCGGCCGGTGCGACGTAGTGGTCGGTGGGCGTCACCGTCACGATCGCGTTCGGCGTCCATCGCTTGATCATCGCGAGCGCGACGTACAGCGCGAGCCCGGTGTCGCGCGACGATGGCTGGCGAAACACGTGTTCGCACCGACCCGCGAGCTGCGGCATCGCGAGCTCGGCGTGCGTCGTGCCGATCACCGTCAAGGTCCGCGACGGCGGCGTCAGATGATTCAAGCGATCGAGCGTGTGCTCGAGCATCGAGCGCTCTCCGAGCAGCGCGCAGTACTGCTTGGGGATCCGGCGTCCGAACCGGCGCTGTACGTACTCGGCAAGCCGGACGCCCTCGCCGCCGGCGAGCGCGAGCGTCCAATCGACGTGAACCGCGTCGGTCTCGAGCGGAGACCGCGCAGAAGTCCGAAGCGAGTAAAGCTCTGCAGCCTGGATCACCACCGTGGTCAATGCGGCTTCCGTGCCGCGACGCCGGTCACGGTGCGTGTGACGTGGGCGCTCGGGAGTGTGCGCGCGGGTCGTGCGAGCGCTGCCGCCCGTGCGAATTCGCGCTCCGTCGCTCGGGCGCTCGCTCGCTTGCTCGCTTGCTAGTCGCGGCCGGGATTCGCGAGCCCCAGCCGGTGCAGCATCTTGTGGATCGACATGCGGTCGATCCCGGCCGCGCGCGCGGCGGCGGAGATGTTGCCGTCGTGCTGCGCGAGCAGCCGCGAGATGTAGCGCTTCTCGAACTCGCTGATGACGTTCTGCTTGGCCAGCTTGAACGGGATGCCGACGTCGACCGGCACGGTCATCGACGCGTCCGACGACGTCGCGGTCTGCGACGGCGTGACCGTGATCGACGGCTCGGCGCGCGTCGCGGCGGCCGGGGCACGACGCAGCGCGTCTTCGTTCTCGGGCGACTCGGCGAGCAGGACCGCGCGCTCGATCACGTTGCGCAGCTCGCGCACGTTGCCCGGCCAGTCGTGCTTCATCATCAGGTCGATCGTCTCTTGCGCGATGTGCGCGGTCTCGCCGCCGGGCGTGGTCGCGAGGATGTGCTCGATGAGCAGCGGCAGGTCGTCGCGGCGCTCGCGCAGCGGCGGCACGTGCACGCGTGCGACCGCGAGCCGGTAGTAGAGGTCTTCGCGGAACCGGCCGCGGTTGACCTCGACGCCGAGGTCGCGATTCGTCGCCGCGACGATGCGCACGTCGACCTCGATCGTCTTCGCGCCGCCGACCCGCCGCACCTCCTTGCGCTCGAGCACGCGCAGGAGCTTGGGCTGCATCGCGAGCGGCAACTCGCCGATCTCGTCGAGGAACACCGTGCCGCCGTGCGCGCGCTCGAACGCGCCGGCGTACGACGCGGTCGCGCCGGTGAACGCACCGCGCTCGTGACCGAACAGCTCGCTCTCGATCAGGTTCGGCGGGATCGAGCCGCAGTCGAGCACGACGAACGGGCCTTGCGCGCGCGGCGAGCCGTCGTGCAGCGCCTCGGCGACGAGCTCCTTGCCCGCACCGGTCTCGCCGGTGACGAGCACGGTCGCGTCGCTGCGCGCGAGCTTCTCGAGCCGCGCGAACAGTTCGCGCATCTTGACCGAGCGGCCGATCATCGACCCGAACTTGTCGGTATCGGCGAGCTCGATCTCGACCGAGTCGCCGAGCGGCTCGAACTTCATGCGCGTCCCGCCGAGCGCGATCTGCGCGCCGGGCGTGATGTAGACGTCGTTGACGCGCAGGCTCGACACGTACGTGCCGTTCGTCGAATCGAGATCGCGCAGGCGGTAGCCGCGGTCGTCCAGGCGAATCTCGCAGTGCAGGCCCGACACCTTCGAGTCGGACAGCTGGACGTCGTTGCCGCGCCGCGCGCCGATGCGGATGACCTGCGCCTCGATGTCGCGCACGAGGCCGGCATCGGGACCGCTCGTCACCTCGATGCGAACACGTCTGAGCCGCGCACTCGAGGCTCGTCCACCGACGTAGGTGACCCAGGTGCCTGAACGCAGGTCGTCGACGGCCATTCGCCAGGGCACGTTACCACGCGTTCCACTGCGTCTGGGCAGCTACGAGCCCAGGTGCGGCGCGGACTTGCGGCTGGCCCGCCGGTGCGCGATGCACCGCCTTGCTCCGACGCCGGCGTGGGGTTCGTGCGCCGTGTTACGGTCGTGAAGTGACGGTCGTGCGGCGGCTGCGCGAGCTGGCCTGCGCCGTGTGCGCGTGCAGCTCTCCGACCGGCGTGCCGGCATCGCCGCCGCCGCTGACGACGCGCGCACCGGTGCTCGATCCCGCCTGCGTGGCACCGCCCGAGACGGCGCCGAGGTGCGATCGCGACGACGGTTTCCCCGCAATTTCCGCCGATGGCAAGACGATCGCGAACAAGATCGTCCCGCCGGACCCCGGCCGCGGCGCGCCGGGCGTCTCGATCGAGCTGATCGACGTCGCGACCGCGCAGCGGGCCGATCTCGCCGTGCTGGCTCCCGACGACTTCGATCTCGATCATGCCGCCCAGCTCGCGCCCGAGATCGCGCGCCGCACGGCGGCGATCCAGAAGCGGTTGCACGAGGGCGGTTACCGCGCGCTCGATTCGCTCCACGCCGAGCTCGACGGCGAAGCGATCCGCATCGTCGATCCCGCGACGAACCGCGTGGTGATGCGCGACCGACTCGCACCGACGACCCGCCTCCCCGACGGGTGTGGCGCTTGGTCTTTGATGGACGCGAACGCCTGGTGGGATCGGTCCACGGGCGCGGTCTTCGTCACGCAGCGCTACGCGCCCGGACGCGAGGACTGCTTCGTCCAGACCGCCCACTTCGTGCGCCGTGTTACCGTGGCGCGGTGACCGACGACCTCGTGCGGCTCCCCGAGCTCGACGCGGCATGGGCCGTGCGCGGCGCGGGCGAGCGGCTCGCGGCCGTGCGGCGGGCCGGGCGCGCGCTGCGCGACAAGATCCTCGCCGGCGGCGCGGCGCGCTGCGTGCGCACCGCCGATCTCGCGACGTTTCCGTATCCGACCCGCTACGGGCTCGCCGGCGTCGCGCGCTCGCCCGCGCCGTACGTGTTCATGCGCAACCGCATGCAGCTCGTGCAGGTCGAGTCGCGCGGGCGCGTCGTCACGATCCTCGTCAACCCGACCGATCCCGAGCGCTCGGCGGCCGCGCCCTACTTCGCGCGACTCGAAGCGAAGTACGGCAGCGTCGCGCGCAAGATGCTGTCGACGATGCACCAGACGATCGCGACCGCGCTCGCGGCGTGGCGCGTCGCGCCCGAGACGATCGACTACGTCACGTTCGATCACCTGCACGTCCAGGACGTGCGCGGCCTGCTCGCGCCGGGCGCGCTGCTCCCGAACGCGAAGCTGCTCGTGCAGCGCGCCGAGCTCGACGTGTTCGCGGGTGGCCTGCATCCGCTGCAGGTCGAGTGGTACATCCCGCAGTGCCTCGAGGGCGTGCCTGCCGATCGCATCGTCGCGCTCGACGGCGATTACGCGATCGGCGGCGGCTTCGCGATCGTGCGCACGCCCGGCCACACCTGGGGCAATCACTCGCTCGTCGTCGTCACCGAGCGCGGCGCGTGGACGATCAGCGAGAACGGCATCTGCGTCGACGCGTACGCGCCGGGCACGAGCCACATCCGCGGCGTCGCGCGTCACGCGCGCGATGCCGGCGTCGAGGTCATCCTCAACGCGAACACCCGCGACGGCACGCTCGACCAGTACACGTCGATGGTGCTCGAGAAAACGCTGGCAGATTCCGTCCCCGATCGGCCGGAGCTGCCGCAGCACTTCCCGTCGTCCGAGCTCGTGCCGCACGTGCTCGCGCCCGGGCTCGCGCCGAGCTACACGCACGGCGCGATCACCCACGGCGAGCTGGCGTAGGCGAGCCGCGGCGAGCCGTTTGCCGTCGGTTACCGATCGATGACAGGCGGTGGCGGCCTCGACGCATCAGCGTGTCACCGGATCTAAGACGGCTGCGCTTCTGGCCCGGCGCGGCTGCGTGCCACCGTCCGCGGCATGGGGATTCGCGTCGCAGGGTTTGTCGTCGGCGTCGTCTCGTTCGGCGCTGCTTGCAACAACAACAGCACCCACGAGCAGCCGGATGCGCGCTCGCCCGACGCGCCGCCGCCGCGGCCGGACGCCGCCGCCGATGCGCCGTACGCGGCCGAGCCGCAGCTGCCGGCGGGCACGCCGGTCGCGATCGCGCTGACGAGCATCGGCGGGCTGGCGTACACCGGCCCGCTCGCGTTCGGCGCGCAGCACTTCGATGTCATCCTCGACACCGGCTCGACGACGCTCGGCGTCGCGTCGACGACGTGCACGAACTGCGGCGTGACGCCGCTCTACGCGCCCGGCAACGGCGCGGTCGACCAGCACCAGACCGCGTCGGCGCAGTACGCCGATGGCAGCGGCTGGACCGGCGAGATCTATCAAGACTCGCCCGCGCTCGGCGACGGCCCGGCGGTCGCCGTGAAGCTCGGCGCGATCACGAGCTCGAACAACTTCTTCCGCGACTTCACGGGCGACGGCACCGCCGAGTATCAAGGCATCCTCGGGCTCGGTCCCGACGGCGCGCTGCTCACCGGCACGACCTCGTACCTCACCGCCGCCTTCGCCGCCGGCACGACCGCCGAGATCGCGTTCCAGCTGTGCCCCGATGGCGGCACGATGTGGCTCGGCGGCTACGACGCGTCGAAGCAAGCCGGGCCGCAGGCGGTCACGCCGCTCACCGGCGGGCTGCCGTTCTACGGCGTCGAGGTCGCCGACCTCGGCGTCGCCGGCGTCAGCCTGCACCAGAGCACGACCGCGTTCGGCCCGACGATCGTCGACACCGGCACGAGCATCGCGTTCATTCCGAGCGCGCCGCTCGGCGCGCTGACCAGCGCGATCGAGGCCACGCCCGGGTTCACCACCGCGTTCGGCAGCCAGTCGCTCGCCGACAACGGATGCGTGACGACGAGCATGACCGGCGCGCAGCTCGACGCGATGCTGCCGCCGATCGAGGTCGCGTTCCCCGGCATCACGAGCGGAACCTCGCCGCCGGTCGATCTGCCGGCGACGCGGTCGTACCTGATGGACATGGGCGGCGGCGAATGGTGCTTCACGTTCGCGGACAGCTCGGAGCTCACCGGCGGCTCGTTCTCGATCAGCTTGTTCGGCGACTCGGTGCTGCACGCCTACGTCACGACGTTCGACATCGCGGACCAGCGCATGGGCTTCGCGCCCCAGACCGGCTGCGACGAACCCGCGATCGCGGCGCCGCAGCAGCACGTGGTCCACGCCCCGGGCACGCCGTGGTGGCAGCACGACCCGCGCGTGCATTATCCGTCGCCGGCCCAGATCCAGCGCCTCGTCGGCGCACTTCGTCACGACTAGCGCCAGAATGGCACGCGCCGGCGTGGGCATGCGTGCGCGATCGCGGCGTTGCGCGTCGGACCGCGGGCTCGCAGCTTGCTACGATCGGATCCATGTCGGCGATCGAGTCGCTCCTCCGCGTGATGACGTTGCGCGACGCCGATGCGATCGTGCTCGAGACCGGCAAGGTGCCGAACCTGCGCCGCCGCGGCCAGCTCGAGGCGATGGCGATGCCGCCGATCGAGGCGACGATGCTCGACGAGCTCGTCCAGCCATACGTCGCCGGCAAGGATGCCGAGCTCGCCGCCGGCCCGCTGATGGTGCCGATCACGATCGAGCGCACGGTGTACGTGACGACGATCGAGCGCAGCGCGAGCGGGCTCAAGGTGACCGCGAAGAAGGGCGCGCCCGCGAGGGCACCCGCGCCGGCGCCGGCGGCGACGCCGGCCCCCGCACCCGCCGCCACCGCGCCGGCGCCCGAGGTGGAAGTCGAGCGCGAGGTCGCGCGCACGTCGACGCCCGTGATCGCGGTGCCCGACGACGATCGCCGGCGCCGCATCGCGCGCGTGCTCGCGCCGGCCGTCGCGATCGGCGTCGAGCGCGGCGCGTCGGACGTGTTCGTGTCGACCGGGCAGCCGCCTCGCGCGCGCGTCGCCGGCAAGCTCGAGACGCTCGAGGCACACGTCGACGACGCCGAGCTCGCGGCGTGCTGCGCCGGATTGCCGAACGGCGCGCTCGATCTCAGCCTCGATCTCGGCAGCGCGCGCGTGCGCGTCAACGCGTTCGATCACATCGGCGGCTTCGCGATCGCCGCGCGCATCGTGCGCGAGCGCGTGCCCGGGCTCGGCGAGCTCGGCTTGCCCGCGGAGCTCGGCTCGATCGTCGACCAGCGCGACGGCCTCGTGCTCGTGTGCGGGCCGACCGGCTCGGGCAAGTCGACCACGCTCGCCGCGCTCGTCGACATGCTCGACCAGAAGCGCGCCGCGCACATCATCACGATCGAGGATCCGATCGAGTATCGCTTCCAGCCCCGGCGCTCGCTCGTGCACCAGCGCGAGCTCGGCGCGCACGTGCCGACGTTTCTCGACGGGCTACGGGCGGCGCTGCGCGAGGCGCCCGACGTGATCCTGATCGGCGAGCTGCGCGATCGCGAGACGCTCGCCGCCGCGTTGACCGCCGCCGAGACCGGTCACCTCGTGCTCGCGACGCTGCACGCGTCGAGCGCGGCCGGCGCGGTCGACCGCGTGATCGACGCGTTTCCCGAGAACCAGCAGCGCCAGATCCGCCAGCAGCTCGCGGCGTGCCTGCGCACGGTCGTCACGCAGTTCCTGCTCCCGCGCACCAGCGGCGGGCGGGCGGCCGCGGTCGAGCTCGTGCCGGTGACGACCGCCGTCGCGAACATCATCCGCAAGGGCGACCTGCACACGCTGCCCACCGCGATCCAGTCCGGGCGCGAGGCCGGCATGATCCCGCTCGAGCGCTCGCTCGCGAAGCTGCTCGACACCGGTGTGGTGTCGGCGGCCGCGGTGCGCCGGATCGCGGCCGATCACGATCTACTGAACGCGCTCGCCAGCAAGCTGCGGTAGGCCGTACTGGTCGTTCAGCGTCAACACGTGATGGCCGAGCACCTCGTTGCGCTCGACATCGACGACGACGACGAGGTACATCGGATCGACCGCGGTCGGGATCAGCACGTGATCCCAGCGGCCATCGGCGCTGCGGTACACGCACTCGACGTCGTTGCCGTCGGTCGGATCGTCCGGGAGCTCGTCGACGTAGGGCCACACCTCGATCTCGTCGCGCGGCACTTCGCTCAAGCGCCGCATCGGGTGCACGAACGTCGACAGCACGGTGGCGGGGTCGAGCAGGCGCGGAGTCATTCCCGAGTATAGCTCGTCGCGTCGTCACGGCTTCTTGAAGCGACCGCGATCGAGCCCGTGCCGCTCCACCAAGGACCACAGGTTCTTGCGATCCATTGCGGCCGCGCGCGCGGCCTGAGCCAGGTTGCCGCGATGCACGCGCAGGAGCTCGGTCAAGTAGGCGCGTTCGAACGCTTCGACCGCCTCGTGCTTGAGATCACGAAACGGCCGCGTCACGTCGACGCGAGAAGACGCCGCGGCGGCCAGCGCGGGCAGCGCGACATCGCGTTCCTCGACGAGCGGACCGGCCGCGACGACGAGGGCCTGGTGGACCTTGTTCTCGAGCTCGCGCACGTTGCCCGGGAAGTCGTAGGCGGACAGGCGCGCGAGCGCGGCCGCGGACACGCCGTCGATCACCTTGCCGAGCCGCGCCTTGTACTTCTGCAGGAAGTGATGGACGAGCAGCGCGATGTCCTCCGGACGCTCGCGCAGCGGCGGAAGGTGCAATGGAAACACGTTGATCCGGTAGTACAGGTCCTGGCGAAAGCCGCCGCGCGCGACGAGCTGATCGAGATCGCGGTTGGTCGCCGTGATGATGCGCACGTCGACGCGCCGGTCCTGGTCGTCGCCGATCCGGCGGAACTCCTGTGATTGCAAGACGCGCAACAGCTTGGCCTGGAGCGGCAGCGGCAGCTCGCCGATCTCGTCGAGGAACAGCGTGCCGGTGTGCGCGGCCACGAGCAGGCCTTCGCGATCGCGCGTGGCGTCGGTGAACGCGCCGCGCACGTGCCCGAACAGCTCGTCCTCGAGCAGCGCCTCCGGAATCGCCGCGCAGTTGACGACGACGAATGGCGCGTCGTGGCGCGGCGACGAGTTGTGGATCGTGCGCGCGACCAGCTCCTTGCCGGTGCCGCTCTCGCCGAAGATCGCGACGGTGACGTCGGTCGCGCCGACCATCGCGATCCGGTCGTACAGCTCCTTGATCCACGCTCCCGAGCCGACGAGCACGTCGCTCTTGCGCGGCCGGCGCTTGTCGGCGCGCGCGGAGTCGGGCACGGCGCGCGCGACGCGAAACGCGAGCTCGGCGGCCGACAGCGGGCGCGCGATCACGTCGGCGGCGCCGCACCGGCTCGCGAGCGCGGCGCCATCCGGTCCCGACGCGACGAGCACGACGCGCGCGCCGGTCGCGGCGAGCTCGCGCACGAACGCCGGCAACGGCGCGGGCTCGGCTTCGAGCAGCACGACGTCGGCGGGCGTCGCGCGCAGGCGGTCGAGCGCGCCGTCGCGCGGCGCCCATCCGACGTCGCCTGCGTGCTCGCCGAGCAGCTCCGCGATCGCGTCGCGCGTCGCGGCCTGTTTGTCGACGACGAGGACCCGCGGCGCCATGCGCGAATTCTACCAGTCGCGGTCGGGATCCGGCGCACGTCCCGTCGCGTGCCGCCGCGCCCCCTCGCGCCTCAGCTTCCGCGACAAGTCTTCGAGATCGTCGAGCTTCTGATCGGTGGGCCCTTCCTGTCGCTTGCTCGGCTTGCCCTTGGCCTTTCCCGAGCCCGAGCCGGCGGCTGATCCGGCGGCTGATCCGGATCCGGTTGCCGATCCGGATCCGGTTGCCGATCCGGATCCCTGCTGCTGTGGCGGCTGCTGCCCTTGCTGCTGTTGCTGCTGCTGCTGCCCCTGCCCCTGCTGCTGTGGCTGCTGTTGCTGCTGTTGCCCCTGCTGCTGTTGCTGCTGCTGCCCCTGTCCCTGCTGCTGCCCCTGCTGCTGCCCCTGCTGCTGCCCCTGCTGCTGTTGCTGCTGCTGCTTCTGCTTCTCCTTCTGCCTCCTCCGCAGCGCCAGCTCCAGATTCACCCTCGCATCCATCATCCCCGGCTGATCTCGCAACGCCTGCTTGTACGCCTCGATCGCGTCATCCACCTTGTTCGCACCGAGCAGCGCGTTCCCGCGGTTGTAGCTCGCCGCGCCGCGCACCCACGGATCCGCCGAACCGCCCGCCTGCTTCAGATCACGCAGCCCTCGCTCCATCATCGTCGCGTCGCCGCCGGTCGCCTTCGCCTTCCCGAGCTCCGCCGTCCCGCGATCGTACGCGAGCCCGTCGGGATCGACGTGCGGATCCTTCGCCGCACGCTCGTACGCCGCGATCGCGTCGTCCCAGCGACCATCCTCGACCGCGCGATTGCCCGCGTCGACGTCGGCATTCGGCGCGCGAAACGGATCCCACCCGCCGAGCGCGAGCACCATCGCAACCCACAGCACCCGCTTCATGCTTCCTCCGGATACTCGCGCCGTCTGCGCGTCGCGATCGCCGCTTCGATCACGAGCAGCATCAAGCCCGCGAACAAGATCGGCTGGAACACGTCGCGTTGCTCTTCGATCTGCTTCGTCGCGTTGCCGCGTTCGACCGCGCGCAGCGCCGCGACCACCGCGGCCGCATCGGCGTCGACCTCGCCGCGATCGGCGGCGACGAAGTACCGGCGCTCGTCGCCCGCCGCCGCCGCGATCGCCTTCATCCCTGCATCGTCGCGCCTGGACACGACGGTCGAGCCGTCGCGCGCTCGCTTCGGCACCGCGGTCGCATTGCCCGCGCGATCGGTCTCGTGCACGATGCCGCCCGCTTCGGTTCCCATCCCGACGACGAACACCGCGATGCCGAGCTCGTGCGCGGCCGCGACTTCCTTCAGCGTGTCGGCATCGCTGTCGCCGCCGTCGGTGAAGACCACGATCGCCTTGCCGCGTTCCTCGCGCGTCTGCACGTCGTCGTCTCGTTCACGCGCTTCCTTCGCGCTCGCCTGCTCGCCCGGCAGCGGATCGCCGCCGTGACCGCGACGGCCGACGCGCGCGCATCCCAGGTCGTCGTACAGATCCGGCCGCAGCAGGCAGCGGCCGACGCGGAACACCTCGGCCAGGTTCGAGCCGGGCGGCAGATCCGCCGGGCCCAGATCGAACAGGAAGCCGGCCGCGACCTCGCGATCCTCGGTCAGCGGAA
Source organism: Kofleriaceae bacterium (assembly GCA_035500135.1). Classification (GTDB taxonomy): domain Bacteria; phylum Myxococcota_A; class Polyangia; order Haliangiales; family Haliangiaceae; genus JABFXX01. The sequence continues at coordinate 30,080 of DATJXL010000110.1, forward strand.
AGTGCGACGCCGCGCCCGCGAACACGACCGGCGCGACGCGGTCGCCGTCGAGCTGATCGATCACGGCGGCCGCGAGCTCGCGCGCGCGGCCGAGCCGGCTCGCCGGCACGCGATGCTCGGTCATCGCGGAGGTCGCTTCGACGTCGTCGACGACCATCGACTTCGACACGTCGACCGCGGCGACGAGATCGAGCCCGCGCAGCTCGACGTTGCGCTTGCCCGCGATCTGCGGCCGCGCGAGCGCGAGCAGCACGAGCGCGAGGCCGAGCGCCGCCAGCACGGCCTTGACCGCGCGCCGACCCGGCGACGCGGTGGCCATCACGCGACTCACGACCGACAGCTCGCCGAGCCGCATCGTCAGCTGCGCGCGCTGCCGCTCGTCGTACAGGTAGAGCACCATCACGAGCACGGGCGACGCACACGCGAGCCAGAACACGACTGGATTGGCGAAGCTCACGGCGAGGTCCTCGCTTCGCTCGGCCTCGCGTACAAGCCCGCCCTGCCCCTACGCCCCTCGCTTCGCTCGGTTTTCCTCACGGCAGCCTCCGCAGCCGCGTGTGCGCGAGCAAGAGCTCGAGCGCGACCAGCGCGGCGGCGAGCGCGGCGAAGCCGACGAACAGCTGATGATCCGGCACGCGCTCGGTGACGGTGCGCTTGGTCGTGTCGAGCCGGCTGCGCACGGTCGCGAAGCCCTTCGCGAACGACTCGTAGTCGTCGGCGCGGAAGAACTCGCCGCCCGTCACCTGCGCGATGTTGCGAAGCGTGGCCGGGTTGACCGACATCCCGCCGAACAGGTCGGCCTCCTCGCGGCCGACGAGCAGCGTGTACACCTTGACGCCCATGTCGCGCGCGGCGCGCGCCGCGTCGTCGGGCGAGAACCGCGTGACCCAGTTGTTATCGCCGTCCGACAGCAGGATCACGACCTTGCTCTTCGCGTCGGAGCGCCGCAGCTGCGCGAGCGCGAGCGCGAGGCCGTCGCCGATCGCGGTGCCGAGCTCGGGGACGTCGCCGATCTGCAGGTCGGCCACGATCTGCTCGAGCACGCGCGTGTCCTCGGTGAGCGGGCACTGCAGCATCGCCTGCTGGCCGAAGATCACGAGGCCGACGCGATCGTGCGTCGAGTGCTGCAAGAACGTGCGGATCACGCGCTGCGCGGCGTCGAGGCGATCGCGCGGCAGGTCGGTCTCCTCCATCGACTTCGACATGTCGACGACGATCATGATGTCGACCGTGTCGATGTCGTGCTTGACGGTGCGATACGTCTCGGGCCGCGCGAGCGCGAACGCGAGCGCCGCGAGCGCGAGCACGCGCAACACCGCGGGAAGATCCGACAGCCACGTCGCGGCACCGCGCGCGCCGACGAGCGCGACCTGCGAGAATCCGAGCGCGGCCGCGCGCCGCCGGCGCAGGTGAAACGCGATCGCGGCGACCAGCAGCGCGCCGCCCAGCAAGACCAGCGCGTGCGGCGAGTGCCACACGAGCGGCTCGGCGCCCTTGCCGTCCGCGACGTACTTCGCGAGCCCGAGCCCGAACGCGAGCCCGAGCGCGGTCACGAGCAGCCACGGCCACACGACCCTCATGCCGCCGCTTTCTCGCCGGCCGCGCGCGTGGTCGCGACGACGATCGCGCGCGCATCGGCGAGCACGCCGGCGGCTTCGGCTGCGCTCGTGCGAAACCCGCCGTACTTGACGAGGTCGCAGCGCTCGAGCCAGGGCTCGATGCGCGCGCGCTCGGCCGCCGGCGCGACGAGCGCGAGCACGCGCACGAGCTCGGCGGTCGTGCGTTCCGCGATGACGACGTGATAGCGCGCCGCGATGTAGTCGCGCAGCGCGCCGACCATGTCGGTGTAGCCGCGCTTGCGCTCGCCGTCGCGGTCGAGCACGCCCGATCGCTCGATCGCGAGCAGCCGCTCGAGCGCGCGTTCGCTCGCCGGATCGAGCGCGGCCCCGACCTCGTGCGCCGCGCCCGCGACCAGCCGCGCGACCCGCCGGCGCCTGCGCGCCCGCGCGATCGCGACCGCGAGCGCGACGACCACCACCGCGCCGGCGCCTGCCGCGATCCACAACCAGATCCAGTCGCGGCTCTCGAGCGGAAGCGTCGGCGCATCGCCGCGCAGGAGCTTCGGATCGTCGACGACGTCGCCGAGCGCGCCGGTGACGTGCAGCGGCACCGGATTGGTCGCGACCTGGCCGGCGTGCCCGCCCGCCGTGAACGTGACCGGCACGGGCGGCACGTCGAGGTCGCCGATCTCCCACACCGTGACGTCGAGCTGCCACTCGCGCTCGCGCCGGCCGTCGCTCGCCGCGCGATCCTCGCTCGCGCGCCGCGTGACCTCGAACGCGGTCCCGAGCGGCAGCGGCTCGGGCAGGTTGACCTCGACGCCGGGCCCGAATGTCGCGGTCACGAACAACGTGAACCGGCCGCCGAGCACGACCTGCGTCGGGCTCGCCGCCGCGCGCACCTCGGGCGCCGACGCGTCGAGCGGAACTTGCACGGGCTGCGCGCGGGCAGCCGAAGCCGCCGCCACGAGCACGATCAGCCCGGCCACCGCCCTACCCATGCGCCATCCTCTTCGCGCGCGCCTTGAAGAACGCGACGAGCGCCTCGACGTACGGCTCGTCGGTGCGCACCTCGACGGTGTCGAGGTTCAGCCGCCGCAGCGCCGACTCGCGTGCCGCCGCCGCGTCGCGCGCGCGCCGCGCGAACTCGCGCCGCGCCGCCGAGCTGGTGTCGACCTCGACGACCTCGCCGGTCTCGAGATCCTCCATCGTCAACAGGCCGACGTCGGGCAGCGCGGCTTCCATCGGATCGCCGACGACGACCGGCACGAGCTCGTGCCGCCGCGCCGCGATCCGCAGCGCGCTCTCCCAGCCCGCGCTCGCGAAATCCGACACCAGGAACACGACGCTGCGCCGGCGCGCGACCTTGGCGAGAAAATCCAACCCGGCGGCGAGGTCGGTCCGCCGCGACTGCGGCTGGAACGCGAGGATCTCGCCGATCACGCGCATGACGTGGCGGCGGCCCTTCTTGGGCGGGACATAGCGCTCGACCCGATCGGTCACGACGTACAGCCCGACCCGATCGTTGTTCTTGATCGCGGAGAACGCGACGACCGCGGCGAGCTCCGCCGCCAGCTCGCGCTTGCTCGCGCCGCGCGAGCCGAAGTAGCCCGACGCGCTCATGTCGATGACGAGGTTGACCGTGCGATCGCGCTCCTCGACGAACTGCTTGACGTGCGGCGCGTTCATCCGCGCCGTGATGTTCCAGTCGATCGCGCGCACGTCGTCGCCCGCGTAGTACGGGCGCACGTCGGAGAACACGAGCCCGCGCCCCTTGAACACCGAGTGGTACTGGCCCGCGAGCTGCTCGTCGACGAGCCGCCGCGACGCGAGCTCGATCTTCTTCGCGCGCCTGACGAGCTCGCCCGAGGTCAGGGCCGGCGGCCGCACTAGCACTAGGGCACCGGCAGGTGCTCGAACACCCGGCGCACGACGTCCTCCGACGTCACCTCCTCGGCCTCGGCCTCGTACGTGACGACGACGCGGTGGCGCATGACGTCGAGCGCGATCGCCTTGATGTCGTCGGGCGTGGCGTAGGCGCGATGGCGAATGAACGCGTGCGCGCGCGCGGCCGCGGCCAGGCACAACGTCGCGCGCGGCGACGCGCCGTACTCGACGAGCGGCGCGAGCTCGGGCAGCCCGTAGTCGCGCGGCTTGCGCGTGGCCTGCACGATGTGAACGATGTAGTCGCGCACGCGATCGTCGATGTAGATCGAGCCGACCACGCGGCGCGCGGCGCGCACCTGGTCGACGGTCGCGACCTCCTTCGGAACCGGCACGTCGAGCGCACCGATCCGGTCGAGCATCTGCCGCTCGTCGGTCGCGCTCGGGTAGCTGACCCGGATCAGCAGCATGAAGCGATCGAGCTGCGCCTCGGGCAGCGGGAACGTACCCTCTTGCTCGATCGGATTCTGTGTCGCGAGCACGAGGAACGGATCGGGCAGCGCGTGCGTCGAGTCGCCGATCGTGACCTGGCGCTCCTGCATCGCCTCGAGCAGCGCCGACTGCACCTTCGCCGGCGCGCGGTTGACCTCGTCGGCGAGCACGAGGTTCGCGAACAGCGGGCCGCGCTTCTGCGTGAACTGCCCGGTGTGCATGTTGTAGATGATGGTGCCGGTGATGTCGGCGGGGAGCAGATCGGGCGTGAACTGGATGCGCGAGAACGTCGCGTTGAGCGTCTGCGCGAGGCACTTCACGGTCAGCGTCTTCGCGAGGCCCGGGACGCCCTCGATCAGGCAGTGGCCGCCGGTCAAGAGGCCGATGAGGACGCGCTCGATCATGTCGCGCTGGCCGACGACCACCCGCCCGACCTCGGCGAACACGTCGTCGAGGAACGCGCTGTCGCGCTGGACCTGCTCGGTGAGCGCGGCGACGTCGAACGCCGGCAAGGCCGGATGCGGCCCCGACGTGTTCCCCGCGGGCAGCGAAATGGCCTCGGCGTCCCTCAACGTATCCATGAACCATCCTGACGATGTCACGGATTCCCGCTGCACGCCCGTGGGCCGGTCGCTTGTGCGATATGGTCTCCCCATGGCCGACTTCCCCCAGGTCGCGCTGGGTCCCGTGGATTTCTCGACGCACGTCCTGTCACTGGCCTCGTCGGCGATGATCGCGCTCGGCAAGATGCCGGCCCCCGACGGCGAGCCCCACCCGGTCGATCTCGAGACCGCGCGCCACTTGATCGACGTGCTCGCGATGCTCGAGGTCAAGACCAAGGGCAACCTCGACGAGACCGAGTCCAAGCTGCTCGCGAGCCTCGTCTACGACCTGCGGGTCGCGTTCGTCGACGCGCAGAACAGCGGCAAATGACGGGAGAAGAATTACCGCCAGGGCGCCAGTCAGACGCCAAGACGCCAGAAGAGCAACCACTTGTTCTTCTGGCGTCTTGGCGTCTGGCTGGCGCCTTGGCGGTAATCCTGCTCTTCGCTTGCCGCGAGCACGAGGGGCCGCCGGATGCGCGTGCCGCGGCTGCGACGATCGGAATCGCCGCGCCCGCCGCGGCGCCGAGCCGGATCATGTACGGCAGCTCGCCGGGCTCGTTCGTCGATCTCGTCGCAAACGCGCGGCACGGCGTGGTCGCGATCCGCGCGGCGCAGCCGGTGCGGTCGGGGCCGGCCGCGATGTTTCCGGGCGCGCCCGAGTCCGCGGCCGATGTCGCGCTCGGCACCGGGTTTCTGATCGAGGCCAAGGGCGTGTATGTCGTGACCAACGATCACGTCGCGGCGGCCGCGCCCGAGCTCCATGTCGTGTTGCCCGATGGCCGCGAGGTGCCTGCGAAGCTGGTCGGCCGCGACGTGCGGCTCGATCTCGCGCTGCTCTCGGTCGACGTCCCGCGCCTCGTGCCGTTGCCGATCGGGGACTCCGACGAGCTCGAGGTCGGCGAGTGGGTCGTCGTGCTCGGTGACGCGTTCGGCGACGAGGTCACGGCCTCGGCCGGCATCGTGTCGTCGACCGGCCGCGAGGCCGTCGGCTCGCTCGTGCCCGGCCGCGCGATGGGGTTTCGCACGTTCATCCAGACCGACGCGCGGATCCACCGCGGCAACTCGGGCGGTCCGATGCTGAACACGGCCGGCCAGGTCGTCGGCGTCGCGGTCGCGACCGGCGATCGCCCGGGCGAGCTGTCGTTCGCGATCCCGATCGCGCGCGTGCGCGAGATCGTCGACGCGCTGCGCGACTACGGCCAGGTCGCGCGCAGCTGGCTCGGCGCGTTCGTGAAGCCGGTGACGACCGAGCTCGCGACCTCGCTCGGTCTCCCGAAGACGACCGGCGCGCTCGTCACCGAGGTCAAGGCCGGCTCGCCGGCCGCGCGCGCAGGCGTGCGCCCCGGCGACGTGATCCTCAAGTGGGGCGATCGCGACGTCGATCACCGCACGCTGCCGTGGCTCGTGGCCTCGACCCCGCCCGGCAAGGCGACGACCGTCACGGTCTGGCGTTCCGGCGCCGAGGTGCCGATCGCGGTGATGCCCGAGAAGATGCCGGAGTGAGCGTAAGATCGCGGTGGCAGGTGGCAGGTGGCCATGCTGTCCGTCATCAGTTCAAGCCGTCATCCGCCGCGCGCAGGTACGCGGCGAAGATTGTCTTGCGGCCCGCGCCGGGGAAATCGACGATCACCTTGGTGTCCTTGCCGCGACCGGAGGTCGCGACGACGCGGCCGATGCCATGCGTGGCGTGGCTGACCTGATCGCCGGTGCGAAACGGGTCGTCGCCGGGGACGTCGTCCTCGACCTGGAACACCGGCTCGTCGTCGGGGACGCGCTGGTCGAGCTCGTCGCGGCTCGAGCGCGGCGTGCGCCGCCGCGCGGACCACGTTCCGTCGACGATCGCCGGCGCCCGCGCGATCGCCTTCGGCCGCACCGGCTGCGCGAGCGAGCCCGGCGGCAGGTCGTCGAGGAATCGCGACGGCCCTTGCAAGCGGATCTCGCCCCACACCCGGCGCGTGCGCGCGTGCGTGAGCACGAGCTGCTCGCGCGCACGGGTGATCGCGACGTAGGCGAGCCGGCGCTCCTCCTCGAGCTGCGCGTCCTCGCTCTGCCCCTCCCGCTCTCGTAACGACGGGAACAGCCCGTCTTCCAGCCCCGTGATGAACACGACCGGCCACTCGAGGCCCTTCGCGATGTGGATCGTCATCAGCGCGACCGAGTCCTTGCCCGCGCTGTCGTCGGACGGCGCGGCCAACGCGATGCGCTCGAGGAACGCGTCGATCGACTGCGGCTGGTCGCTCTCGTCGTCGAAGTCGGACGCGATCGTCACGAGCTCGGCGAGGTTGTCGAGCCGGTCGCGCGCCTCGGCGCTGTCATCGGCCTCGAGCTTCGCGCGCATGCCGCTGCGATCGACGACCTGGATGATCGTCTCGGCGACCGACGCTCCCTGCGCGATCACGTCGGCGAGCCCGTCGAGCAGCTCGACGAAGCCGTGCAGCTTCTTGCGCGGCGCCGCGCCCAGCCCCGCGACCTCGCCGCGCGCCGCGAGCCGCGCCGCGGTCAAGAGATTGCCCTCGCCGGCGCGCGCCACCGCGCGCAGCCGCTCGACCGTGGTCTCGCCGAGCCCGCGCGCCGGCGCGTTGACGACGCGCTCGAACGCCGAGTCCGCGCCGGCATGCAGGAGCAAGCGCAGGTATGCGATGACGTCCTTGACCTCCTTGCGCTCGAAGAACGAGACCGCGCCGACCACCTTCGCCGGCACGCGCGCCGCGCGCAGGTGTTCCTCGAGCACGCGCGATTGCGCGTTCGTCCGGTAGAGGATCGCGACGTCGCTCGGCGAGCGCGAGCTCTCGTCGAGCAGGCGCCGGATCGCCTGCGCCACGAAGTACGCCTCGCCGCGCTCGTCGCCGGCCTGGTAGATCTCGATCGGATCGCCGCCGCCTTGCTCGGTCCACAGCGACTTCTCGTGGCGGTCGCGATTCTTGCGGATGATGCCGTTCGCGGCATCGAGGATGACCTGCGTCGACCGGTAGTTCTGCTCGAGCTTGACCACCGTCGCATCGGGGAAGTCGCGGTCGAAGTCGAGCAGGTTGCGCGGCTCGGCGCCGCGCCAGGCGTAGATCGACTGGTCGTCATCGCCGACGACCGTGAGGTTGCGCGTCGCCTCGGCGAGCCGGCGCACCAGCTCGTACTGCACGCGGTTCGTGTCCTGAAATTCGTCGACGAGCACGTGCGAGAACCGCGTGGCGAGCGCGTGCCCGGCGGGCTCGTGCTCGAAAGGTCCGGCTCTGCCGGACCGCGCAGCATCGCCGACAGGCGATGCGGAGGGTAGATCGAACAGCGCCAGCGTCTTCAACAACAGGTCGTTGAAGTCGACCGCGTTCTCCTTCGCGAGCTGCGCCTCGTACAGCGGATACACGCGTTCGATCACGTCGTCGAAGCTGCCTGTCTTCGCCGCGCGCGGATCGAGCCCGCGATTCTTCGCGCGATCGAACCGCGACAGCACGGTGCGCGCCGACACCTGCTCGTCGAGCCCGGTCTCCTTGAGCAGCTTCTCGACCAGCTTGATCTGGTCGCTGTCGTCGAAGATCGTGAAGCTCTTGGTCAGCCCGACCGCCTCGCCGTGACGGCGCAACAGCCGCGCGCACGTCGCGTGAAACGTGCCGATCCACATCGCGTCGGCACGCGCGCCGAGCAGACCGCGCAACCGGTGCCGCATCTCGCCCGCGGCCTTGTTCGTGAATGTGACCGCGAGGATCATCCGCGGGTCGGCGCCGGTATCGACGAGGTGCGCGATCCGATGGACGAGCACCCGCGTCTTGCCGGTGCCCGCACCTGCGAGCACGAGCAACGGCCCGTCGCCGTGCTCGACGGCGGCCCGCTGCTCGGGATTCAGGGGGATCGCCACACGGCGTGTCTACCACGCGGCCCTGACGAGCCAGGCGTGAAGCGCCGCAGCCGCGATCAGAACGTCAGGCGAACGCCGATACGGCCGTACGCCGGCGCGTAGCGGCTCACCGTGTTGCCGAAGTTCGGGTTGCGGCCGATTGGGGTGCTCGTCTCGACGCCCTGGGCGTTGATCGACTTGACCCAGATCAGGTCGTCATACGTGCCGCCCGACACCGGATTCGCGTTCTGCGGGTTGCCGGCTGGGCTGCCCGTGCAGTTGACGCCCGGGCCCGGGATGCAGTTCAAGCTGACCGGCGGCGCGTAGGTCTGGTCGATGCTGAACGTACCCTGGCGGTCGTAGATGTTGAACAGGTCGAAGAACAGCTCGAGGTTCATGCCGCGGTCGAGGTCCTTGCCGTAGCCCATGTGAACGTCGAGGCCGTGGTCGAAGTCGGTGCGGCCGAGCTCGCCGCGCGGCAACAGGAACGACTCGTCGGGGCCGTACAGGTAGTGCGCGGCGAGCACGTTCTCGGGCACGCCGGACAGCGCGCGGAAGCGGACGCCGACGGTGAGCGCGCCGGCCTTCTTGAAGTCGAACGTGTAGTAACCGTCGAGCTTGATGTAATGCGGGCGATCCTGCGGCAGCGGGCCGATGCGGTTCGCGAGCAGCTCGATGAGGTCGAACTGCGACGAGATGTTCGGATCGATCTGGCCGTTGTCGTACGAGATCGAGCCCGGGTAGTTACCTTCCGTGCGCGAGTACGTGTAGCTGGCCTGGACGTACAGCTTCTTGGAGAAGCGACGGGTCAGCGTGAACTGCAGCGCGTTGTAGTCGCGCGAGCCGTGGTCGAAGATCGCGATGCCCTGGAACTGCTTGAGCTGGTTCTGCAGGATCATCTTCTGCGTCGGGTCGCTGGTGGCGTCGATCTTCTTCTGGAACGCCTCGGTGTCGGACTCCGACCACTCACCCGGGTTCGCGATGATGTACGTGTTCGCGCCGTCGGTCGAGACGTCTTCGATGATGCGGCCGAAGTCGCGGTGCTGGAACGACACGCCGATCTTCAGGTCATCGAGGATCTCGTACTCGGTGCCGGCGATGTACTCGTCCATGTACTCCGCCTGGATATTCGGCGCGATCAGCTCGCCGCTCGCGCCGATCAGGTGATTCTCGTAGTTGCCGAGGCCCATGCAACCGGTGCCGTTCGGGCCGCCGATCCGCGGATCGGAAGCACCGCACTGCGACGAGGCGTAGACGTTTTCGTACAGGACCTCGCCGCCGAACGAGCGGTCGTTGATATCGAGCGGGATCGACTCGTAGAACCGGCCCCAGTGGCCGTAGATCTTGGACCGACCTTCCTTCGTCGGATCCCACAACAGGCCGATGCGCGGCGCCCAGTTGTTGTTGAGATCCATCGCGTCGGTACCCAGCTTCTGCATGGTCAACGGATCGGTCGTGCCCTGCAGGAACTTGGCGTACTTCAGCGCCTGCGCCTCGTAGCGGATGCCGTAGTTCAAGGTCAGGTTCGGCCTGATCTGCCACGAGTCGCGCAGGTACGCGGCCTCGTTGATGGTCTCGCCCTGCACCTGCGTGCCGCGCGAGCCGGGCACGCCGGACAGATACGCGCAGTAGAACTGGAGCGTCTTGGTGCCGCTGAGGTCCGGGGTGACGCACTGGGAGTTGAAGAAGGCAGGGTCGGGGTTATCGACGACGCCCTGCTGACCGGCGAGCTGGACGTAGCGGTCGACGTAGATCTGACCGGGGCCGACGTAGTTCGTGATGGTCTCGCCGCCCGAGATCAGACGCGCGTGATCGGTCGTGTTCTCCTCGACGTCGATGCCCGCCTTGACCTCGTGGCTGCCGGCGAGCTTGAACCGCTCGGTGACCGACAGCCGCGCGGCGAAGCGCTGCTCGGTGTCGTCGACGATGCCGCCCGGGCCGCCGACGAAGTACGAGCGCGTGTCCATCGGGCAGTTCGTGATGAGCGGATACTTGTCCTTCGTCGAAGCCGGGTTCTGGTCGTCGAGGCAGCCCGCGTTCGTCTTCGCGGATTCGGCGTTGAAACCAGGTCCCCACACGCCGAGGCTACCGTCGACGAGCTGCTGGAGCGGCTGCTGCTCGAGCGTGGGGTCGAGCGCGGTCACGTCGGCGTGATCGCGGTGCCAGCTGACGACCGCCTCGATCTCGGTCTTGTTGTCGTTGAACTTCGAGGTCCACTTGCCACCGAGGTCGGTGACCAGCTCCGAGTTGTTGTAGCCGACGTTCGCCGGGCCGAACAGGCCGGGCGAGGTCGCGCCCGTCGGCAGCGCGGAGAACGTGATCTGGCCCTGGTGCTCGGGCGTCGCCGCGTAGTTGATCTTCGTGAGCAGGTTGTACGTGTGCGAGTTCGCGCTGCGGATCTCCGAGTCGAGCTGGTCGGTGATGTAGAAGCCCGTGCGCGGATCGACGTCGGGCACGCCGTCGCGATACATCTGCGGATTGCAGTCGCTGAGGCCCGGGATCACGACGCCCTGCGTGCCTTGCGCGATGCCCATCGTCGGATCGATCGCCTTGCGGCAGTCGGTCTGGCTCTTGGTGATACGCGTGTAGTCGTACTGGGTGTACGCCGGCGCGAAGCCGACGTAGTACCAGAGCTTGTCCTTGATGATCGGTCCACCGAGGTCGAAGCCGAAGCTCGCGTCGTAGTTGATGTTCGACGTGGCGTCGATCGACGTCGCGTTGACCGGCGAGTACTTCGTCGCCGCGGTCAAGAATCCGGGCTGGTAGTAGCCGAACACCGAGCCCTTGACCTCGTTCGAGCCGGTCTTGGTCACGACCTGGACGATGCCGCCCGTCGCGCGGCCGTACTCGGCGCCGTAGCCGCCGGTGATGACCTCGATCTCCTGGATGAAGTCATTGATGACCGGCGAGCCGACCGTGCCGTACGTCAGGCCGGTCGTGTTCACGCCGTCGACGTAGTACTGGTTCTCGAGCGACGTCGAGCCCGAGAACGACACGCCGTAGCCGTCGTTCTGCGAGCCGGCCGCCGCGCCGAGCAGCGCGTCGAACGTGCGGCCCGGAACCGGAATGTTCTTGATGTAGTTGGTGTCGAGCGTGATGCCCTGCGTGGTCGAGGTCGGGTCGATCGTCGGTGCCTTCGACTCGATCCGGATCGTCTCGCCGCCGGCCTTGGTCTGGTCGATCGTCTGGTAGACCGGCGTCGCCTTGTTGACGCCGACGTGGACGTCGCTCTGCACGACCTGGACGTCGGCGTAGAAGAACGTCACCAGGTACACGCCCGGCGGCAGGTCGGTGACCTTGTAGAAGCCGTTCTCGTCGGTGAGGACGTTCTGCGCCTGCTTGAGCGCCGGCGACGTGACGGTGACCGTGACGCCGAAGATCGCCTCCTTGGTCTTGGCATCGGTGACGACGCCCTGGATGGCGCCGCTCGTGCTGTTCTGCGCGAACGCGAGGCGCGGGGAGACGACGTGGGCGAGCCCGAAGATTACGAGCGCCGCGGCGATGAGTAGGTTGCGTGCTTTCATGGCCGTGCCTCAGCTGCCCGTGGTGAAGGTGATGGACTGCGCCTGCGGCAGCGGCACTCCGTAACCATCTTGGAATCCGGTCGGGAACGTGACCGTGTACTGCGTGTTCGCCGCGAGCCCGGTCGGGTTCGTGAAGTGGATGTCCATCTGGCTGGCGCCGGTCAACGACACCGTGAACATGTTGTAGGGGGTCATCGCCACGCCCTCGAAGATCTGGATCGTGCCGATCGTGTTCGGATTGACCGGGATGTTGTCGAACGTGACGGCGAAGATGTCGGCCGTACGCGACACGCCCATCTGGCCGTTCGTGATGCCCTGCAGTGACAGCAGCATCGGCTCGGTGCCGAAGCTGAACCCGCTGAGGTCACCGGGCGTGCACGACTGCGGGCACTGGTCGATGTTGAGGTCGTCGCACTCGGGCGGCCGGCCACCGTTGCCGTCGGAATCGACCGGCGTGCACGGCTCCGCGAAGTTCTTGCCGACGACGTCGGGATCGAGCGCGAGCCCGCACGTGCTGCCCGACGGCAGCGCCGCGACCGTCGAGTTACCGAGCACGAGCGCGGGATAGAGCACGAGCGCCGGGCCCATCGCCTCGAAGCCGCCCGTCGCCGGCGGCTGCTGGAAGCCCGACGGGTCGTAGTAGCTCTGCGCCTGGTCGATCGCGACGTTGACGTTCGTCGCGGTCGCGCCGCTGCCGGCGGTGCACTTGAAACCGACCGCGCCTTTGATCATCTGGTGAGTGTCGGCCGCGCCGTCCTGGTTCGCGTCCTCGACGCCGACCGGCAGGCCCTCGGCGATGCCGTTGCAGCCGCCCGGCAGCTGACACAGGCACACCGCATGCGGTCCCTTGCAGGTGAGCGCGAGCGCGTCGGTGTCCATCGGGACCGCGCACTTCGCGATGTCGTCCGGCGTGGAGCCGAGCGGCACCTTGTCGAACGCACCGTCCGGACCGACCGGCTGCCGGCACTCGATCTCCTCGAGGTAGTTGCCGATCAGCAGCGAGCCAAAGATCACGCGAATGCCGGGGGCATCGACGAGCACGAGCGCGCTGTCGACGTGATGCGCGACCGTGGAGCCGCTGGCGCCGTTGCACGTGATCTCGTCGGCTTCGGGGTGCGTGCCGAACCCGAAGACGCAGCGCTGGTTCACCGCGCCCATGCTGTCCGTAAAGGTCTCCTTCATCAGGACCTGCTCGACCATCGGCGGTCCTTCGGTCCGCAGGTTGGTCGCGCTCTCGGTGCTCGTGCACGCGACTGCACCAAGCCCGAGTGCGATGGCGAAACACGCGTGAATAGATCGAACGAACATAAGACGTTTGCTCCCCTGCAATGCGGGTGCACCCACGACAGACCCGAAATTCGACCGCTTGTACTGAACGTCGCTGTTATGTGTCAAGGCGTTCCAGGCCTTGTATCACCAGCGGTTGTGCGGCTGAACGGGACTTCCGATCACACCGCGTGACGACGTAGCGCCGCAGGTCGCAGTCGCTGTCGCACCGGCCCGAACGTGCCAGGAGACCCGGGCGCGTCGTTGTCGCGCGCGCGCCGCCGGGCTCGCTCTCGCTGTCGCACCCTACTGCTTGGGCGCGTTCTCGTCGGCGACCTTGAGCGCGACCTTGATCTCGTCGTGGTTGTCGTCGGTCGCGATCGACCGGATCGTGTCCATGGTCGAGATGACGAGCTCCCACGGGATGCTCTCGTTGAAGTCGACGAAGACCACCTTTTCGGTGCCGGCATGCATCGCGTCGAGCTTGGGGACCAGCTTGGACTTGAGGTCCGGCATGTCGGTACACGGGTAGTCGCGGTTGCCGTCGTTCAGCACGAGCCCCATCGCCGAGTCGACCTTGACGGTCAACAGGCTCGCGTTCGGGTCCGGGTCCTCGTTGTCCTGGATCTTGCGCGGGACCTGCAGGGTCTCCATCTTCATCATGATCGGCATCACGACGAGGAAGATGATGAGCAGCACCAGCAGCACGTCGATGAGCGGCGTGACGTTGATCTCGCTCTGGACGCCGCCTTTCTTGGCGCCAACGCTCATCCCCATGGCTACTTCTCCTGCTCCTTGGACTCCTTCGCGATCGCGAAGTCGACCGAGTCACGCCCCATCTCGTTGTGGAGGTACATCAGCACCGGTTTGACCTTGCCGTACTCGGTCTTCTTGTCGGCCTTGACGTACACGCGCCCCGACGCCTCGGGGTTTTTCGGAGCGTCCCACGCGGCCTGGATCTGCTGCTGCATCTCCTTGAGCGTCGACGGGGTCACGTCGCCGAGCTTGTTCTTCTCGATCCACAGGTTGCCGTCGGCGTCGATCGTGACGACCGGCTGCATCTTGTCCTTCTCCTGCGAGTAGCTGGTCGCCTGCGGGAGCGTGACGTCGTGCCCGCGCCCCATGATCAGCGTCATCAACATGAAGATGATGAGCAAGACGAGCATGACGTCGACGAGCGGCGTCACGTTGATGTCGTTGCGAACGTGATCGACCTCGACCTTCTTGCCCGAGATCCGCCAGCGGCGGTGGGCCCAGCCTGCGCGAGCGTGGGACATCGGCTAGCCCCGGCCCTCGCGCAGCACGTAGTCGATGAACTCGCTCGACACGTCGTTCATGTCGACGACGAAGCCCTCGACGCGCGACGTGAAGTAGTTGAACGACATCGCGCCCATGATCGCGACGAACAGGCCGATCGCGGTCGACCACAGCGCCTCCGAGATCTTCGGACCGATGTCGTTGATCGTCACGCTGCCGCCCTTGAGCAGCTGGAACGTGCCGAGGATGCCGATGACGGTGCCGAGCAGGCCGATGAACGGCGTCGCCGACGCGACCGTACCGAGGTAGGCCAGGCCGCGCCGTAAGTTCGACGTCTCGCGCTCCTTCACGCGCTCGAGCGCGCGGTTCACGGAGTCGACGAGGTCGAAGTCACCGACGTCGGCGGGGCCTTCGGTCTTGAGCGCCTCGCGGCCCTGGAGCAGCGCCTGGAGGCCCGAGTCCATCACCTTCGCGACCGGGCTCTTCGGCATCTTGCGCGCCGAGGCGAGCGCCTCGTGCACCTTGTGCTCGCGCAGGAACGTCCCGAGCGCCTGGACGTAGCGGATCGACTGCTCGCTGGCAGCCATGTACGTGAGGATTCGCTCGACGATCACGTAGAGCATGAAGACGAACATCGCGAGCATCCCTACCGTGATGATCTTCACGAGGATGTTCATCTGGTGCCAGAGGTCTAATGGATCCATTCCCATGGTCGTC
>DATJXL010000111.1:0-2473 GCA_035500135.1 Kofleriaceae bacterium
ACACGCCGGAGATCACGGTCACCTGGTCGCTCAGCACGGCGCTGTTCGACGAGGCGACGGTGCTGCGCATGAACGAACACTGGACGCGACTCCTCGCAAAGGCCCTGGAGGATCCCGATCGCCCGATCTCGCGGCTTGCGATCTTGTCGGAGGCGGAGCGGGAGGCGATCCTGAGCCACGGGACGGGGGTGCGAACACCGTACTCGCGAGACCTGTCGCTGCACGAGCTGTTCGCGGACCAGGTTGCGCGCAGACCGACGGCGACTGCGGTGCAGTTCGGCGCGGAGCGGCTCTCGTATACCGAGCTCGACGCGCGCGCGAATCGCCTCGCGCGCTACCTCGCGGAGCGCGGCGTGACCCGCGGCGATCGCGTGGGCGTCTGCCTCGGCCGCTCGGTCGACTTCATCGTCTCGATCGTGGCGACGCTCGAGCTGGGCGCGTGCTACGTGCCGCTCGACCCGGCGCACCCCGTGGATCGACTCGTCTACATGGCCCGCGACGCCGGTGTGCGTGCCGTGATCGGCACGACCGGCACGGCGGCGCTCGGCGGCGAGTTGGTGGCGCTCGACGCGCTCGACCTGCGACGGCTCTCCGGTGACCCGCTCCCCGTGGTCGCGACGAGCCGCGACCTCGCGTACGTGATGTACACGTCGGGCTCGACGGGACAGCCCAAGGGCACGGCGATCGAGCAGCGCTCGGTCGCGCGCCTCGTGCTCGGCACCGACTACCTGGAGCTCGACCACGACGACGTCGTCGCGCACCTGTCCAACACCTCGTTCGACACCTCGACGTTCGAGATCTGGGGCGCGCTGCTCAACGGCGCGACGCTCCGCGGCTTCCCTCCGGAGAGTGTGCTGTCGCCCGACGCGCTCGCGCGCGAGATCAAGGCGAGCCGGGTCACGGCGATCCTGATCACGACGGCGCCGTTCAACCAGCTCGCGGCCGCCGATCCGGCGGCGCTGCGCG
Source organism: Kofleriaceae bacterium (assembly GCA_035500135.1). GTDB lineage: Bacteria > Myxococcota_A > Polyangia > Haliangiales > Haliangiaceae > JABFXX01. The sequence continues at coordinate 967 of DATJXL010000111.1, forward strand.
GCGTCGAGAGCGTCCTGTTCGGTGGCGAGACCGCCGACGCCGGGGCCGTGCGGCGCATCCAGGCGGCCGGACCGCCGCGCCGGCTCTTGAATTTGTACGGCCCGACCGAGACCACGACGTTCGCGACCTGGCACCTGGTGCAGGCGCTCGACGAGCGTGCCACGACGATTCCGATCGGCCGTCCGATCGCGAACGCGACGATCAGGATCCTGGATCGGCACGGCAACCTCGTGCCGGAAGGCGTTCGCGGCGAGATCTGGATCGGCGGCGACGGCGTCGCGCGCGGCTACTGGAACCGCCCGGAGCTCACCGCGGAGCGCTTCGTTGCCGACCCGTTCGAGCCGGGCGGGCGGCTGTACCGGACCGGCGACATCGGCGCGTGGCGGCGCGACGGCACGATCGAGTTCCACGGGCGCGTCGACCACCAGGTCAAGCTGCGTGGCTTTCGCATCGAGCTCGGCGAGATCGAGGCGCAGCTGCTCGCACACGCCGAGATCTCCGAGGCGGTCGTCGTCGTGCGCGACGAGACCGGCGACCAGCGGCTCGTCGCGTACGTCGTTCCGCACTGTGGCGCCGCGCTCGACCTCGACGACCTTCGTGTGCGGCTCGCCGCGGCGTTGCCGCGCTACATGGTGCCGAGCGCGTTCGTGGCGCTCGAGCGGTTCCCGATCACGCCTCACGGCAAGATCGATCGCCGGCTGTTGCCGGCACCGTCGACGCGGCGCGTCGACCTCGGCGGGGCGTACGTCGCGCCCGACGGACACCTCGAGCAAGCGATTGCCCGGATCTTTGCCGAGGTCCTCCGCGTCGATCGGGTCGGAGCCGGCGACAACTTCTTCGCACTCGGGGGACACTCGCTGCTCGCGACCCAGGTGATGTCGAGACTTCGCCGCGTGCTCGGCGTCACCGTGCAGGTGCAGGCGCTGTTCGAGGAGCCGACGCTCGCCGGCTTCGCCCGTGCCGTGCAAGCGCGCCTGGCGGGCCACACCGCGCGGCCTGCCGTGCCGTGGGCACCGATGCCGCGCGGTAGCGCGCTGCCACTGTCGTTCGCGCAGCAGCGCCTGTGGTTCCTCGACCGTCTCGAACCCGATGGGTTCACGTACAACGTGCCGGTGTTCCTGCGCCTCACCGGGCCGCTGCGGATCGACCTGCTCGAGATCAGCGTGCACGAGATCATCCGGCGCCACGAGGTGCTGCGCACTCGCTTCGTCGAGACCGATGGGACCCCGGCACAGGTGATCGCGCCGCCGCCATCGGTGGCGCGCCCGATCCCGGTCGACAGCGACGAGCAGCTCGACGAGTGGGCGCAGCGGGAAGCACGGCGCCCGTTCGACCTCGCGGAGGGGCCGCTGCTCCGCGCGCGGCTGCTCCGCATCGCGACGGACGTGCACGTGTTCCTGGTCGCGATGCACCACATCATCTGCGACGAGTGGTCGATCGTCCTGTTCACACGCGAGCTCGAGCAGCTGTACGCGAGCGCGGTCCGCGGTGTGGCACCCGCGCTCGC
>DATJXL010000112.1:0-17211 GCA_035500135.1 Kofleriaceae bacterium
GCGCTTCTTCGCATCGTGCGCGCGCGCCGCGTTCGTGTCGCTGGCGCCGAGCTCGTTGAGCTCGGTCCACGCCGTCGCGAGCTTGCCGAGGCGCTCGTGACACAGCGCGAGGTTGTACAAGGTTCCCCACTCCGGGTCGAAGCGCATGCTGGCCTCGAACTCCGTGCACGCCTTCGCGATGTCGCCGCTCGCCATCAGCGAGCGCCCGCGCTGGAACGCGGCATCGGCGTCCGCTTTCTGTGCCGACGCTCGCGTCGAGGCGAGCACGCATAGCAGCGAGGCCAGCCGCCACCGCATCTCTACGCATCGTGTCACGAATCAGTCGGACGCGCTGGCGAGCCACACACCCAGATGCTCGGGTCGCTTCTCGCTGGCGGCGGCGATCGCGGCGACTAGATCTACGAGCCGCCTCGGCCCTCGAGCTTTGCGGCCTGCATGCTACTTCTGCTACTTCTTGCTACGTCTATCTCACGCCTGGCTTGCAGCCCTTCATCGTCGTGTAGGGAGCGCCACCTCCCACCGTGCTGAGCTCCGCGGTGGACAGAACCCGCATCCGGTCAAGGTCGAGCTTGAGCTTCCTGGGTTCTTTGACGGTCTTCTTCATGGACGCAACCCGTAGCCAGAATCGCGCCACGCTAACCCTCTGTTCATCCGATAGCATCCTGTCCGGGGACGGGCTCGCCAAGAGATCGATCGATCTCGACAGGAGATCGAACGATCACAATCGGGTCACGATGCCATGAGCTGGCGACCGCTGCTCGACGGGGCGATCGCCGACCGCGCCCGCGCGGCGATCGATGAAGTCGCGGAACGGCTGGCTCGTCCGGCCGAGGCCGCGTCGCTTGTCGGTGCGGCGGGGCGCGCGCTGCTGTTGTCGTACCTCGAGCGCACCGAAGCAGCCGATCGCCACCTCGATGCCGCCTTCGATGCGGTGGGCGGCCTCGGACCGACCTTGTTCGACGGACTCGCAGGCGTCGCGTTCGCGCTCGCCCAGCTCGGCCACGACATCGACGCCAGCGTCGATGCCGGGCTCGCACGTTGCTTGGGGCCCGGGCTCCACCACGACCTGATCCTCGGAGTCTCGGGCATCGGCGTGTACGCGCTCGAGCGCTGGCCCGATTCGGCCACGCTCCTTTCGGCCGTGATCGCATGGCTCGACGACCATGCTCGGCCTGCCGAGGTGGGCCGCTACCTGTTCAGCGAGCCGCACTGGATCGACGCGAGTCGCCAGCACGCGTCCGGCGTGATCGACCTGGGAGTCGCGCACGGGCAGGGCGCAGCGATCGCGATCGCCGCGAGCGCCGCTGCGCTAGGCGTGCCGGCCGCGCGTTGCCTCTACGACGATCTGACCGCACATCTGTGGTCGCACGCCGTCGCGGACCGCGACTACCGCTTTCCCGCCGTAGCGGGCGCGACCGAGCCCAATCGCTCGGCGTGGTGCTACGGAGATCCCGGCCTCGCGGCCGCGCTGTGGGCGGCGGCCACTCGGGTCGGCGACCGCGCCGCGAGCGAGCGCGCCGCGAGCCTGGCGCGCTTCGCGGCGGCTCGCCCGAGCTCCGCCACGCAGGTCGAGACGTCGGGCTTCTGCCACGGTGCGATCGGGCTGGCGCACGTTTACAACCGCATCGCTCAGGCCACGGGCGATGACGCGCTCGCGGTCGCCGCTCGAGCCTGGTACGAGCGCGCGCTCGCCATGCCGCTTCCCGATCAGCTGGACCTGCTCGACGGTCAGCTCGGCATCGGTCTCGCGCTGCACGCGGCGACCTCGAGCGACGAACCGATGTGGGACCGAGCGTTCGCGATCAGCGTGCGCTGAACGTGCGGGTCACAGCCCCGGAAGGCGCCAGCGAATCACCTCGCCGTACGCGCTCGCCAGGCCGTACTGGCTCAGGCCCCCGTGAATCACCCAGCTCCCGAACGTGGTCGAGCCCTCCAGCGTGAGGATCTCCTTCTCGCGATCGATGTCCCAGAACCGGAGGATGCCGTCCCCACCGGTGCCGATGGCGATCGAGTCGTTCACGAACTGCGGCCACTCGACCCACGCGGTGGCGCCGAGAAGCTGGGCCTGCAGCGCGCCATCGCGAACGCGCCAGACGCGAGCGACGCTGTCCTGCGCGCCGCTGATCAAGCGCTCGCCGGTCGCGTCGAAGTCGAAGAACGTCACGGGCCCCGCGTGCTCGAGCCTGGCGACCACCGCCAGCGTGTTCGCGTCGCGGAGCTCGATCACCGAGCCCGCACCGACCGCGAGCCGCGCGCCGTCCGGCGACCACCGCAGCGCCGTGATCGGCGTGCCCAGCGCGAACGTTCGCGTCGGTCCGGGCTCGCCTCGCGTGTACGTGACGTGAAGCTCGCCGTGATCGTCGCCGGTCGCGAGCGCGCCGAGCGCGCTCCACGCGATCGATCGCACTTCGCCGGCGTGATGATCGAGCGAGACGAGCTGGCCTGGGGGATCGAGGCGCCACGCGAGCACGTCGCCGCGAATCGTTCCGATCGCGACCGCCGCTCCGGACGGCGCATAACGGATCGTCCGCGGCGGCGCCGGCAACACGGCGTGCGCGGTCGTCGTCTTCGAGCTCAGATCCCACGCCGTCATCGCGCGATCCGAGACGATCACGGCGTGCGTGCCGTCGGCAGTGACCGCGCCCGCGTTGCTCGGCGGGAGCTCGATCTCGCGTCCGCGCGCGAGGTCGAGGATCCGCGTGACCTGCGGGCAGCTCGAGATCAGGATCGCGTCGGTCGCATCGTTCTCGCTCGGACAGCCGCGCGGATCACCGGCCCAGACCTGGACGCCGAACGGATCTTCGGTCGACCACACGGCGACCGTGCCATCCCACGACCCGGCGGCGACGGTCTTGCCGTCGGGCGCGAACCGAGCACGGTACAGCGGCACCTTCGAGCCGGCGAACACGCGCACCACCCGACCGGTGCGCAGGTCCCACAGCCGCCCGGTGCCATCCTGGCTCGTGCTGACCAGCCGATCGGAGCTGTGGTCGAAGCGAGGGCGATAGATCAGATCGCGATGCCCACGCAGCGTGTAGATCGTCGCGCCGGTCGCGAGATCCCAGACACGCACGTTGAGGTCGCGCCCGATCGATACCAGGCGCTTGCCGTCCGGCGAGATCGCGACCCGATCGACCTTGTCGCCGTGGCCGGGCAGCGCATGGACGAGCTTGCCGTCCGGAACCGACCACGTGCGGACGTTGCCGTCGTCGCTTGCGGTCGCCAGCACGGTGCCGTCGGGTGAGACGACGACGTCGTTGACCTGACCTTGGTGCGGCAGCTCGGCGATCTGCTCGCCGGTCGTCACGCTCCACAGCACGACGCGTCGGGTCTTGAGCTCGGCGGTCGCGATCCACGTGCCGCGCGGATCGAGCGCACACGCCGCGATCTCGTCGGGCCGAGCTTCGTGGAGCGTGCGGCCCGTCGCGAGCTCGCCGATCCACAGCTCGCCATCGCCGCCCGACACCACGAGGCCGTGTGCGCTATCGATCTGCAGGCAATCGTAGGCCGAGGCGGGACCGTCGTGCCCGAGCGCGATCCGGCCGGTCGTCGTGTCCCACACGCGCACGGCGCCATCCTCGGCGCTACTCGCGAGCCAGCGCCCGTCACCGGACAGCTCGAGTCGGTGGACGGGTGACGCGCGGTCCTTCCACACCGCGAGCACCCGGTCTGTCGCGAGATCCCACACGCGGATGCCTCCATCCTCGTGTGCGCTGTACAGGCGCGCGCCGTCGGGACTGTACGTGATCTCGAAGACCTTGCCGGCCTTGGCGTCGAGCCGTGCGAGCTCCGAGCCGACCGACGGCTTCGCGTATGCGGCCATCAGCCGGAGCGACGGCGTGTCGAGGCCGGCGGCGTTGGCGCGCTGGATGTAGTCGAGCGCCTCGGCGTGACGGCCATCGAGCAGCGCCACGCGCGCCTGCTCGAAGTAGCTCTCGACGAGCAGGTGCTTGGCCTCGCCCGCGCTGCGGCTCGCCTTCACGCCGAGCAGCGTCATCACCAGTGCGCCGGCGGCGAGCACCGCGAACGCGGAGAACAGCAGCGTGCGGCGGCGCCGGCGCGCTCGATCTGCCAGCGCGAGGCTCGCTCGCCCGAACTGATGTTCGAGCTCGGTGACGGCGCCGGTGTAGCGCGTGCGCCAGAGCCTGTACTCCGCGAGCACCTCGTCGCGCCACAGCAGGCCCTGCGGTCGCCCGCGTGCCTCCCACTGCCGCGCGGTCGTGCGCAGCTGATCGCGCACGCGCACGATCTCGGCGTCCTGCTGCCGCCACGCGACCAGGCGCGGCCAGCCGGAGATCAATGCCTCGTGCGCGACCTCGAGGCGCTCGTGACCCGCTTCGCCTTCGGACGCGACCACCAGGCGCGAGCCGACGAGCTGCTCGAGCACCGCCTCGGCCCGCGGGCCGCCGCCGAGCAGCTGCATCGCCTCGTCTCGGGTCAGCACCGCGCGCGTGCCCTCGCTCGTCACCAGATGCCGGAACGCCTCGCGCACCAGCGGCTGCTCGTCGGCGGATAGCTTCGCGACCGTCTCGTCGGCGTGCTGCGCGAGCGCGCCGCCCACTCCGCCCAGGGTCTGATACGCGCGCCGGGTCAGCGTGTGAAACCGCACGTCGCGCAGCTCCCACAGCCGCGACGCCGTGAACGACAGCAGCGGCAGCGCCCCCGGCTGCTCCGCGACCGCCTGCACCATCTCGGCGACGAGCTCGTCGTCCTCGAAGTGATAACCGACGCGCCGCGCCGGCTCGGCCAGGATGCGCTGCAGATCCTCGGGGGCCGGCGTCGTCAATAGCTCCATCCCCTGCGCCAGTCGCTGGCGGAGCGCCGGCAGCTGCTCCGCGCGCACCAGGAAGTCGTCGCGCAACGTCAAGATCACGCGCAGCCGCTCGTCGCTGTCCGCCGCTGTCGCGACCAGCGCTTCGCTGTACGCGCGGCGCTCCGCCGCCGGCGCGCCGAGCGTGAACAGCTCCTCGAACTGATCGATCACCAGCACGAACATCGCGTGCGTCTCCTCGACGTGCTCGCGCAGCACCGCCGCCAGCCGACCGGGCTCCGCCAGCAGCCGCTCGCCATCGATCGCGATCCCGGCGCGCGCCAGCTTGGCGACCAGCTCGGCGACCGGCGTCGCGCCCGGCCGGACCGTCACCGCGCGCGTGCCCTCGGGCAAGCTCGGCAGGACGCCCGCTTGCACGAACGAGCTCTTGCCCGCGCCGGACGGGCCGACCACCGTGATCAGCGACCCGACTCGCATCCGGTTGACGAACGCCTCGACCTCGCGCTCGCGGCCGAAGAACCACCCCGCGTCGTCGCGCGTGAACGTCGCCAAGCCGCGGTATGGCGTGCGCTCGGCGGCCACCGTACCCGCGCCGCGCTCGCCGAGCGGCAGCCCGGCCGCGCGCATCCACTCCGCCAGATCCGGATCGTGGCGATCGAACCCGACCGGGGGCGCGTGCAACCGAGGTCCGCGCTTGTCGAGGCCGTCGAACAAGAACATCTCCTCGACCATCCCCGGCGAAGGCCGCGCGACTTGCACCAGCGGTGACAGCGTCAGCGCCGCAACCCCGTCGGCGTCGAGCAGCAGCACGCCGCCGTCCGGCGCATCGCGCGGCGCGTGTCCGACCGTCCGTTGCGCGCGCCGCGTCCCCGTCCAGCTCTCGAGCGCGCGCCGACGCACCGTCGCGATCTGATAGTCCGACAGCCACCCGAGCTTGCCGAGCACTCGCCCGAGCTCGCTCAGGAAAGCCGCCAGCTCGCCGCGTTCGCTGCTCGGCCCGTGGAAGCCCGGATCTCCCAGCACGCTGGCCAGCTCCGCGATCGGAAACACCGCCGGCTCGTCGTGAAACCCGCGCGCGATCTCGCGCGCGATGTCGAGCCAACCCGAGGCATCGAGTCGCCCGGCTCCGAGCGCCGCGAGTCGCTGCATCAAGAGCTCGCTCCTGGGCCGCCGCGCCTCGGGCACGTGCAACAGCCCCGACAGCGCGACCAGGCCCACGTACTGCGCCGTCACTTCCAGCACCTGCTCCGCGGCCTTCCACGCGCGTGCCGTGTCGCGCGCCGCTTCGAGCGCGATGATCGACTCCGCGATCGGCTGCGGCGCCGCGAGCACCAGCGCGTCGCGCACAGTCTCTTCGAGCTGCGGCAGCGCCTCCGACTCGGCAGGGACTTCCAGCGCGTCGCGGAACGCCGCGGCGAACTCGAGCAGGCTCGGGAACCGCTCTGCCGCCTTCTTCGCCATCGCCCGCGCGATCACGGCGTCGAGCGCTCGCGGCACGCCATCACCGAGCGACGGTACCGGCGATCGCGCGTGCTGCTTGGCGCACTCGATCAGCGAGGTCGCCGGGAACGGCATCTTGCCGGTCAAGACGACGAAGCACGTCACGCCCAGCGCGTACTGGTCCGTTCGCGCATCCACGCGGCTCGCGTTCAACCACTGCTCCGGGGCCATGTACGCCGGTGTTCCGACCACGCCCTGCCACTCCTCGGCCCGCGCCGTCGCCGTTCGCGCGATGCCCAGATCGAGGAGCTTCGGTAACAGCCGCCCCGCGCGCGAGATCACCATCACGTTCGCGGGCTTCAGATCTCGGTGCACGATCCCCTTGTCGTGCGCGGTCTGTACGACCTCGCAGATCCGCTCGAGCAGCGGCAGGAACCGCTCTGCCGGCATCGGCCCGCGCTCCGCGATCCACCGGTCGAGCGTCGTTCCTCGCACCAGCTCCATCGCGAACCACATCAGCTGATCCGTCTCGGCGCCGAACCCATAGATGTGGGCGGCGTACGGATGGTCGAGCCCCGACGCGATCCGCGCTTCGTTCAGGAACGCTTCGGTGGCATCCGGCGTCACCGCGGCCAGGATCTTCACCGCTGCCTCGCGCTCCAGCACCGGCTGCATCGCGCGGTACACCACGCCGGTGGCGCCCGCCCCGATCTGTTCGGTGAGCGTGAACTCGCCCAGCTTCCGACCGATCAGCGGATCCGTCATCCTGTTGCGGCGCGCGATGCCGTACGCGTTCGCGCGCCAGACGATAGTACAATGCTGCCTTCGCGAACGCGTCGCGTTCGCGAGCCATGAGACTGTCGATCCTGAACTTCTTCTCGACGCCGTTCGAGGCGATCGGGCTCGCCGAGCAGTGCGACGGCCTCGGTTATCATCGCTTCTGGGTCGGCGAGCACCACTCGCGAGGCCAGATCCCGGACGCCCTCGCGTTCGCGATGGTCGCGGCGGGTAGCACCGCGCGCATCCGCCTCGGCACCGGGGCCGTCAGCCTGGTGTTTCGCAACCCTCATCTGATCGCGGAGTCTGCGATCACGGCCGAGCTGTTCTTTCCCGGTCGCATCGACCTCGGCGTCACGAAGGCGGCCGCCGTCGATTCCGAGTCGCGAGCGCGCCTGACCGCGGGGAGCGACATGGCGTGGGTCCTCGAGCACTACCCCGAGCGGCTGCGGGCGCTGCGCGACATCCTCACGCGAGAAGATCCGGCGCCCGAGCTGTTCCTGCGCGAGAGCGTGCCGCTCGGACCCGCGATGCACGTGATGGTCACCAACACCGAGCGGGCCCGCGCCACCGGCGAGATGGGGCTCGGCCTCGTCGCGAGCTTCCACCACGGCGGCACCGAGGACGGCATCGCCGACATGGTCGCCGCGTACCGCGAACACTTCACGCCGAGCGCGCTGTTCGCCGAACCGTCGGCGATCGTCGTGGTCAGCGGGCTGGTCTCGGATGCGCTCGACGTGCGGGCGGCCGCGGTCGTGGCCGAGCAAGAGCTCGCCACCAGCGCCGGAATTTTTCCGCGCAGCGTCGTGGTGATCGGAGCGGCCGACGAGGCGGCCGCTCGCATCCGCGAGCTCGGTCAGCGCACGCGCGCCGACGAGATGATGTTCCTGTGCCTCAGCCGCGGCTGCGAGACCTGTTACGCGGAGCTCGCGCGCGGCTGGGGTCTGACGGCGTGATCACTTCCGCGGGCGCGCGATGCCGTAGCGCACGAGCTTCTTGACGAGCGTACGCCGCGCCATGCCGAGCCTCTCGGCCGCGCGCGTCTGATTGCCGGCGCATCGCGCGAGCGCGTCCTCGATCCGCTTGCGCTCGGCTTGCGTGACCAGCTCGCGCAGCTCGGCGGGGGCCAGCTCCTCGAGCGGGCGCAGCGCCGGGTCGGTGACCTCGTCGGATGGACCTCGTGCGGGCAGGCGCGACGGGCGCAGCGCCAGGTTCAGACGCGGCTCGCGCGTCGGCGCCGCGTCCTGCACGGGCATCGTGTGACGGATCTTCTCGAGCGGCAAGTGCTCGGGCGCGATGTCTCCGCCCTGACAGAGCACGACCGCGCGCTCGATCACGTTGCGTAGCTCGCGCACGTTGCCGGGCCAGCTGTAGTTGCCCAACACGTCGAGGCACTCCGCCGACAGCCGCGGCTGGCGCGCGTAACCGGCGCGCTTCGCGAAGCGCTCGAGGAAGACGTGCGCGAGCGCGTCGACGTCGAGCGGCCGATCGCGCAGCGGTGGAATCACCAGCGAGAACCCGTTGAGCCGGAAGTACAGGTCGCGGCGAAACGTGCCGCGCACGACCTCGTTCTCGAGATCGCGGTTCGTGGCCGCGATGAAGCGTACGAGGATCGGCCGCTGCTTGATCGCGCCGACCGGCAACACCTTGCGCTCCTCGATCACCCGCAGCAGCTTGACCTGCGTCGACATCGGAAGCTCGCCGATCTCGTCGAGGAACACGGTCCCGCCGGCCGCGCTCTCGAGCAGGCCCGTCTTCGCCGCGCTCGCGCCGGTAAATGCTCCCTTCTCGTGGCCGAACAGCTCGCTCTCGAGCAGCGTCTCGGTGAGCGCGGCGCAGTTGAGGCGCAAGAATGGACACGGTGCGCGCTGCGAGCCGCGGTGGATCGCCTCGGCGAGCACCTCCTTGCCGGTGCCCGTCTCGCCGAGCAGGATCACGGCGATCTCGCTCTTCGCGACGACGCTCGCGAGCCGATACAGATCCTGCATGATCGGGTCGCGCACGACGATCGGCATCGTCTCGTCGGTCTGCGCCGTGCCGCGCGCGCGAGAAGCCGCCACCGAGAGCAGCGTGTGCGGGTCCCGGCCGTCGAGCGGGTAGCACGCGAGCCCGATGTCCACGCGCACGTGCTGATCGGCGAGCGCGGCCGAGAGCTTCTTGGTGACCGCCGCCGCATCTGGCGGGCTGACATCGACGAGCAGCACCTCGAACTCGCCTGGACCGTAGCGGCCGATGACGTCGGCCGTGCGGAACCAGATCGAGAGCTGTTCCTCGAGTGCCCTCGCGTCCTGGCCGGTCTCGGCGCGCGCGAACACGATCGCGAAGCCACGGCCGGTCCGCACGGTGCGGCTGCACTCCTCTTCGACGTGCCCCTCGAAGTAGCCGTGATCCCAGATCCGACGCGGGCGGGCGATCGGCAACCGGCGCTGCAAGATCAGCGTGACGCCGCCGAGCTGGATGGGCTCGCCGAGTCGCACGGGAACGGGCTGGTTCGGCTCGAGTCGCTTCTCCGCGCACACCGTTCCGTTCGCGCTCCCGAGATCCTCGATCAGGAGCTGCGGGCCGAGGTGAAGCTGGGCGTGCTTGCGCGAGATCGACACGTCATCGATCGGTACGTCGCACTCGTCGGAGCGACCGAGCAAGATCTTGCCGCTGCCGGGCAGCGAGTGGGTGGCCAGGTGATCGGGACCCACGATCAACAGGTGAACGCCGACCGCGGCCACTTCGCGCTGCTCGACCGGGGTCGGGTTCTCCGTACGGCCGATCGTCGCGTCGCCTTGGGTCGGCTTGCGCCGAGAACCGCTCATCTATGCCGCGTCCTCGCCGAGCAAGTGGATCGCCGCACCATCCCGCGTCACGTGAAACCGTGGCGGCAGCGCGCCCGCGGTCGCGTCGTCGATCCGGACGCCGACCACGTCGTCGGGCTCGACTGCGAGGCGCACGCCCCACACCTCCAGCACCTCGAACGCCCATTCGAGCGCGTCGACGACCGACACGCTCTCGCCTTGCTCGCCGAGATAGCTGACGACCACGATCGGCGATTTCTCGAGAGTCGCCGCCAGCGCGAGCGCGCATCGTGCGGCCGCGGTCGCCGTCGCGATCCGGTCGTCGCCGGTTCCCAGCGCGGTGACCGAGCCATCCTCGTGCACCTGTGCGGTCATGCCGTAGGCGCTGGCGATCGCGGAACAATCGTGTTCCGAGCGGTGGGTCGGCACCGCGAGGATCACGCAGGCGATGTGGTGGCCAGTTTGGACCCCGAGTGACATCCGCGGCGTGCCGAGTGCCGACGCTTGCGGGCGAATGGTCTGCATGCCTTCCTGCCAGCCCCTGCGCCGGTGGAGGTCGTCGGGAAGTGCGTCGACGGCGGGTAGCGCGGCGACGACCTCCGACGCGCTCTGAAAGCGCTCCGCCGGATCCTTGCGCAGCAGCCGCTCGATGGTCGCGACGAGCTCGGCGGGCGCCTCGGGACAGTACGTACCGATCGCCGGCGGATCGAGCATCACGACCTTCGTGTTGCGGGCGATGCCGTTGATCCCGGCGAACCCCGGCGCGCCGGTGACGCTCTCGTAGAGGATCGCGCCGAGCGCGAACAGATCGGCCGGCGGGCCGATCGACTTCTTGCCCTGGACCTGCTCGGGCGACGTGTAGCCGGGCGTTCCGAGGAACGAGCCGGTGCGCGTCAGCGAATGCGCGACGGCGTCCTCGATCCGGCGTGCGATCCCGAAGTCGACGAGCCTGGGCTTCGCGATCTCGCCGTTCACGAGGATCACGTTGCTCGGCTTGACGTCGCGATGGATGATGCCGAGCCCGTGCAGCACGGCCAGCGTCTCGGCCAGGACGCGTCCCACCACGACCGCCTCGCGTACCGTGCAACCGGTTCCCGCGAGGTACTTCGCGAGCGTGATGCCTTCGATCCAGTCCTGTACGAGATACGGCGTGCCTTCCCACGTGCCGTGCGCGACGTACTTCGCGAGCCCTGGATGATCGATCTGCGCCAGGATCTCGGCCTCGCGCCAGAACCGCTCGAGCTCCTCGTCGAGACCGTCCGCGAGGATCTTCACCGCGACCGGCTGCTCGCTGGACGCGTCGAAGCCGTAGAACACGCGCCCCATGCCGCCCGCGCCGGCGATCCTTTCGATGACGAAGCGATCTTCCACCGTAACGCCGGGGACGATCGAGCTCATCCGTCCGATGGTACAATGACCGAGCGGGCGGCGGGCCAGTCAACTCGCGGTTCGCGACTCACCCGCGTCGGAGGACGCCGGCATTGATCGCGTACGCGACGAGCTCGGCGCGCGTGCGGCAACCGAGCTTGGTCGCGACGCGGCCGCGGTAGGTCTCGATCGTCTTGACCGAGATGTGGAGCCGGTCGCCGATCTCGCGCTGCGTGTGGCCGAGCACGATCAGCTCGAACACCTCGCGCTCGCGATCGGTGAGCAGCTCGAGGCGCGTCGTGACCGTGACCGGCTCGGGGCCTTCGATGTCGCGCGGAAACACGATCGGCTGTGGGCGCGTCGGGCGCTGCGCGCGCGGCAGCAGCTGGGTGTCGACCACTTCGAGCGTCTCGGTGCCGATCGCGATGGTGTCGCCGTGTGCGAGCAGCGTCGGCTCGCGAATCCGACGCTCGTTGACGAACACGCCGTTCATGCTCTCGAGGTCCTCGATGACCAGGCCGTCTTCGTGCTCGATCACGCGCGCGTGTCTCCGCGACACGAGATCCTGCTTGAGCACGAGCTGGCAGGTGGGGTCGCGGCCGATCACGAATGCCGGGCCGGTGACGTCCATCTCCTGATGGTCGTGGCGCAGGCGATAGCGGCGAGCGTCGCTCATTGCCCCTGTCCACTGTCACGCGAAACGACATCCCTCCAACAGTCAGGTTCCTCCCGGATTCTCCGTAGGGCATTTCCTGGCGAAAAAAGCGGGAAGGACCCGACTAGCGGGTTTGGGCGGGTTCTCCGAGAGTGTTTGTATGGAGGTCGCGTTCGGCCGCTACGAGATCCTGAGCAGGCTCGGTGTGGGCGGCATGGCGACGGTCTACCTGGCCCGCAACGCCGGCGAGCTCGGCTTCCAGCGCCTGTGCGCGGTCAAGGTGCTCCACCCCCACCTCGCCGAGGAGCCGGGTTTCGTCGAGATGCTGACCGACGAGGCACGCCTCGCCGCGCAGCTCCATCACCCCAACGTGGTGCCGATCGTCGATCTCGGCATGCACCAGCACACGCTGTACGTGGCGATGGACTACGTCGAGGGCTGCTCGCTCGCGGAGCTGCTCAGGAAGCGCCCCGACGATCGACAGCCCCGGCTGCTCGTTCCGATCGTGCTCGACGTGCTGGCCGGGCTCGAAGCCGCGCACTCGTTGACCGACGACGAGGGACACCTGATCCACCTCGTCCATCGCGACGTGTCCCCGCAGAACGTGTTGATCGGAATCGATGGTGCGGCGCGGCTCATCGACTTCGGCGTCGCGCGCGCGCGCTCGCGCGTCACGTCGACCCGGCCGGGCGAGGTCAAGGGCAAGGTCGCCTACATGTCACCCGAGCAGGTGACCGGGCACGAGCTCGATCGCCGGAGCGATGTCTTCGCGGTCGGCGCGATGCTGTGGTCGCTGCTCACCGGGCGCAAGCCGTTCGAGGGCGACAACGATGCCGCGACGATGCACAACATCCTGCATCGCGAGCTCCCGCTGCCCAGCGCGATCGCGCCGCAGCCGATGCCGGAGCTCGACGCGGTGTGCATGCGCGCGCTCGAACGCGATCCCGCGCGACGGTTCGCGACCGCACAGCAGATGGAGGATGCGCTGCGTTCGGCCGCGGCCGGCGCGCTCGCCACGCGCCGCGACGTCGGCGAGTGGGTCGCGCGCAGCTTCGCGAACGAGCTCGCGGAGCGCCGCCAGGCCGCTCGCCACGGAGCGATCCCGCGCGGCGCGACCTCGCCCGGCTCGATGCGAGTGCCCGCGATCGCGCCTGTGATCGCGCCCGCGATCGTACCCGAGATCGTACCCGCGATCGCGCCTGCGATGCCGCCGGCGCCGCGCCGCAGGCGTGCCGCGTTGTGGGCGATCCCCGCGGTCGGGGTGCTCGCCGGCACGCTCGTGCTCGCGCTGCGCGCGACTCCCACCGCCCCGCAGCCTGCGCCGGCGCCGACCGCGACGGCCATCGCGCCGGTCGCACCGGTCGCGGCGGTCGCGCCGGCCTCCGTGCCCGCGCCCGCTCGCGTCGCGCCGGCGATCTCGACGCCGAGCATCGCGCGGCCCGCACCGAGCGTGCAGCATCCGCTCGCACCGCCGCCGCCGCCGCCGCGCACGCCGCACCGCGTGCCGGCTCGCGTGCCGCAGGTCGCGCCTTCACCTCCACCACCTGCCGCGGCGCCACCTGCGCGGCCTGCCCCGCACTGGGATCCCGACTCACCGGAGCCTCCACCATGAAGACACAGCTAGTGATCGCCGTCGTCCTCTCGCTCGCGCCCGCGGTCGCCGTTGCCGACGACGCGCAGGAGCACAACGATCGCGCGACCCGCGCCTACAACGTCCAGGACTGGACGACCGCGTTGCGCGAATACAAAGCGGCGTACGAGATCGAGCCCAAGCCGGACACGCTATGGGCGATCGCGCAGACGCAGCGGTTGTCTGGAGACTGCCGGAGCGCGGTCCTCACCTATCGCGCCTACATGCGCGGCGCATCGTCCGCCGGCGCGAACGCGGCCGAGCAGTGGATCCAGCAGTGCCAGGCCACGATCGAGGCGCAGCAGCGCGCGGCCGACGATGTGATGAAGCAGCCCGCACCCGTGACGCCGGCGCCCGCGCCGCAGCCGGCACCGCAACCAGCCCCGACTCCGGTCCAGCACAAGCCCGAGGCACCACGGTCGGCCTGGGCCGATCCGCTCGGCGATACGCTCGGCGTGCTCTCCGTCGCGGCCCTGGTCGGAGGAGGCTACTTCCTGCTCTCGGGCAATAGCGACATGAGCGCGGCCGCGAGCAAGCCCACGTATCAGATGTACACGAAGGCTGTCGACGACGCGCGCAGCGAGCAAAATACCGGAACGTACGCGCTGATCGGCGGCGGCGTGCTCGCCGGGCTCGCGGTGTGGCGGTTCGTGGCGGTTGCGACCCGCCACGACAACGCGACCATCCAGGCGTTCACGCCGGTTCCGGTGCCAGGCGGCGCGGTCGTCACGTACGGCGGATCGTTCTAGCGACGCGGCTCGACCGCGCGACCGGGTTATGATCGCCGACGTGTCGGGCGACGATGATCTCGGATCGGCGGCGACGCGCCCGGCGAGCACGCAGCTGTCGCAGCCGGCCGCGCGCGACTCGGCACCGGTGCTGCCGCCGAGCGTGGTCGCCGATCGGTACGAGATCCTCGGCTTGCTCGGGATGGGCGGCATGGGGCGGGTGTATCGTGCGCACGACCGCACGCTCGACGAGATCGTCGCGCTCAAGATGTTGCGCGCCGAGCTCCTGGATACGCCCGGCGTGCGCGAGCGGTTCCGGCAGGAGGTCAAGCTCGCGCGCCGCGTGACGAGCCCGCACGTCGTGCGCACGTTCGATCTCGGCCAGCACGGCGACGATCACTTCCTGACGATGGAGTACATCGACGGGCGATCGCTGGCACAGCAGATCGACGACGGTCCGCTCGCGATCGACGAGACCGCGAAGATCGCGCGCGACGTCGCCGCGGGCATGGCGGCCGCGCACGCGGTCGGCGTGCTGCACCGCGATCTCAAACCCGACAACGTGTTGATCGCGCGCACCGGCCGGATCGTCATCACCGATTTCGGGATCGCGATCGCGTCGTCGGGCACGACCGCGACCGACGACAGCTTCACCGGCACGCCGGCGTACATGGCCCCCGAACAGGTCGAGCCCACCACGGCGATCGGACCCGCGGCCGACGTCTACGCGTTCGGCGCGATCGTGTTCGAGATGCTGACCGGCGCACGCCCGTTCGACGGCTTCGGCCCGATGCAGATCGCGCGCGCCCGGCTGACCGAGCCGGTGCCCGATCCGCGCGCGCACCGGGCCGTGCCCGAGGTGCTCGCCGAGCTCGTGATGCGGTGCATGGCGCGCGATCCGCGCGATCGGTTTGACGACGGCGCCGCGCTGGTCGCCGCGCTCGCGCGGGAGATCGCCGAGCCAGCGCGCGGCCGCGATGGCGAGATCCATCACGTCGTGCCCGCGCGCTCGTCGCGCTCGGTCGCGATCCTGCCGCTGCGCGCGTCGGACGACCTCGCCGAGGTCGCCGACGGCCTCGGCGAGGAGATCGTGGACGCGCTGTCGCAGACGCGCGCGCTTCGCGTGCGGCCGCTCGCGTCGGTGCGCAAAGGCGCGGCGGTCGACGCAGACGCGCGCGAGCTCGGCCGCACGCTCGGCGTCGACGTCGTCGTCGATGGCTCCGTGCGCCGACGCGGCGACGAGGTGCGCATCGCGGCGCGGGCGGTCGGCGTCGCCGACGGCTTCCTGTTGTGGGCGAGCCATGTCGACACGCGGGCGGACGCGCTGCTCGCGGCCACGGACGAGGTCGTGCGCGCGATCGCGAACGCGCTGACCGTCGAGCTCGTCGTACCGGCACGTGCGTCCACGGTCGATCCGCGCGCGACCGAGCTGTACCTGTCGGCCAAGGCGCGGTTGCGCGCGCACTGGGTCGCCGCCCCGTTCGATTCGATCGTCGCCGACCTCGAGCGTGCACACGCGCTCGCCCCGGACGATGCCGCGATCATCGCGACGCTCGCGACTGCCTGCGCACGACAGGCATTCTTCACCGCCGACGACTCGTATTTCGTGACCGCGCGCGAGCTCTCGGCGCGCGCCATCGCGGCGGCGCCGGGGCTCGGCGAAGCCTGGTTCGCGCGCGCGGTCGCACTGCTGTACTCGGGCGACGTCGCCGAGGCCGCGGGGGCGCTCGCACGCGCACTGCATCGCACGCCAGGCTTCGCGATGGCGCAAGCGATGCTCGGCGGCATCATGCTCGAGGCCGGGCGGCTCGATCTGGCGCTCGTGCACCTCGAGGCCGCGGAGTCGCTCGATCCGTTCGGGCTGGCGCACGTCGATCTCCCGCGCGCCTACATCTATGCCGATCGGTGGGACGACGCGATGCGCGAGCTCGAGGACGCGCGCGTGGCGCCGCGGTTCACGAACCGCGTGTTCGACGACATCGCGATCGCGCGCTACCGGATGTGGCGCGGCGAGCTGGCCGAGCTCGCCGAGCTGGAGCCGGGCGAGCTGCCGAGCGCGTTGGTCGACTTCTACGCGATCGCGTCGCGCGTGCACCGGACGCGTCGGTTCGATGCCGACGATCGCGCGCGCGCGGCCTCGATCGTGGACGTGTCGAGCCCGCGCATGCGCGCGACGTTCTGCCAGTTCATCGCCGAGCTCTTGCTGTTCGCGGGCGATTCCGACGAAGCGCTCGCCTGGATCGAGCGCGGCGTCGACTCGGGCCTCCAGGACTACATGTGGCTCGAGCGCTGCCCGCTGCTCGCGCCGCTGCGCGAGCGCCCACGGTTCCGCGAGCTCGCGGCACTGGTCGCCGAACGCGCGCGGGTCGTCGTCGCCTCGGTGCTCGCGGTCGTGACGTAGGCATCCGACGCTTCCGGCGGTATTCTCGCGCGCATGAACCGTCTCGCACCTTTCGCCGCGATCGCGATGTTCCTCGTCGCCGGGTCCGCACGCGCGGATGTCTTCGACGTGTGCAAAGCGGAATCGAAGCACATCGTCGAAGGGACCGGGCAGCTGTCGATCGCCCCGATCTATCCCGACGATTTTCCCGGGCGCACGACGCGCACCGTGCTGTATCCGATCGGCGAGCGGCTCGCGATCGCCGAGCACGCGAAGGTGTTGCTCGGCGCCGACATCGATGCCGCGATCGCGCTCGTGCGCGCGCGCAAGTGGTCGGAGAAGGCCGACGAGTGCAGCAGCGCGCCCGGGCTCGCCGCCGTGCTCGGCCTGAAACATCCGAACCTGTCGACCGCGCACGTTTCGATCGCCTGCGACAAAGGTGCCTGCGAGCTGCGCGTCGATCTCGAGCGCCACGGCCGGACGAGCGCCGAGCGCTGGGTGCGCTACACCGCGCCGCTCGAAGGCCCCGCCGACAAGCTCGAGGTGATCGCGGCGGCGGCGCACAAGCTGAAGGCGATCGGCCCGCCGCCCGATGCGCCGACCGCGGGGCTCGCGGTGACCGCGCTCGCCGATGGCACCGTCACGACGCGCAGCGATGCCGACGGCGCGCTCGAGC
>DATJXL010000113.1:0-26369 GCA_035500135.1 Kofleriaceae bacterium
ATTGCGCCCGGCGATGGGATTGCCGCGCAGCGCGAGGCACGAGCGGCGAAGCGCTACTGGACGTAACGCGAGTCCCGAGCAACGAAGCGATGCGCGGCAGGACCGAGCCCGGCGCGATCAGATCCGGGCGAAACCGGTCTAGCTGCGCAGCACCGGCAAGAACTTCGAAGCCCGGCGCTTGAGCTCCATGCCGACGAGCTCGGTGCGGTTCGAGAACGGCAGCGACGTGTGGATCACGCAGTCGACGCCGCAGTTCTCCTCGCAGCCCTTCTTGCTGCGATTGCCGGCCATCTCCTCGCGCGTGACGTCCATCAGGTTGCGCGTCGACGGCACGTGGTAGCAGTACTGGAAGTTGCCGTCCGCCGAGACGTAGAAGCACTTGTTGCCGCCCTGGCACGTCCAGTCCATCGGCCGGCCGTTGAGCGCGCGCTCGTAGTACTCGATGAGATAGAACGGCGTCGAGATCGCCTGGCCCGATGACTTCTGGTCCTTGAGCCAGCGCACGCGATCGAGGAAGCGCTCGGTGTTGGGCGTGCGCTTGAGCCGGCCGTGATCGTGTACGACCGAGAAGTTGATCGCGACGCCGAGGTCGAAGCACAGGTTCGCGACCGCCTCGACCTCGTCGACCGTCTGGTCGCAGATCACGGTGTTGACGCGAAACCAGATCGGGTGGCGCGCGACCATCTCGATCTTCTTGCGCAGCGTCTTGAGCGACTTCGGCGTGCCCGGCTTGGGGTTCAGGCCGTCGACCGACATCTGGATGCGGCCCATGCCGGCGTCGATCAGCTCGCCGAGCTTGTCCTCGGTGAGCAGAAAGCCGTTCGTCGTCATGCCGGTCGTCATGCCGTGGTGGTGCGTGACGTAGCGCATGAGGCGCAGCAGATCGGGGTGGAGCAGCGGCTCGCCACCGATCAGATCGCAGTGCATCGTGCCGAGGTCCTTGATCTTGTCGATGCGCGGGATCAGGGTCTCGTACGCGATGTGATCCTTCGAGTTGTCGTACTCGCTGCAGTACGCGCAATCGAGGTTGCACTTCCAGGTGATGTTGAGCTGCGCCCAGATCGGCAGGTCATCGAACACCCTGGGCAGGTTCCGCAGGATGACTCCCGGGGAGGTGGGATCGTTGACCCTCTTCATGCGCGTGGGGGAGTACGTTTCATGCTCAACGCCGGTGTGTCAAGCGATAACTCGGTCAGCGACGCCGGGGACGCTGACCATATTCTGCGAATCGATCCCGCACCTTGCGTAGCTCGTCGCGGTCGAGCACGTGCGGGCTTCCGACCTGTGCTGCGTGCCAGTACTGAGCGGCCAGCGTTTCGACCTCGGCCGCCAGCTTGAGGGCTGCCTGGAGCGAGCTACCCAGCGCGACCATGCCGTGGTTTGCCAAGAGACACGCGTCGCCGCCGCGCAGCGCGGTCACCGCGTGGAGGGCCAGCTCGGTCGAGCCGAACGTCGCGTACTCGGCGCACGGGATCTCGTCCGAGCCCGCGAGCACGATCATGTAGTGCACGGCCGGGATCGGCCGGCGCAGCATCGAGATGGTCGTGCAGTACAGCGAGTGGGTGTGAACGATCGCCTGGATGTCCTGGCGCGCGCCGAGGATGTCGCGATGCAGGCGCCACTCGGTCGACGGCGTGCGCTGGCCGGGCCGGAGCGTGCCGTCGGCTTTGACCTCGACCGCGTCTTCCGGACGCAGCTCGGAGTACGGCATGCCAGACGGCGTGACGAGGAAGCCCGCGGAGCTGCGCACGCTGACGTTGCCGGACATGCCGGGCGTGAGGCCGAGATCGCTCATTCGCCGGGCGGTCGTGACGAGGTCGTCGCGCAGCGCGAGCGTCATGTGCGTCCGTACAGCGCGCGCAGCTCGGACGGCGCTGCGATGCCGCGCTCGGTGATGAGGCCGGTGACGAGCCGGCGCGGCGTGACGTCGAATGCCGGATTCGCGACCGGGCTCGCGTCGGGGACGATCTGCGTGCCGCGGATCACGCGCACCTCGTCGGCGGAGCGCTCCTCGATCGGGATCGCGCGCCAGTCGGCGACATCCCAGTCGATCGACGAGCCGGGGACCGCCGCGTAGAACGGGATCGAGTTGTCGTGCGCGGCGAGCGCCTTGAGATACGTGCCGATCTTGTTGCAGACGTCGCCGTCGCGCGTGGTGCGATCGGTGCCGACGATGCAGAGGTCGACCTCGCCGTGCTGCATGAGGTGGCCGCCGGCGTTGTCGACGATCACCGTGTGCGGCACGCCGTGCTGCGCGAGCTCCCACGCGGTCAACATGCCCTGGTTGCGCGGTCGCGTCTCGTCGACCCAGACGTGGACCGCGAGCCCGGCCTCGTGCGCGGCGTAGACCGGCGCGAGCGCGGTGCCCCAGTCGACGGTGGCGAGCCAGCCGGCGTTGCAATGAGTGAGCACGCGCGTGGTGCGGTCCTTGCGAAACAGCGGCAGGCCGTGGCGGCCGATCGCCTGGCACTGCGCGACGTCGTCGTCGCAGATCTTCGCGGCAGCCGCCCACGCGTCGTCGCCTCGCGCGACCGCGGCGCGCATCTCGGCGAGCGCCCACGCCAGGTTGATCGCGGTCGGCCGGGTCGCCGCGAGCGTCGCGCATGCCTCGTCGAGCGGCACGCGCTGCCCGAGCGCGAGCGCGACGCCGCACGCGGCCGTCGCGCCGATCAGCGGCGCGCCGCGCACGTGCATGTCGCGGATCGCGCGCGCGACCTCGCCGAGCTCGCCGAGCCGGAGCCACGCGATCTCGTAGGGCAGCTTGGCCTGATCGAGCACGAGGATGCTGCGCCGGTCCTCGGCGTAGCTCGCATCCCCTGGCGCGAGCTCGATCGTACGGCGCCAGCGGCCTTCGACCCTCACGTGCTTACTCGGCTTCGCTGAATCCGCACAGCGCGTGCACGCGATGGCCGAGCTTCTCGATGCGCGCGCGGCCGGGCAGATCGAGCAGCTCGATCAAGAACGCGCACTCGTGCACGCTCGCGCCGCACTTGGCGACGAGCGCGAGCGCGGCGAGCGCGGTGCCGCCGGTCGCGAGCAGATCGTCGACGATCACGACGCGCTCGCCCTTCGCGAGGCCGTCGACGTGGACCTCGACGCGGTTCGTGCCGTACTCGAGCTCGTAGTCGTGGCCGATCGACTCGCCGGGCAGCTTGCCCGGCTTGCGGATCGGCACGAAGCCGGCGCCGATCGCGTGCGCGATCGCGGCGCCGAAGATGAAGCCGCGCGCCTCGATGCCGACGATCTTGTCGGCCTTGCCGGCGTAGCGCTCGGCGAGCAGCGCGATCACGTGGCGAAAGCCGGTGCCGCTCGCGAGCAGCGGCGTGATGTCGCGAAAGCGAATGCCCGGCTTGGGGAAATCCGGGATCGTGCGGATGAGCGACTTGAAGTTCATGACTTGAGGACCCTTCCGGCCACGGCGCTCAGCTTCTCGACGAGCTTGGGGTCACGCGCGTCGGGCGCGGTCAGGATCGCGTGCTCGAGCGCGCGGTCGCAGCCGCGCTCGCATGGCCCGGTGTCGGCGCCGGCGCGCGGGATCACGTGCGCGAGCAGCTTCTTCGCGTTCTCCGAGTTTCCGTGCATCACCTTGATGACGTCGGCGACCGTCACGTGATCGTGATCGGGGTGCCAGCAGTCGAAGTCGGTGACCATGGCGACGGTGGCGTAACATAGCTCCGCTTCGCGGGCGAGCTTGGCCTCGGGCATGTTCGTCATGCCGATCACGTCGGCGTGCCAGCTGCGATGCAGCTCGCTCTCGGCGAGGCTCGAGAACTGCGGGCCCTCCATCACGACGTACGTGCCGCCGTCGTGGTAGCCGAGGTCGAGCTCGTCGGCGCCGCGCGCGAGGTGTGCGGCGAGCCGGCCGCACGTCGGATGGCCCATCGACACGTGCGCGACGCAACCGGTGCCGAAGAACGTCTTCGGCTTGCGCAACGTGCGATCGATGAACTGGTCGGCGATCACGAACGTGCCGGGCGGCAGATCGGCGCGCAGCGAGCCAACGGCGGATACGGAGATCACCTGCGTCGCGCCGGCGCGCTTGAGCGCGTCGATGTTCGCGAGGAAGTTGATCTCGTGCGGCGGGATGCGGTGCCCGCGCCCGTGGCGTGGCAAGAACACCACGCGTTGCTCGCCCAGCTTGCCGAACAAGAGCTCGTCGCTCGGTGCGCCGAACGGCGAATCGACGCGCTGCCAGCGCTGGTCGACCAGCCCGTCGAGCTGGTAGAGCCCGGTCCCGCCGACGATACCGATGACGGTGCTCATCACGCCGGGATTACCACGAAACCCGGGTCGTGATATCGCTCGGAGTCTCGCCAGCCGTACCGGGATGAGCCTCGCCGACGTTACCCCGCTCGCGCTCGCACGCCGCTACGTGGCGTGGGTGAAGCGCCGTTCGATCGCGATCCTGCTCGCGTGGGCGGCCGTGCTCGCGGCGTCGGTGTATCTCGTCGCCTGGCATCTGCCGCTGTTCGCCGACTTCTCGTATCTGCTGCCGCAAGACGCGCCGGCGGTGCGCGACCTGCGGCGGCTCGAGGCGCGCGTCAAGGCGCCCGACACCGTGCTCGTCGTGATCGACGCGCCGGATCCGGCCGCGCGCGCGGCGGCGATGCGCGAGATGACCGCCGCGATCCGCGCGCTGCCGAAGGATCTCGTCGACGACGCCGAGGACGACGACGCCGACATCCGTGCGTTCCTGCGCGCGCACCGCGAGCTGTACGTCCCGCTGCCCGAGCTCGAGCGCGCCGAGCGTGCGATCGCCGACGAGATCAAGCAGGCGAAGCTGCGCGCGAACCCGCTGTACGTCGATCTCGACGACGATGCCGACGCCGCGAGCAAGACCGCGCACGATCTCGACGAGCTGCGCGCGAAGCGCCGCGACGCCGAGGCGCGGCTCCAGCGCTCGAGTCACGTCAGCGCCGACGGCAAGATCGGGATGATCGAGATCCGCATCGCGTTCTCGTCGACCGACGTCGATCGCGGCGAGAAGCTCGTGCACGAGCTCGCGATCGCGCGTGACCGCGGCATCGCCGCGCATCCCGGCGTGCGCATGGGATTCACCGGCGGCAACATCACGTCGCTCGCCGAGCACGACGCGATCGCGCGCGGCATGCTGTGGTCGAGCCTGGTCACCACGCTGCTCGTCGGGCTCGTGCTCGTCCTGTACTTCCGCAGCGCGACCTTGCTGTCGCTGCTGACCGGCACGCTCGCGATCGCGACCACGGTGGCGTTCGGCGTCGCCGCGCTCACGGTCGGCCACCTGAACGCCGCGACCGCGTTCCTCGGCGCGATCATCGCCGGCAACGGCGTCAACTACGGCATCTTGATGATCGCGCGCTACCTCGAAGAGCGCCGCACGCATGAAGTCGAAGCCGCGCTCGCGACCGCGATCGTCGGCACGCTGCGGCCGACCGCGGTGGCGTCGCTCGGCGCATCGATCGCCTACGGCTCGCTCGCCGCGACGAGCTTCAAGGGCTTTGCCGACTTCGCGGTGATCGGCGCGATCGGCATGCTGCTGTGCTGGATCGCCACGTTCACGCTGTTGCCGGCGCTGATCGTGCGCTGGGGGCGCGATACCCGTAACTTCGTCGGCGAGCCGTTCGTCGGCCGCGCGCTCGTCAAGGTGCTGGGCTTCCGCAAGCCGCAGGTCGTCTGCGCGTGCGCGGCGGTGCTCGCGATCGTCGCCGGCGTGATCGTCGTGCGCTACGTCGCGGCCGATCCGTTCGAGTACGACATCAAGCACCTGCGTTCGGAAGGTCACGCCGCGGTCGAGGCGCGCGAATGGATGCGCGAGTCCGACGCCGCGTTCGGCCGCGGCTACGCCGGCCGCACGTACATCGCGGCCGACCGCGCCGATCAGGTGCCGCAGATCGTGACCGCGCTGCGCGACCGCGATCCCGACGAGAGAGTGATCGGCTCGATCGCGTCGATCCTCGACGTCGTGCCGGCCGAGCAGGCGAAGAAGCTCGAGGTGCTCGCGAAGATCCGCGCGCAGCTCGACGATCCCGCGCTCGCCGATCTCGACGACAAGGCGCGCGCCGAGCTGGCCGAGCTGCGCCCGCCCGATCACCTCGAGGCGGTCACGGTCGACGCGCTGCCGCCGCGCATCCGCGATTCGCTCGTCGAAAAGGACGGCCGTGTCGGGTTGATCGTCTCGATCTCGACCGCGAGCAGCTTCAACGAATGGAACGGCCACGAGCTGATGCGGTTCGCGCGCGCGGTGCGCCGCCTCGACCTGCGCGACGGCGAGACGGTGACGACGTCGGGCGCGAGCGTGATCTTCGCCGACATCATCGAGTCGATCGAGCTCGACGGACCTCTGGTCACCGGGATCGCGGCAGGCGGCCTGGTCGTGATGGTGTGGCTGCTCGTCGGACGCAACCGCCGCGCGGTCGCCGTGCTCGCCGCGACCGCCGCCGGATCGCTGCTGATGGTCGCCGCGTGCGCGACCGCCGGCATCAAGGTCAGCTTCCTCGACTTCGTCGCGCTGCCGATCACGCTCGGCCTCGGCATCGACTACGCGATCAACGTCGCGCACCGCCACGATCACGAAGCCGTCCCCGATCCGATCACGACGCTGCGCACGAGCGGCAGCGCGGTGTTCGTGTGCTCGCTGACGACGATGATCGGCTACGGCTCGCTGCTGGTCAGCGACAACCTGGCCATCCGCGGCTTCGGCTCGGCCTCGCTCATCGGCGAGATCACGTGTGTCCTGACCGCGCTCGTGCTGGTGCCGGCGCTGCTGGCGCTCGGTCGGTGCCGCCGGCGCACGTAGAGAATTTCGTAGCCCCGCAGCAACTTCGCGACAGCGCGGGGGCCGCGCCGTGGCACGTCGCATGAACTCGGAGGTTCCCGCAAGAAACCTTCCGAGGAGAAGCATGACTACCATCCGGTTCTGCACGGCGGCCACCGCGATCGCGTTCGGCTGCACCACACGCACACCGCCTTCCGATCCAGCCGGCGGCGACGACTCGCCGACCGCGAGCGCCGACGGCGCGGACCACGTGCCGGTCGTCGATCCGACCAAACCCGTACCGCCGACGAGCTGCCCCGTGCTCGGCACACCGGGTAGCGTGATCGCACAGTACGCGATCACCGGCGGCGACATCGTCGCGGTCGGTCCAGACGGCAACACCGTCTACACGGCCGACGAGGGCATCGTGAAGATCACGCCCAAAGGCACGACCGTGTACTCGTTCCCGTTCGGCAGCGTGTTCGCACTCGACGATGCCGGCAACGCGTTCGTCGCCGGCTCGTTCACCGCGCCGATCGATTTCGGCGGTGGCGTGACGCTGTCGCCGATGGGCAACGTCGACGTGTTCGTCGCGAAGCTGACGCCGAGCGGCAAGCTCGTGTTCGCGATCGATCTCGGCCTGTGCGGCGCCGGCCTCGAAGCGATCGCGGTCGCACACGACGGCCGCATCGCGGTCTCGGGCGAGTCGATGGGCACCGCCGTGCTCGACGCGTCGGGCAAGCTGCTGTTCGACCTGTCGTACGACGGCCAGCTCGCGTTCGATTCGATCGGCGATCTGTATATCGCGGGCTCGTTCGTCGGCTCGATCGACTTCGGCGGCGGCCACGTGCTGAACGCCGCGAGCGCGACCGACACCGACGGCTTCCTGGTCCGAGTCGACTGCGGCGGCGCGTTCGTGTCGAGCGTCCAGTTCGGCGACGCGCCGCTGCCGGTCCTCGACTTTCCGGACGCGCCGATCACGACGCCGCGTCCGCAGACGATCGCCGCGATCGCGATCAACGCGAACGATCGCGTCGCGGTGCTCGGCACGTTCCAGGACGAGATGCTGCTGTTCGGAGACACGCTCGTGCTCCCGTCTGGGTTGCCGTCGGGGATCGGGCTGGGCACGTTCGCGGCCGAGCTCGAAGGCGGTAACACGCCGGTGTTCGGGCGTCTGATCGATCAGCACTACAGCTACAACCCGCCCGGCGCGATCGCGATCGACGGTGACGACAACGTGATCGCGAGCACCAACCACACCAGCGAGGCGTTCTTTCCGTTCGCGATCCCCACGCTGTACAAGCTCGAGCCGACGAAGGGCGCGACGATCTGGAGCTACCCTCTCGGCGAGCTGCGCGGCTACGGCCTCGGCGTTGCGACCACCGCGTGCGGCGACGTCGTCTGGGCCGACACCGAGCACTCGAGCGTGCTCATCCCGCTCCAGCCGACGCTGCGCCTGATCGCGCGCTGAAGCTGCTCGACCGCTCGCCCTCGATCGCGCAGGATCAATCATCGAAGCCTGCTCGTCGTCGGTGCCGCGCGCTAACGGCCGAGATCTACGAGCGCCACCAGCCTTCGCGCTCGACGACGTCGAACACCTCGCGAAGAATGGCAAGGCCGTTCTTCGCGGTCGCTTCGTCGGTCGTGAGCGGGGGCTGGATGCGGAAATGCGGCGAGTAGCTCATCGTCAGCAGGCCGCGGCGCACGCACTCGTTGAAGATGCGCGACGTGACCTCGCGCGCGAGTGGCTCCTTCGTCTTCTTGTCGGAGACCAGCTCGAGCGCCATGAACATGCCGCTGCCGCGCGCGCAGCCGACGAACGGATAGCGATCGACCCAGCCCTCGAGCTCGTGCAGCATCACCGCACCGACGCGCCGCGAGTTCTCGACCAGGCCTTCGTCCTCGATCACGCGCAGCGACGCCGCGCCGGCCGCGGCCGCGAGCGGGTTGCCGCCGTAGCTCGAAGAGGAGCCCGACGAGTTCGACCACGGCTTCGCTTTCGAGATGACGTCCGTCGTCGCGAGCGCCGACAGCGGGAAGCCGCCGCCGACCGCCTTGCCGATCGTCACGATGTCGGGCCGGACGCCGGTGTGGTCGACGCCCCACCACGTGCCGGTGCGGCCGAGGCCGGTGATCATCTCGTCGGCGATGAACAGCGCGCCGACCTCGTCGGCGATCGACTTCATCGCCGGCAGGAACTCCTTCGGCGGCACGATGTTGCCTGCCGTGCCCTGCATCGGCTCGACGATCACGCCCGCGACCGCGCCGGCGGTCGCGACCTTGACGTAGTTGCGCGCGACCTCGGCGCACGCCACGCCGCACGACGGGTACGACAGCTTGAGCGGGCAGCGATAGCAGTCGGCGTACGGCACCTGGTGGCTGCCCGGCACCATCGGCCCGAGCTTGTCCTTGAACGTCGAGCCCATGAGCGACAAGGCGCCCATCGTCTTGCCGTGGAAGCCGCCCCAGCAGCTGACGAACTCGTACTTGCCGGTGTGCGACTTCGCGAGGCGAAGCGCGCTCTCGACCGCCTCGGCGCCGCCCGAGTACATCTGCAGGCGGTGCACGCCGTTCGCGGGCGCGTGGCGCGCGAATCGCTCCATCAGCTCGACGCGCGCCTCGCTCGTCAGCGAGCCGACCGCGGCCCGCGCCGCTTGCTTCTGGATCGCCTCGACCCACGTCGGATGCGAGTGGCCGAGCGCGCCGACCGCGATGCCGCCGATGAAATCGAGGAACGTGTTGCCGTCGACGTCGGTGACCGCGGTGCCCGCGGCGTGATCGACGACGATGCCCGCCGACAGCGCGTAGCCCTGCGCGCCCGGTGCGAGGTGCGCGTCCTCTCGCGCACGCAGCGCCTGGCTCTTCGGGCCGGGGATCGCGGTCTTGAGCGCTCGGTTCTGGTTCGCGGGCTGCGGCATCGGAAGCTGCGTTCTTACCGCAAAGCCCGCCCGATGCGCACCAGCCTCAGGATCGCGGCCACGTTGCCGACGACGGCGACGATCGCCAGCGCGGCCGTCACGAGTATCGGGAGCCCGAACAGCGACGCGAACGCCACACCCGTGATCAAGTAAACGGCGCGCTCGTGGCGGCGCATGAGCCCGCGCGGCGGCTCGACCTGCAGCGCCTCGGCCTTCGCGCTCGCGTAGCTCACCATGAAGCACGCGAGCAGCGCGGCGAGCACGAGGCCGAGCTCGGCCGGCGACTCGCGGTAGTGGAACGCGAGGCCGGCAAGGAACGCGAACTCGGTGTAGCGATCGATCGCGGCGTCGAGCAGCTCGCCGCGCATCGAGCCGGTCTTGGTCAGGCGCGCGACCTGGCCGTCGAGGATGTCGCCGATCGTCGAGCACGTCGCGAGCAGCGCGGCGAGCCCGAACATGTCGAAGCCGAGCGCGACGCCAGCGCCGAGGCCGAGCACGAGCGCGCTCCAGGTCAGGCCGTTCGCGGTCACGCCCATCGCGACCAGCCCGCGCACGATCGGCTCGACCGACCAGTACGTCCAGTCCATGATCTCCTGGCCGACCATCATCGTGCCGCCGATGCGGCCGACCCGCTCGCTGCGCGCGACGCCGCGCATCGCGACACGCACCGCGTACGCAACTCCCGCGAGCGCACACAGGCCCGCGAGGAAGTAGGTGAAGTAGACGTCCCTCACCATGGCGAGCTGGTGGCTAGCCGGCCTTCGCGGCCCGCTCGAGCGCCGGCGCGAGCTGGAGCTCGCGGCCCTCGGCGCGCGCGGAGGCGTAGGCGGTCTCGATCAGCTGCACGCACATCGCAGCGTCCCGGGCTTCCTGACCGACCCACTCGCCGCGCTCCATCTGATCGACGAAGTCGACGTGCAGCGCCTTGAACCACTCGGCGTGCGAAGCGTCCATCCAGTCCGACCGGAGCGACATGCGCTCGACCGCGCGGCCCTTGCGATGGACCTCGATGTCGTCGTCCTCGACCTTGATCGCGCCGTTCTGGCCGTGAATCGTGTAGATGACCTTGCGGAAGCCCGAGTTCCACGTCAGCTGCGCGACCGCGATGCCGGTCGGGAACGTGACCGTGCAGCTGAAGTTGTCCTCGGTGTCGAACGTCGACAGGTTCGACATCTTCGCGGCGATCGACGTCGGCTGCGCGGCGAGCCAGTCGAACGCGAGATAGAACGTGTGGCTGCCGTGGTCCATCGCGATGCCGCCGCCCGAGGTCTTGCGCTGGCGGCGCCAGTCCGGCTGCCACTCGGCGACGCCCTTGGCGTGCGTGGTGCGGAACGTGTCGAGCGTGACCAGATGGATCGCGCCGAGCTCGCCCGACTCGAGGATCTCGCGAATGCGGCGGATGACCGGGGCGTGCTTGTAGTTGTGCGAAGGGAAGAACACGCGGCGCGCCTTCTCGGCGTGCTCGAGCATCGCGCGGGCATCGGCGGCCGACGTCGCGATCGGCTTCTCGCAGAACACGTGCAGGCCGTGCTCGAACGCGGCGTGCGCGATGGCGGCGTGGTCGCACGGCGGCGTCGCGATGTCGACGAAGTCGAGCCGGCGCGCCTCGGCGGCGAGCAGCGTCTTGGTGTCCGAATAGATGCGCGCGTTCGGCAGGACCTGACGGGCTTTTTCGCGGCGCGCGGCGCACGTCTCGGCGACGGCCGCGATCTGGAACGTCCGGGGTGCCGCGAGGTAGGCCGGCACGTGGCCTTTCTCGGCGATGAAACCGAACCCAATTAAGGCACCCTGATATGGACGGGGCATTCAGCTACCTCGGCACAGTGGAGTAGGTCAATTCGGTGACAGAAGCAAGAAGTGGATCCAACGATGGAGCCGTCTTGTTCGCGCGGATATCCGCTGGCAGATCGCGCTGTTGACTTTTTGACGACGAGTCGCGAGACGGACCGTCAGCTTTCGAACGGTCGAACCTTTGCCACCGTGGCATTATGCCTCGGAGGTCGGGTGCCAGTACTCGTCGCGATCGAAGCGCGCACCGACGAACACGAGCGTCGTGATCGACGCCGGCGAGCAGCGCATGCGGCGCAGCCACGGCGGCGCCGCCGATTCATACGAGCGGCGGGCGATCCAGATCGGCGATTGGTGCGAGACCAGCACGACCGATCCGCCGGAGTGGGCCTGGCGCGCGAGCTCGATCGCCACTCGCATCCGCATCGCGACCTCGGCGTACGGTTCGCCCCACGACGGCCGCATCGGATCGCGCAACAGGCGCCAGTAGCGCGGCGCGAGGAACGCGGTCTTGCGCAGGCCGTCGAACTCGGAGCGCGCTTCGATCAAGCGATCGTCCAATCGGATCGCGCCGCCGGTGGTGCGCGCGATGATCTCGGCGGTCTCGACCGCGCGCTCGAGCGGGCTCGAGATGATCGCGTCGGCCCTGCACAGCCGGCGCGCCGCGGCCTCGGCTTGCGCGCGGCCGCGATCGGAGAGCCGAAACCCGGGCAGCCGCCCGTAGCGGAGGTAATCCGGGTTGTGGACCTCGCCGTGGCGAACGAGGTGGATCCGAGTCTCGACCAAGCGCGGCGATGATACTCGCTTGGCCTCGATCAAGCTCAATGCAGCGTGCGCTCGAGCTCGAACCGCGCGTCTTGATCGAAGTTGTCCTGGGTGAGCAGATGAAACGCGCCCTCGCAGTGGTCGACCTTGTGCTTCTTGTCGAAGCTGCAGCGCAGCGAGATCTCGGCCGGCTCGGCGCGCCAGCCCGCTTCGCCGGCGACGCAATGGCTGGCCTTCGCCGGCGTGCCGTCACCGCTCCACGCGAGCTCGCAGGTGAAGCCGAACTGGTTGTTGACGTGCAGCGAGTACGTCCCCGGGTCGTCGTTGCGCGAGATGTTCGCCGCGCGCATGCGTGCGACGCCGTTATCGCGCCCGGTCAACGGACCCGCGATCCACGCGGCCATGCGTGCACGTGCATCGGCGGACATGCCGAGCTTGCAGCCGACCTTGCAATCGTCCTCGGCGGCCGAGCACAGGCGCACGCAGCCGCGCGCGTCGCCGCAGCCGTCGACGCACTTCCCGCTGTCGCGGCTGCAGGTGTCGGCGCAGTCGCCGGTGCCGAGCAGCTTCTTGATCTCCGGGTCGTCGAGCACCGACTCGAGATCCGGATCGGTCGGCGCCTTCGCGAGCGCGGCGTGCGCCTCGGGATCCGCGCTGTCGTGCAGCCAGCGCAGCTCCGCCAGCACCGTCGGCTTGTCGCCGAGCAGCGCGGCCATCGACGCCAGGTTGTAGTGCGCGAGCACGTACTTCGGGTCGGCCGCGATCGCCGCACGAAATTGCTTCGCCGCGCCGGCGTAGTCTTTCGCGTAGTACAGCTTCATGCCGCGCGTGTTCGCGGCCTTCGCGTCATCGCCCGGCCCGGCGATCGCCAGCGACCACGCCACGACGAGCACGCACGCTCCGACGATCACTCGCATGCAACGATCATTATCAGATGTCAGTGCGCGCGCGGCTCGCGCCAGGCAACCGGCGAGCGCCGACAGCGCGCGTCGATCGCGCGCTTCACTTTTTCAGCTCCGCGATCATCGCCGCGCGATCGGCATCGCTCGGCAGCCGGAACAGCGGCGGCGGCATCGTGAGACGCGTGTCGAGCGGCGTCTGGATGCGCGCGATCGCGAGGTCCTTCTCGTCGCGGTTCACCACGTCGCCTGCGCGTCGGCCACGCACGGCTTGTACACGTATCCCGAGTCGGTCGCGCCGACGAGATCGAGATCGGTCTGCTGCGCGTTCAGGTGCGCTGCATCGGCGTCGGTGCAGTTCGGCTTCGTGCCGTACTCGACGTCGAACACCGCCTTGCCGGCCGGCAGGAAGCTGCCCGCTGCGGTGTAGGCGCCGCACTCGCCGTACTGGTAGCACTGCTCGTTGAGCGCCCAGTCGAACTCCGAGAGGAAGCTCGGGTACTGCGACGAATCGAGATCGGTCATCACGTTCTTGAGGCCGATCGAGAGCGGCAGCGCGTGCGCGAGCTGTCCGATGGCCAGATCGTACGTGACGTTGTCGGTCTCGCTGACACCGGAGATGTTCGTCCACGCGTCGAGGTTGTCGGGCTCGATCGCGTCGAAGCCTTTGGCCTGGCACCAGTCGACGAAGCGCGCCTTCATGAGCGGCAGGATGATGGGCTGGTTGGCAGCGGTCACGAGCAGCCAGTGCTCGCCGGGCCAGCCTTGCACACCGGGCCCGACGACCGACGCCGGAAACGAGCTCGTGTCGGGGCGCCCCGGCTCGAGCGTTCCGACGTCGACGTAGCAGACCGCGATCGCACCGGCGGCGTGGATCGCCGCGACATCGGCGGCCGTCGCGTTCGCGCCGTCGATGTCGTAGACGACCTGCCCGGTCTGCCCGGCGAGGAGGTCGCCCGACGTGAACGAGCTCGCGCCGATCATCCAGTGGAAGTGAATCGGCGCCGCGTCGGTCGGCTGCCAGATCGAGCCGGCCGGAGCATCCGGCGTCGGCGCGGCCGGAGCGTCCGGCGTGGCCCGGGCGTCGACTTCCGTGACCCCGGCATCGCGGCGGTGGTGCCGCGCGTCATCCGAGATGTCGAGGCCGGATTCGACGGCCGAGCAACCGAGGAGCGCGAGGACGAGCATGGCGAGGTGGCGCATGCACCCACCTACAGCAAGGGCGAGGCCACGCGTCGCGCCCGGAGAAACGCGAGGTTCGGACGCGTCGTGCAAGCGGTTGTGCAACCCACCTGCACAGTTCGCGAAGGCACCGTTACCACTCGAGGTCGACGATCTACGGACTATCGAAGTTGGCCTGCACCGTCATCGCCTGCTCGATCGTGAAGTCGCATGTCGGAGCCGTCGAGCTCACGCACGCGCCCATGATCCAGCCTGCGAACGAGTTGCCGCTGTCGTGACTCTCGGTGAGCTCGATCGCGGTGCCGATCTGGAACGGGATCATGTCGCAGCCGGTGCCGCTGCTGTCGCTGTTGCAATCGACGCCCTTGGGCATCGATGTGACCTCGCCCGTTCCCGAGCCGTGGATTTCGAGCGACAGGGTCGTGCATTGCGGCTCGCTGGTCGACGCGTGGCAGAAGTTATCGTCGCCGCACGCGAGGCCTGCCGGGCACGGCCCGGCCTGGCCGCAACGCACGTCGCACGGGCCGAGCTCGGGCGAGTAGCAAGACGCGAGCGCGAGCGCGACGAGCCAGCGCATCAGAACCTCACGCGCACGCCGGCCGTCGCGCCGGCAGGGGTCGCCGTCACCACCGGCTCGGCCGCGTGCAGCCTCGCCCACGCGAACAGCGAGGCGCCGGTCGCGATCGCCACGCCTCCGATCACGTACGACACGATCGCGTCGCGGTTCGCGGCCTGACCCGCGCGATCGATCGACGCGACGGCCGATCCATCGCAACCGTTCGCACACGCGGCCTCGAGGTCGCTCGCCCGGTTCGAAGCCTGGACCGAGTAATAGATCGCGACACCGGTCACGACGAGCCCGGCCGCGGCGACGAGCGATCCGGCGAGCTGCAGCCCACCGTGGGAGCCCGCCGGCGCGTCCATCGGAGCAGCCGTCGTTGGAGGCGGAAGCGGTTGAGGATGTGGGGCCGGTTTGGCGCACGCGTCCATCTCGGTGATGAACTGCTCGACCTTGTCGCGGTTGTCGGCGTCCGGACGCTCGCGCAGGTAGTTGCGGTAGAACACGCGCGCGTTGTCGCAGTCGCCGAGCTGGCGATACGCCTGCGCGATGTCGAACAGGAACAGCGCGTCGGGCAGCGCCTCGTACGCGCGGCGGTACTCCGCGATTGCCTCGCTGTACTCGCGCAGCTCGTAGTGACGGCGCGCCGATTCGTCGGCGGCCTTCGCCTGCGCCTCCGCGTCGGTGGGAGGATCGGCGGCGGCGCGGCCGACCGCCGCGCACAGCACCAGCGCGACGAGCCGGGTCATGGCGCTCGCCCGAACGGACTGCGCACGGCGTCGTCGTCGCCGGACGGCGGCGCGGGCGCCGCGGGCGGCGTCGCGGTCGACGGAGCCGGCTTCGCCTTCGCGGTCGTATGGATCGAGTGGGGCACGCGCTTGGGTCTTGGCGGCTTCGGTGTGGCCACGACGTCGACAACCGGCTCGGGATCCGGCGTGACCTGGGGCAGCGAGCGCGGCGGATCGGGGAGCACCGGCAACGTGATGATCGGCCTCGGCTCGTCGCCGCGCGAGAGCGCGAGCGCGACGATCGCGCCGGCGATCGGGACGATGGCCGCGATCCCGATCCAGCGCGCGCGGTGCCGGCGCACGCGGCTCGCGGGCGTGGTGGGCTGATCGGTCGCCACGTCGGTCGCTTGCACCGGCGCGCCGAGCACGTCGGTCGGCTGCGCGTCCACCGACGAGGCGCGCGCGACCACGTTGAGACCGCGCACCGCCTGCAGTACCGCGCGCAGCTCGGCGAGCGTCGGGCGGTTCGCCGGCAACTTGTCGAGCATGCGTGCGACCAGCGCGTCGAGCTCCGCCGGCAATCCGGGCTGGAACGCCGATAGTGCCGGCGGCCGCAGCTTGGCGTGCTTCTCGAACAGCTCGTACGAATCCGCGGCGACGAACGGCGCGCGGCCCGCGAACAGCTCGAACGCGACCACGCCGAGCGCGTAGATGTCGGCGCGCCCGTCGACGCGCTGGCCGCGCACCTGCTCGGGCGAGACGTAGCGCGGCGTGCCGATCACGACGCCGGGCTTGGTCTCCTCGCCTTGGGCTCCGCCGTCGAGCCCGATCAGCTTGGTCACGCCGAAGTCGAGCAGCTTGACGATCGTCTTGTCCTTGCGCGCGGCGAGGAACACGTTGTCTGGCTTGAGATCGCGATGGATGAAGCCGGCCTCGTGCGCCGCCTCGAGCGCGTGCGAGATCTCGACGAGCACGTCGCACATCGTCGCGAACGGGATCGCGTCGCGCGCCATCCGGGTCGCCAGCGTCTCGCCGACCAGGAGCTCCATCACCAGGTACGGCCGATCGTCCTCGGTCGTGCCGAAGCCGAACACGTCGACGATGTTCGGATGTCCGATCTTGTTGACCGCGCGCGCCTCGCGGATGAAGCGCTCGAGCGCTCCACCGTGCTTGCTGGCCGCACGGTGCAGGACCTTGATCGCGACCCGCTTGTCGATCACCGGCTGGGTCGCCTGATACACCGCGCCCATTCCGCCCCGGCCGATCAGCGAGTCGATGCGATAGTCGCCGACCATCGTGCCGGGCTCGAGCTCGGCGCTTGCGTCGCGTGCCCGCTGCGGCGTGCTCGCGGAGCCCACACGACAAGCATAGCCGATTTCCGTCCAGGCCCGAAAACCCCGATACTGGTCGCGGTGGCCCAACAAACGACGCTCGCCACGGCAGCGCCGAGCGATTCTGACCAGTTGTTCTTGCTGGTCGTCGGCGATCGCGTGCTGGCCACCGAAGCGCTGCCGCGGCGAGGCACCGTCGTGCTCGGCCGCGCGCCCGACTGCGACATCCGCATCGACGACGGCTCGATCTCGCGCAACCACGCCGTGCTGCACCTCGGTCCGCCGCTGCGCATCGTCGACACCAGCAGCGCGAACGGCACGTGGATCGAGGACCGCCGCCTCGCCGCGGACGAACCGAACGAGATCCGGATCGATCAGGCGGTGCGGCTGGGCTCGGTGACCGTGATCGTCCAGCGCCGCCCGCCGCCCGCGCCGCCGCCCCGCCGCGTGCGCACGCACGAGTACTTCGCGAGCCGCCTCGAGGACGAGCTCGACCGCGGCCGCGCGTGCGCGGTGCTGCACGTGATCGGCGACGACGCGTCGGCGCTGGGCGAGCTCGCATCGGGCTTGCTTGCCCCCGACGACGTCGTCGCGCTGTACGCGCCGGGCGAGCTCGAGCTGCTCGTGATCGGGACCGAGCCCGAGCGCGGCCAGGCCGTGGCGCGCGCGTTCGAGGCCGCGCTCGAAGCGCGCGGCTTGACCGGCAGCGTCGGCTGCGCGTCGGCGCCTCGCGACGGTCGCGATCCCGACGCGTTGCTGTCGCGCGCGCGGACGCGCGCCGAGGGACGCGTGATCGCGGTCGGCCCGGACGACGTCGTGGTCGCAGACCCGCGCATGCGCGCGCTGCACCAGCTCGTCGAGCGCGTCGCCCAGGCCGACATCAGCGTCCTCCTGCAAGGCGAGACCGGTGTCGGCAAGGAAGTGTTCGCGGAGACGATCCACCGCAAGTCGGCGCGCGCCGACAAGCCGTTCTTGCGCCTCAACTGCGCCGCGCTGAGCGAGCACCTGCTCGAGAGCGAGCTGTTCGGCCACGAACGCGGCGCGTTCACCGGCGCGACCCAGGCCAAGGCCGGCCTGCTCGAGGTCGCCGAAGGCGGCGTGGTGTTCCTCGACGAGATCGGCGAGCTCCAGCCCGCGCTGCAGGCGAAGCTGCTGCGCGTGCTCGACGAGCGCAAGCTGATGCGCGTCGGCGGGCTCGCGCCGCGGCCGATCGACGTGCGCGTCGTGTCGGCGACCAACCGCGATCTCGATGCCGCGGTCGTGCGCGGCGAGTTCCGCCAGGATCTGCTGTTCCGGCTGAACGCGATGTCGATCATCATCCCGCCGCTGCGCGAGCGCGTCGACGAGATCGTGCCGCTCGCCGGCCGGTTCGCGGCCACGATCGCGGCCAAGCTCGGCCGCGCCGCGCCGCGCCTCACCGATGCCGCGATCGCGCTCCTGCGCAGCTACAGCTGGCCGGGGAACGTGCGCGAGCTGCGCAACGTGATCGAGCGCGCGATGGTGCTCGCGTCGGGACACGCGATCGACGTGCACGACCTGCCCGAGGACCGCATGCGCGCGCCGGTCGCGCTGCCCGTGCAGAGCGGCGCGCCCGATGCGCCGCACGGCTTCACCGCGGCCGACGAGCGCCAGCGCATCCTCGAGGCTCTCGAGACCTGCGCGGGCAACCAGACCCACGCCGCGAACCTGCTCGGCATCTCGCGCCGCACGCTCATCAACAAGCTCGACAAGTTCGCGCTGCCGCGGCCGCGCAAGCGCTGACCGCGATCTCTGCCGTCGATCCGAGGGGATGATCGCGTCGAGTTTCGACGTCGCCAGCCGGGCAGCGATGACTTGCATCACGAGTTGGCCGACGCGGTTCCCCACCTGATACGCTAGTTGTTGCATCGATGCGCGCGCTGGTTGCGTTCCTCGCGGTGATGACGATCGGAACCGTGGCGATCGCG
Organism: Kofleriaceae bacterium; assembly: GCA_035500135.1. Taxonomy (GTDB): domain Bacteria; phylum Myxococcota_A; class Polyangia; order Haliangiales; family Haliangiaceae; genus JABFXX01. Next base: position 18,847 of record DATJXL010000113.1, read on the forward strand.
GACTCCGATGTCGGGGTCGTCGTCGCGGGCGAGCCGGCGCTGCAGAAGGGTGTGCAGGCCGACATCCAGGCGTGGCTGTCCGAGCATGGCCATGCCGCCGCGACTCGCCCGCTCGATGCCGACGGGATCAAGACGTTCCTCAACTGCTTCGTGGTCGAGGACATGACGTGCGCGCGCGGTACGTTCGAGCGTCGCACGCGCCTCGAGAGCTTGGTGCTCGCCCGCGTCGAGCTGGTCGGCGGCGACCGTCGCGAGCTCACGCTCACCGGCTACTGGTTCGTCCGCGACCACGATGCGGTGGCCGAGAAGCGCTGGTGCAAACGCTGCGACGACGCCGCGCTCGCCCGGACGGTCGACGATCTGATGACGACGCTCGAGCGCGACAGTGGCCTCGGCAAGGCGCGAATCGAGATCCATTCCAAGCCCGAGGGCATGGTGGTCGTGCTCGACGATGCACCGATCGGCGTGACGCCGACGTCGCGCGACGTGTCACCGGGGACGCACCGGATCCAGCTGCGACGCGGCGACACGCCGGTCGGAGCGAAGACCATCACGGTCGAGGCCGGTGCGACCGCACAGGTCGCGATCCCCGTCGCGAAACCGGAGCCGCACGTCGCGACCGCGCAGCCCGAGCCCGAGCGCGGCTCGTCACGCGCGAAGCTGTGGGGCGGCGGGCTCGCCGCCGCGGGACTGGTCGCCATCGCGTCCGCAGCGGTGTGCTTCGTCTACGGTCACAAGGGCGGTCCCGATGCACCGCTCGTGTATCCGCACGCCACGCGCGACGGCATCGTGCTGTCGGTCGCGGGTGCAGGAGCGGTCACCGCCGGGGTCGTCGTGTGGACGAGGCACTTCTGATGCGCGCACTCCTGATCGCGAGCATCGCGTGCGGCGCATGCGCGAGCCGCGTGAACCCGGAATACTGCGCGAACCATCCGAGCGATCACGCGTACTGTCCGTACGAGGACGGTGGCGCGACCGCCGATGCGCCGCCGCTGTGCATCGGCAGCAACAAGCTCGCGCTGTGCGTCGATGCGCCGCAAGCGAGCGTGATGCTGCCGGCCATGCTCGACAGCGACGGATCGCCGCTGTGCTTGCAGGCTCAGCCCGCGATGTGGAAGGCGAACGGTCAGCCCGATGCGTGCATCATCACGGGGACCACGATCTCCGCGACGTCGACGACGGTGACCGGCGGTCGACCGCTCGTTCTGGTGGCGAGCGACTCGATCAGCGTCAGTCAGCTGCTCGACGCCTCGAGTCACTACGGCGCCGGATCGACGGGGCCCGGGGCCGATCCCGCGTCGTGCGTGACGGGCCTGTCGCCGGGATCGGGTGGCGGCGGCGGCGGTGGCGGCGCTGGCGGAACGTTCTTCGGTGCGGTCGGCGGTGACGGCGGGCGCGGGAACGGCAGCGAGGCAGGCGGCACGGCGGGAATGGCGGTGACGATGCCCATGGTGCTCGGCGGCGGCTGCCCGGGTCAGGTCGGTGGCTCGTCGGGCGGCGCGGGTGGTGTGGGCGGTTACGGCGGCGGCGCGATGTTCCTCGCCGCGGTCGATCAGATCGATCTGTCGGGCGCGACGGTCGCCGCTTCCGGCGCGGGCGGAGCGGGGGCCGCGCTCAACGTCAACGGCGGCGGCGGTGGCGGCGGCGGCTCGGGCGGGATGATCGTGCTGTACGCGGGGAGCTCGATCGCGACGACGAATACGCTGCTGTCGGCGAACGGGGGTGGTGGCGGCGGCGGCGGCGATCAGTTCGCGGCAGGCTCGCCGGGATCCGATCCGGATCCGTCGATGCCGCTCACCGCAGCCGGCGGCGGTACGGGCGGCGCTGCCGGCGGCAGCGGCTTCGCGCTGAACAGCAACGCTCAGATGGGCGACGTCGGCAACGGCGGAGGCTACGGCGGCGGTGGCGGCGGTGGTGGCGGCGGCTACATCCTCGCGAACCACATGATCGGCGCGACGATGGTGTCGCCGATGCCGACCACCATGTGATGGGCCGGCCGCCTCGATCGTACGTCCGGCCGCGGTGGCGGCGTCTGCGAGCGACAACGCGACGCTCGCGCAATGCGGCGGCTCGCATGCGCGCACGCTCGCTCGATCATCGCTCGTCGTCGTCGCGTGCTGGTGGTTCGATCTCCAGCGCGCGGCCGCTGACCACGTGATACAAGGTCGCCGTGTTCGCATCGTTCGGCGGCGTCTTGCTCGGCGTCTTGCTCGGCCTGCGCCACGCGTTCGAACCCGACCATTTGACGGCGGTGTCCACGCTGGTTGTCGAGGCGCGCAGCGCCAGCCGCGGGATGCTGCTCGGTGCCGTCTGGGGCATCGGTCACACGGTGTCCCTCGTCGCGGTCGGCTCCGTTCTGCTCGTCACCGGCGCGGTGCTGCCGGTGCGCACCGCGGCCGCATTCGAGCTGGGAGTGGCCGTGATGCTCGTCGTGCTCGGTGCGCGATCCCTGTTCGTCGCGTTTCGCGCCGGCGCCCACCCACCGAGACGCCGCCACGCCCACGGCGAGGCCGAGCACGTTCATGCCGGACCGGAGGCGCACGTTCACGTCGGCGCCGGCACGCTGGCGTGGCGGCCTCTGGTCATCGGGCTCGTGCACGGGCTCGCCGGTAGCGGTGCGATCACCGCGCTGGTCTTCGTCGAGCTCCCCACGCTGGCCACGCGCGTCGCGTACATCGCGCTGTTCGGGCTCGGTTCGATCGCGGGCATGGCGATCGCGTCCGGGGTCGCCGGCGCCTCGCTGCAGCGCCTGGTCGAGAGCGACGGCCGTCGCCGCGTGCTGGCCGTCGCGAGCGGCGTCGTCTCGATGGGGTTGGGGATCGCGTGGGCGATTCCCGAGCTCGCGCTTCTGTAGGTTACTTGCAGCGCGTCAGCAACACCGACGCGGTGTCGTCCGTCGCATCCGCGGTCACGATGTCGGGGCGGCCGTCGCCGTCGAGATCGCCCACCGCGAGCTCGAGGGTGCCGAGCCCGACCGTGACGTCGGCACGGGGCTGGAACGTGAGGTCGCCGTTACCGAGCCAGATGCTGACCGCGCCGTCGTCGCCGTCGGCGACGGCGAGATCGAGCACACCGTCGCCATCGAAATCGGCGAGCGCGACCCACCACGCGTACGGCCGGCTCGTCAGATCGATGCGCGCGCCGAGCGTGCCGTCGCCCGTTCCAGGGAACACGGCGACGGTTTGCTCGCCCGAGGTATTGCCGTAGTTGTTCGCGACCACGACGTCGGGATGCCCGTCGCGATCGAGGTCGCCGACCGCGATCGACCACGGCTGCGTGCTCGTTCCGGTCGAGTAGTCGACCTTGGCTTGAAACTGGCCGGCCCCGCGGCCGAGCAGCACGCTGACCGACGCCGCGGTGGTGTTCGCGCTCGCGAGATCGGCAACACCGTCGTGGTTGAAGTCCGCGCTCGCGACCTGGTAGGGGCCCGTGCCGGTCGCGATCGTCGTGAGCGTCGCGAACCCACCATGGCCGTCGCCGACGAGCACCGTCGCCTCGTTGATCGTGTGCGACGCGGCCACGACATCGGGGAGCCCGTCTCCCGTGACATCGACGATCGCGACCGATTGCGGCGAGGCACCGGCCGGGAACGTCGCCGCGGCGAACGCGCCCGCGCCGTTATCGAGGTAGCGCGTGATCGTGCCGTCGTCGTAGTTGCCGACCACGAGATCGACGTCGCCATCGCCGTCGAGGTCGCCGACCGCGATCGACCACGGGTGGGTGCCGGTCGCCAGCGTGGTCGGCGTCTGGAACGTGCCATCGCCATTGCCGCGCGCGATGCTGATCAGGTTCGCATCGCCGTCGGTGACGATCGCGTCGGCGTGATGATCGCCATCGACATCGGCGATCGCGACCGCGCGCGGCCCCATGCCGGATCCGAGCGCGATCGCCGGCAGGTGCATGAACACGATGCCGTTCGCACACGGCTGTGGCGGTGATGCGTCGACGAGGACGGAATCCGGCTCCCCGCCGTCGGGGCTACCTTGCGTGAGCTCGCATGTGTGGGTGAGCGCGGAGCACACCTGGCCCAACGGACACGGCCCCGACCCGGTGCACGGGTTACCCGTCGTGATCGTCGGGCGGTAGCAAGCCGCGAGGACCAGCCACGCAGTGGGGCGCACGATCTCCATCATACTCTCGCATGCACGCCGAAGCGCGCACGGACGTCGCGTCGTGCTACGCCGCGCGCCGCGCGTCGACGAACGACACGAGCTGGGCCGCACGGACCGCGCCCGCTTGCTGGAAGACCAGGCGACCGCCGCGGAACACGGCGAAGCTCGGGATCCCCGCGACACGATAACGCTGCGCGAGCTCCGGCAGCCGCTCGGTATCGACCTTGAGCACGAGCGCGCGCCCGGCCAGCATGGCCGCGGCTCGCTCGACCTCGGGCGCGACCATCCGGCACGGACCGCACCAGGCCGCCCAGAAGTCGACGAGGACGGGGACCTCGGCGGCGTGAACGATCGCGTCGAACATCGCGACATCGCCGATGTCGATCGGCGCCGCCCTCGGCGCGAGCTCGGCCTTGCACCGCCCGCAGCGCCCGGAATCCGCCAGATGATCGACGGGAATCCGGTTCTTGGCGCCGCACGAGCGACAGACGATGACCATAGCGACACTGTGTGCACGCTCGGCCTCCGCGTCAACGTCATGCCCGGGCCGTGCTCGACGGCGACCTTGAATTCATCATCCAGATGCGCAACGCTTGGGCGAATGCGCGCGGGCGTTTGCGGTGTCTTGCTCGTGATGACCGCGGGCGTGGCGCAGGCCGGACCCGATGCGGAGCCCAATCCCGAGGCCGAGCAGCTGTTTCGCGACGGCCGTGCGCTGCTCAAGGACGGCAAGATCTCCGAGGCATGCGACAAGTTTGCAGCGAGCAGCAAGCTCGGGCCCTCGGTCGGGACGTTCCTCAACCTCGGAGACTGCCGCGCGAAGCTCGGCCAGACCGCGACCGCGTGGGCCGCGTTTGTCGAGGCAGGCCGGCTGGCCGGCCAGCAAGGTGATCGACGCAAGGCGGAGGCCGATCGCCGCGCCGGCGAGCTCGAGCCCGAGCTGTCGTACGTGACCGTGACGGTCGACGCACCTGCGCCCGGCCTCGCGATCAAGCGCGACGGCAAGCCGCTCGCCCCCGAAGCATGGGGCCAGCCGATCGCGATCGATCCGGGACCGCACGCGATCGCCGCCTCGGCCCCGGGTTACGAGAGCTGGACGGCGAAGGTCGCGATCCGCCCCGGCGGCGATCGCGCCGACGTGCGAGTGCCCGCGCTCCACCGCATTCCGGTCGTGCTCGCGCCCACCCGCGCGCAGCCATCCCGCACGCACGACTCGCTGCGTACGTGGGCGTACGTCGTCGGCGGCGCCGGACTCGTGGCCGCCGGTACGGGGATCGCGTTCCTGGTCGACGCCAGGTCGCTGATGAACGACGCGCGCAAGACCTGCCCGAGCGGTCAGCCGTGCAGCGACCTCGGCGCCGTGTCGCTCAGCGATCGTGCATCGAGCCGCGCGACCGTCGCGACGGTCGCCGGTGCCGCGGGTGCGGCGGCGCTCGCCGCGAGCGTCGTGCTCTGGTTCGTCGGGCGGCCGAGCGACCGACTCGCGCTTCACGCCGATCGCGACTCGCTCTCGCTCTCGCTCGGAGGGACCTTCTAGTGCGGGGCGCGAGCCTGCTCGCGGTCGCGCTCGCGGCGAGCGGCTGCGGCAAGCTGTTCGGGATCGAGCGGATCCCGTATGCCGCGCCGGATGCGAGCTCGAGCGACGACGCGACGCCGACGGACGAGTTCACGCTCGAGATCCAGCTCACCGGCGGTGAGTCCGGAGCGGTGACGATCAATACCGGCGCGCAACTGCTCGAATGCAGCGCCGCCAATCCTGGGCCGTGCCACGCGATGTTCCCGTTCGGCACCACGCTCGCGCTCGCGCCGATGCCACCCGATCCGAGCAGTCGGTTCGTGGTGTGGCGCGACGCATGCCTCGGCCAGAACTACAACGATACCGGCGGCAGCTCGACGTGCACGCTGACGCCGACCGACACGACGCAGCACACGATCACGGTCACGGCGCAGTTCGAGAGCTCGACCCCGACATGGATCGTGCTGATTCCCGACGACGGGACACCGCCCGATGGCCAGAGCACGATCGCGAGCCAGCAGTTCATGCCGACGCCCGACACCGTCTGCAACTCGCCGGATCTGTGCGTGCTCCAGCTCGATACCTCGCAAGAGGTGATCATGACCGCGACGCCGGACCCGACGTGTGCGACCTTTGCGGGCTGGCGGTTTCTCAACATCTTCTGCTCGCTGACCGATCCGATGTGCATCTTCAGCGCGCTGATGGCGCCTCCGGTGATCACGTTCAACTACAAGTTCACGAGCACGGGCCCGTGCATGTGACGCGATGACCGACTCGCTCGACCCCACGAACCCGAGCCCGGAGGAGGCAACGAGCCGTCCGCCGCCCGAGCGCATCGGCGCGTATCGCCTGCAGGACAAGCTCGGCGAAGGCGGCATGGGCGCCGTGTACGTCGCGATCCACGAGCTGCTCGGTCGGCGAGCCGCGATCAAGCTCCTCCACGATCGCTACTCGAAGCGCGACGAGATCGTCGAGCGGTTCTTCAACGAGGCGCGTGCCGCGACGGCGATCGCGGATCCGGGCATCGTCCAGGTATTCGATTTCGGCTACGAGGACGGCAACGTCTTCATCGTGATGGAGCTGCTCGAGGGCGAGACTCTCGAGCGCCGCGTGCGCCGGCTCGGGCGGCTTCAACCGGCACACGCGCTCCGGCTCGCGCGCCAGCTGGCGCTCTCGCTGTACGCGGCGCACGAGCGCGGCGTGATCCATCGCGATCTCAAGCCCGAGAACGTCATCATCGTCACCGATCACGAGGCGGCCACCGGCGAGCGCACGAAGATCCTCGACTTCGGCATCGCGAAGCTCACCGATGCCAGCCAGACCCGCGTCCACACCCAGACCGGCCTCATGATGGGGACGCCCCACTACATGTCACCCGAGCAGTGCCGCGGCGTCGGCAACATCGACGCCCGTGCCGACATCTACTCGCTCGGCTGCGTGATGTTCCGGTTGCTCACCGGGCGCACCGTGTTCCTGGGCGAAGGTGCCGGCGACCTCGTGGTGGCCCACATGACGCTCGAGCCGCCGCTGCCGAGCTCGTTCGTGACGCTCCCGGCTGCCGTCGATCGCCTGGTCATGCGCTGCCTCGCGAAGTCGCCAGCGGAGCGACTCCAGACCATGCGCGACGTCGCGATCGAGATCGATGCGGCGCTCGCCGCCGTGCGCACCGACGACATCTCGAACGTGACGCTGACCCCGATCCCGGTCGGCCCGGATGCACCGCGCGCGCTCGCCGATACCACGCCGAGCGGTCCCGCCCCGATCGCGCGTCCGAAGCGGCGCGTGGTGGTGCCGGCGCTCGTGGTCGTCGTCGCGGCGGTCGCAGGATACGGCGGGTGGATGTGGACGCATCCGTCCGAACCGCCGGCGCCGCCGATCGCGTCGCCGGCGATCCC
>DATJXL010000114.1:0-25421 GCA_035500135.1 Kofleriaceae bacterium
ATTGCGCCCGGCGATGGGATTGCCGCGCAGCGCGAGGCACGAGCGGCGAAGCGCTACTGGACGTAACGCGAGTCCCGAGCAACGAAGCGATGCGCGGCAGGACCGAGCCCGGCGCGATCAGATCCGGGCGAAACCGGTCTACAGCTTCATGACGGAGCGCATCGTCTCCATCACGCTGCGCAGGCGCATCGGCTTGTCGATGAAGATGTCGGCGCCGGCTTCCATCGCCATCCGGTGAGCGGATTCGCCGCCGGCCGAGACCGCGATGATCGGGAGGCGCTCGCGCAGCTCCTTGCGCACGATCGTGATCAGGCTCGCGCCGTCGAGCACGGGCAGGTAGACATCGACGATGATGGCGTCGAACTTCTGCTCGCGCAGCAGCGCGAGCGCGGCGCGGCCGTCGCTGGCGAGCTGGCAGTCGACCGCGAGGTTCGGGCCGAGGCTGCGCGTGTCGCCGAACGCGTGGCGCAGCAGCTCGGCGACGTGCGGGTTGTCCTCGACGACGAGCACGCGCAACGTGCGCTTGACGACCTTCGGATCTTTCTCGCGCACGCGCGCGATCACCTCGGCGAGCTGCTCGCGCGCGCTCGGGTCGGGGAACTCGATGCCGAGCATCGGCTCGGGAGACGTGCGCGCCCACCGCACGATGCCGTCGACACGGATCGGCTCGATCAGCGCAGGGAACGACAGCGCGAGCCGGACCTCGGTGCCTTCGGGCAGCAGGCGCGCGCTGGCGACGCACGCGCCGCCGGTCGACAGGTTCTCGGTGTAGTCGGCGAGCAGATCATCGGCGTCGTGATAGTCGACGCGCAGCGCGACCGAGACTCGCTCGTCGCTCCGCCGCTCGTCGTGTCCGTCGCTTCCGCGCTCGCCCGCCATGCTCGGTCAGCGATCGTATCTCAGGTCGCGGCCGGTCGGCGAGCCCATGCCGTGATCATCGGCGAGGTCGTCGGCGCCACGTGGCCGGCCTCGAGATTCGCGACGTGCCGTGCGAGGTCGGCCTCGCTGGCGTGGCCGGCGGCGACGAGCTGTGCGCCGGTCATCGCGATCGTCGCGCGCTCGAGCGCCGGGAGCGCGGGATGCGCGACCGGGAAGTACGCGTCGGCGCCGACCTCGACGAGACCGGCCTCGCGCAGCCGGCGCGGCAGCGAGCGGCCGAACGCGAGATCCGCGCCGCGCGCGGTCAGGAGCGCGCGAAAGCCGAGGCGGAGGCGATTCGCGAGCTCCTCGGCCTCGCCGCGAGCCTCGAGGCAGGCCAGCGGCTGCAGCTGCGGATCGGCGTCCTCGATCACGAGCCAGCCGCCGGGCGCGAGCACCGACGCCATCGCGGCCAGCGCGCGCTCGCGATCCGGCACGTGGACGAGCACGAGCCGCGCGTGCACGAGGTCGAACGGGCCGGCGGGCGGCGGATCGCGCGCGATGTCGTGAACGCGCGCCTCGAAAGGCACGGCTTTGCCGGGCCGCGCAGCAGCGCGAAGCTCTGCGGAGTTGTGATCGACGCCGTCGAGCTCGCCGATCTGCGCGAGGTCGAGATCGGTCGCGAGCACGCGGCCGGATGCCCCGACACGCGCGGCGAACGCGCGCACCAGTGACGGGCCGCCGGCGCCGACCTCCCAGCATCGCCAGCCCGCGGCGAGCCCGAGCGCGTCGAGCCGGCGCAGCGTCCACGGATCGAACAGCTCGGCGAGCGCCGCCAGCCGGACGCCGGCCGCGGCGGCGCGGTTCGGCAGCAGGTACTCGGTCACCGGTGTACCGCCCAGCTGCTTCCGCTCCGCCGTGCGCGCGATCGCTCGCCGCTCGCGCCGTTGCCCTCGCGCGCGGCGCGCCTCGCGCGCCGGGTCGGATCGTGAACGGGCGGTCGGAGCACTATCGCGATTCTAGCTCGGCCTGGATCTCGTCGCGCTCCGTCGTCATGAACGTGCGGAAGGCCCACCACCCGAGGTTGAACCACGGCGGGAGCCGAAGGTGGTCGCTCGTCGCGACCTCGAGCATGCCGGCGCCGACGAAGCCGAGCGCGGCGAGCGTGCCGAGATCGACCGCGCCCTCGGTGTGGCGCCGCACCTCGCGATCGATCTCGAGCGCGGCGTGCGCCATCTTGCGCGCGAGCGCCGAGAACGCGGGCACCTCGCCGTCGACCGGCACGGGCTCGCCGCGCGCGACCACGCGCGTGCAGTCGAGCACGCGGCGCGCTTCGGCGACGAGCACGTCGGCGCCGACGGTCGGCTCGTGGTCGACGAGGATGCTGCCGGTGTACGGCCGCACCGCGACCTTGCGCACGCCCGGCACCGCCGCGAGCGCGTCGGCCGCGCGCTCGCACGCGGGCTCGTCGCCGCGCAGCACCGGCGTGCGCAGCCGCGTGCGCTCCGGCAGCTGGTGCACGAGCGCGATCCAGCGCGGACTCACGACGCGCCGCCCGCCGCCGCGCGCGCCGGCGCGAGCGTGCGGGCACGTGCACGCGCCTCGGCGAGCAAGTCGGACACGTCCTCGCGGCCGCGCGCGAGCTTGACGAGCGCGGCGTCGAGCAGCTTGTAGCAGCCGGTCGCGAGCTCGACCGCGACCGGGCGCAGCCGCGGCGCGAGCGCGGCGCCGCTCGCACCGACGACCGCACCGAGCAAGAACGAGGGCAGGTGGAATCTCATGTCGTGGCTCCTTGCGATGAAAGGCGGACGATCTCGCGCGTGGCCTGGCGTCTCCACGCGATGTAGAGCGGGCCGACCGCGCCGGCCGCGAACCCGGCGAGCGCGAGCGGCGAGCTGCCGGAGATGCGCAACAGCGCGCGCGCCGGCCCACTCGCGACCGCGAGCAAGTGCAGCGCGGCCGAGCCGCCGACCAGCGCGGCGAACCGTCGGGTGAGCGGGCGATCGGGCGCGCGACACGCGGCGGCGTACGCGAACTGGGTCGCGCCGATCGCGGCAAACGCGGCGATCGGGCCGCCGACGATCGCCGCGGCGCCCGACACGCCGGCGATCATCGCGCCGTCGCGCGCGACCCGGCGCCAGTCGGCGCGGTCGAGGATCGGCTTGTCGGGATGGACGGGCGGGCGCTCGAGCAGCGCGCCGTCGCTCGGCTCGAGCGCGAGCGCGAGGCCGGGCAGGGTGTCGGTCAGGAGGTTGATCCAGAGCAGGCCGAGCGAGCCGATCAGGCGCTGGCCGGCGAGCGCGGCCCCGGTCGCGAGCAGGATCTCGCCGAGGTTGCCGGCTGCCTGAAAGCGGATCGAGCGGCGGAGGTTGTCCTGCACGGCGCGGCCTTCGGCGACCGCCTCGAGGATCGAGCGCAGGTCGGCGCGCTCGAGCACGACATCGGCGGTCTGGCGCGCGAGGTCGGTCGAGCGCGCGCCGACCGCGATGCCGACGTCGGCGGCGCGCAGCGCGGGCGCGTCGTTGATGCCGTCGCCGGCCATCGCGACGACCTCGCCGTGCCGGCGCAGGGCCTCGACCACCGCGACCTTGTCGGCGGGCGCGACCCGCGCGATCACCGCGACGCGGCGCAACCGGGCGGCGGCGTCGCGCGCGGCGAGCAGCTCGGGCAGCTCGTGGCCTTCGATCACGTCGCCGGCGAGCCGGGCCTGGCGCGCGATCGCCTCGGCGGTCGCGCGCTGGTCGCCGGTGAGGATGATCGTGCGGATGCCCGCGCGCGCGGCGGCGTGCACGGCGGTCGCCGATCCGGCGCGCAGCGGGTCGCGCAGCGCGACGAGCCCGAGGTAGCGCCAGGCACGGGCGCCGATGCGGCGGCTGCCGATCGCGAGCACGCGCAGGCCGTCGCCGGCGAGCGCCGCGTTCTCGGCGAGCACGGCGTCTCTCGCGCGCGGGTCGAGCGCGCACAGCGGTACGACTTGCTCGGGCGCGCCCTTGATGATCTCGAGGTCCCGCGCATGCTCGCTGACGACATAGCGGATGTCGTCGCTGCGCTCGACGAGCCGGCGCCGCGGCCACGTCTCGCGTAACACGCGCGGATCGAGCCCGACGCGCTGCGCGGCCTCGACGAGCGCGCGCTCGGTCGAGCTACCGGCGAGCTCGCCGCTCGCGAGGTACTCGATGTCGCTGTTGAGCACGCCGGCCGCGAGCAGCGCCGCGATCGGCCCGAAGACGGCCCGCGGGTCGAGCGAGTCGGGGCCCGGCGCGTGCAGCTCGCCCGCGTCGATCGTGCGCGGCGAATCCCCGTCGAGCAGCGACACGCGCTCGAGCCGCATGCGGTTCTCCGTGAGCGTGCCGGTCTTGTCGGTGCACGCGACCGTGATCGCGCCCAGCGCCTCGGCGGTCGCGAGCCTGCGCACGACGATGCCGCGCTCGCGCATGCGTGCCATCGCGCGCACGAGCGCCGAGGTCGCGGTCACCGGCAGGCCTTCCGGAATCGCGGCGACGCCGAGCGCGACCGAGTCGCGCAGGATCTCGACCGGATTCCTGCGGTGCGCGAGCGACGCGAGCCCGGCGCCCGCCGCCGCGGCGAGCCCGGACCATGCCAGCCGCGACGCGAGCGCGTTGAGCCGGCGCTGCAGCCGCGCTTTCGGTGCGCGCGACTCGGCCGCGAGCTCTTGCACGCGCGCGATCTCGGTCGCACCGCCGGTGGCGACGACGATCGCGCGGCCGTGCCCGGACGCGACCGACGTGCCGCGGTACAGCATCGTGCGCCGCTCGGCGAGCGGCGCGTCACGCGCGACCGGCGCGCACGTCTTGTCGACGGGCTCGCTCTCGCCGGTGAGCGCGGCCTCGTCGGCCGCGAGCCGGTGGGCGTCGACCACGCGCGCGTCGGCGCTGACGACGGTGCCGGCGCTGACGACCAACAGGTCGCCGGGCACGAGCTCGGGCGCGGGCACGCTGCACAGCGCGCCGCTGCGGATCACGTCGGCTCGCCCGAGCTCGGCCGCGCGCCACGCCGCGAGCAAGTCCTCGCTGTGGCGCTCGACGCGGTAGCCGATCGCCGCGTTCATGCCGACGACCGCGACGATCGCGCTCGCTTCCAGCCAATCACCGAGCAACAGCGAGATCAGCGTCGAGCCGCCGAGCAGCGCGTTCGGCAGGTTCGCGACCTGGCTCGCGATCAGCGCGAGCCGCGACGGCGACTCCTCCTCGGCGAGCACGTTGCCGCCGGTCGCTTCGAGGCGCGCGCGTGCTTCGCGCTCCGTCAAGCCATCACGCGCGCTGGTCGCGAGCCGCGCGATCACCGCGTCGGTCGCTTCGGCGTGCCAGTGGGCCGGCGCGGCCGCACGCGCGGGCCGCACGAATGCAGGCGGACGGCGGGCCAGCCGATCGAGATCCTCGGCGACGCTCGCGCCCGGCGCGTACTCGATCAGCACGCGGCCCGAAACCGCGCTCGCGGTGACGCTCACGACACCCGGTCGCTGCGCCGCCTCGCGCTCGACCGCCCGCGCGAGCGCGGGATTGCCGGCGAGCGCCGCGATCTCGAACCGCACGCGGCGCGAAGCGCGCGCGTGTCGTGCGAGCGCGTTCGATTCGCCGGGAATCCAGACCATCCGTCGGCGATTAGCAAGTCACGTGCTTAGCCGCTGCGCGCGCCCGGAGTCTCGTCGGCGATCTCGCTCTCGTTCGGCTCGTTATGGCCATTGGTTTCGCCGGCCCTGCGTGCAGCATCGACGACCGCACGGGCGCGCTCCCGCACCTCGTGCGGCGCGCGCGCGAGGAACGAGCGCGCGCGGTGGCGCACGGTGCGCGCCGTCTCCTCGGCGCGCTGGAGGTCGCCCGGCCTGCCGCGCAGCGCCGCGGCGATGCCCGCGCCGATCAACACGCCCCCCGCGAGCTCGATGCCGCCGAACAGCCCGAACCCGGCCACGCCCAGGATCGACGCGAGCGGATGTGCGCGCGCGAAGCGCCACAGCCGATCGAGCGCCGACCCTCGAGCGCGCGAAGTGTCCGGAGCGGCTTGTTCTTCCTGTTGCATGGTGGCCGGGGTTTGCACGATCCGTGCACGTCCACGGACAGGTCCGCTACGGCGCCTTCATCCCGGTAAAGCTCGCAGCTCCGACCGGGCCGACATCGCCGAGCGATCCCGTCCACGTTCCACCGCCGACCTCGTCCATCGTGCCGTCGTGGTCGATGTCGACACCGATCGCGTGCCCCGAGAGCTCGAGCGCGAGCGGCGCGGTCGCGTCGATCGCGGCGATGCGCGCGTAGACGTCGCTCGCGATCGCGATCATCCCGGCGCCGCAGGCCGCGGCGAACACCGTCGGCGTGCCGAGATCGAGCTCGTTCGCGACCAGTTCGCCGAGCTGGGTGCAGTTGGCGAGATCCGTCAACGCGGTGCCGAGATCGGTCGCGCCCGGATCGACGCCCGGGATGACCGCGTGGTCGAGCCCGAGCCGCACGAGCGTCGCATAGCCGAACGGCAGCGCGTGATTGCCGATCGCGATCGCGCCGGTGTGGTCGAGCTCGAGCTGCATCGCCGCGACGCGATCGTCGAGGCCGTGCTCGGCGAGCGCGAGCTCGACCGGCGCGCCGTTCGGCGCGAACCGGACCGCGGTCACGATGCGGGTCGCACCGCCGGCCGGATCGACGATCCACGTCTCGGTCGTGCCGACGTGCCGGGCGACCGCCGGCAACCCCTGCGCGATCGCGTCGAGCCCGCCGACCAGGCGCGGCGCGACCTCCGCGAGGTGCTCGTTCAGATACGCCGCCAGCAGCGGCACCGCGTCGCGCGCGATCGTCTGCACGGTGCCTTCCGGTAGCTGGTCGACGATGCGATCGAGCAGGTAGCGACTGGGATCGTCGGGATCGTCGGTCGCGTCGACCAGCGGCTGGAACGCGGCGGTCGCCGCGGCCGGCAGCGGCAGATCGAGCTCGCTGTGCACGGTGAAGCTGCCACCCGGATCGCGCGGCACGGTCGACGGCGCGTCGGTCGGGACACGCGCGAGGTCGTCGCCACATGCGGCGAGGGCGCAGCAGCAGGATGTAATGAAGACAAGATCGAGACGTGACATCGGTGCTCTCCAGGAAATGAATGTTGCGTGCAACGCGGCATTGCAGCGCGCGTGCCACCCCTTCCGCCGCCCCGGTGTCTCGACGGAAAACACGTCGAAACCACATCGGCGCCATGTCCGGTTTGGCCGGCGACCGGACGCACTCGTCCGCCCGCCGGCCATTGCATCGGACACCAGATGAAGATAGATTCATTTCGTGAGTGGTCGTTCACTTGCGCGTCGTGCGCCGCTGCGCGCGCGGATGCGTCACCAGATCTCGGCCGCGATCCTCGACGCCGCCGAGGCCGTGATCGCCGACCGCGGCCTCGATGGCGCGTCGACCGCGGCGATCGCGTCGCGCGCCGGCGTCGCCGTCGGCACGCTGTACAACTACTTCCCCGACCGCGAAAGCCTGATCGACTCGCTGTTCGATGCACGCCGCGCCGAGATCCTGCCGCGCCTGCACGAGGCCGCGCGCGCGGCCGGCAAGCTCCCCGCCGAGGGCCGCCTGCGCGCGTACCTGCGCGAGGTGTTCGCCGTGTACGACGAGCAGCGCCGCTTCATGCAGGTCGTGTTCGCGGTCGATCCCGAGCCGCACGGCTCCCACGCCGGCAAGGGCAAGAAGCCGATCGTGCTCACGACGATGACCGACGCGCTCGTGCACATCCTGAAGCCGACGTCCGGCAAGCGCAGCGACGAGCACGCGCAGATGGTGCTGGGCGCGATGAAGGCGCTCGTGCGCTGGCGCGTCGAGCGCGGCGAGCGGTTCGCGAGCGACGGCGAGCTCGTCGCCGATGCGTTCCTGCACGGGATCGCCAAACGATGACGGCCACCTCGCTTCCCGTCACGTCCGCGCCGCCGCAGGTCAACAAGTGGCTGGTCGCGGTCTCGATCGCGTTCGGCTCGCTGATGGCGACGATCGACTCGTCGATCGTCAACGTCGCGCTGCCGAACATCCGCGGCGAGCTCGGCGCGAGCATCCAGGAGATCACGTGGATCTCGACCGCGTACATGATCGCGATGGTGCTCGTGATGCCGCTGACCGGCTTCCTCGGCGGCTTCTTCGGGCAGAAGCGCGTGTACCTGATCTCGATGGTCGTGTTCGTCGCCGGCTCCGCGCTGTGCGGCACCGCCCGCTCGCTGACCACGCTGGTGTTCTACCGCATCCTGCAAGGGCTCGGCGGCGGCGCGCTGCAACCGTCGCAGCAGGCGATCCTGCGCCAGACGTTCCCGCCGCACGAGCAGGGCATGGCGATGGCCATCTTCTCGATGGTCATCATGGTCGGCCCCGCGATCGGCCCCGTGCTCGGCGGCTACATCACGGACAACTACAGCTGGCCGTGGATCTTCTACATCAACCTCCCGGTCGGCGCGATCGGCATCTTGATGACGATGCAGAACGTCCACGAGCCGGACGACGTGCGCGCCGCGAACCGCGCGCGCGCCGAGCTCGCGCGCAAGAACCTCGACATCGCCGGCATCGTGCTGATGGTCATCGGCATCGGCGCGCTGCAGTACCTGTTCGAGGAGGGGCCGCAGGACGACTGGTTCGACTCGATGCAGATCCGCATCGCGATGTTCGTGTGCTGCGTCGCGCTGATCGGCTTCATCATCCGCGAGCTCACCGCGACCGCGCCGGTCGTCAACCTCCGCCTGTTCAAGGATCCGACGTTCGCGTCGGCGACGTTCGTCGCGTTCATCATGTTCGGCATGCTGATGGGCTCGATGTTCCTGCTGCCGGTGTTCTGCCAGGAGAGCCTGCATTACACTGCGACGCTGTCGGGCGTCGTGCTGATGCCGCGCACGCTCGCGATGATGGCGGTGTCGCCGATCGTCGGCCGGCTCTACAACCGCGTGCAACCGGGGTTCATCGTCGGATTCGGCGTGCTGCTGTTCGCGATCGGCAGCTACCAGCTCAGCCACATCACGCTCGACACGTCGTCGACCGACATGATCGTGCCGCTCGTGATCACGGGCGGCGCGTTCGCGTGCCTGTTCGTGCCGCTCACCACGGCGGCGCTGTCGAAGGTCGAGCGCCACCTCATGGCCGACGCGGCCGGCCTCAACTCGTTCATCCGCCAGGTCGGCGGCTCGATCGGCCTCACGATCTTCGCGACGATGTTCACGAACTACGCGCTCGAGGCCAACTCGGCGCTGTCCGCGCACCTGACCGTGCTCAGGCCCGAGGTCGTCGGCCACCTGAGCCGGATGGTGCACATGATGGTGTCGCACGGCGCGAACCCGGCGGCCGCGCAGGCGTTCGCGATGCGCATCACCGGAGGACGGATGTTCGCGCAAGCGACCGTGCTGTCGTTCGATCGCGTGTTCTTGCTGCAGGGCATCCTGTTCTTCGGAGTCCTGCCGCTGCTGTTCCTCATCCGGGTGCCGCGTCATGCGGCACCCGCCCACGTCGAGATGCCCGCGGAGTGAACCATGGCCGAACCCGGAATCATCCAGCCTCGTAAATCGAAAGCGCGCCGCGCCTACCTCGTGCTCGCCACGCTCGCGCTTGCCGTGATCGCCGTCTACTACGTGCACGGCTACATGACGCGCGACGAGGTCACGACCGACGACGCGCAGGTCGATGCCGACGTCGTGCCGGTTCCCGCGCGCGTCGGCGGCGTCATCGTCCACACGCTGGTGGGCGACAACCAGCACGTCACCGCGGACAAGCCCCCGACCGAGATCGCGGAGATCGATTCCGCGGACTACGCGGCCAAGGTCGCGGCGGCCAGCGCCGATCTCGCGGCCGCGACGGCGCAGGCGCAAGCCGCCGACGCGCAGGTCGATATCACGCGGTCGACGTCCAAGGGCGGGCTGTCGTCCGCGCAGGCGACGCTGGAAGGCACCGGCGCATCGGTGCGGTCGGCGCAGGCGCAGGTCGCGGCCGCCGCCGCGGCGCTCGCGCGCACGCAGGCCGAGGGCAAGCAGGCCGAGGACGAGCTCGACCGCGCGAAGAAGCTCCACGATGCGGGCGCGATGTCGGGCCAGCAGCTCGAGGCCGCGCAGGTCTCGTACGCGGCGTCCAAGGCCGCGATCGACGCCGCGGCCGCGAACCTCGCGGCCGCCAAGGACGCCGCCCAGCAGGCGCAGTCGCGCGTCGCGGCCGCCGCCGGCCAGGTCGTGCAGTCGACGCCGGTCGAGCGCCAGGTTCAGGCGGCCGAGGCCAACGCGACGCTCGCGCACGCGCGCGTCGCGGCCGCGCAGGCCGCGCTCGATGTCGCGAAGCTGTCGTTCGACTACACGAAGATCGTCGCACCGGTCACCGGTACGACGTCGCGGCTCGCCGTGCACGAGGGTCAGATGGTGCAGCCCGGCCAGACGGTCGTGATGATCGTCCCCGAGCGGTCGTACGTGATCGCGAACTTCAAGGAGACCCAGCTCGAGCGCATCAAGCCGGGCGACCCGGCCGAGGTCACGGTCGACGCGCTCGGCGGCAAGACGTTTCACGGCACCGTCGAGAGCGTGTCACCCGCGACCGGCGCGCGGTTCTCGATGATGCCGCCCGACAACGCGACCGGAAACTTCGTGAAGGTCGTGCAGCGCGTGCCCGTGAAGATCGTGTGGAACAAGGACGAGGACCTGTCGCAGCTGCACGCCGGCCTGTCGGTCGAGGTGAAAGTGTTCCTGAAATGAGGTGCGCCGGCGTTTTCGCGGTGCTGCTCGCAGCCGGCACCGCGCGTGCGGACGAGCCCGCGCGCAAGCTCAGCCTGCACGAGGCGATCGATGTCTCGCTGTCCGAGAACCCGGACATCGCGATCGCGAAGGAGACCGTGCGCGGTGCCGGCGCGCGCGTGTCGGGCGCGAAGGCGCACGCGCTGCCGTTGCTCACCGTCGATTCCGCGGCGAGCTACTACCGCCACTCGTACTCGCTCGAGTTCGGCTCGCTCGGATCGTTCACGCTGCACCAGCAGCAGGTCAGCGCGACCAACGTCACGCTCGCGCAGCCGCTGACCGGGCTCGCGTATCTGTCCGAGCTCGTCGGATCGGCCCAGCAAGACGCCGACGCGACGCGCGCCGACTACGACAAGACGCGGCTCGACACCGCGTACCGCACGGCCGACGCCTACCTGCGCGTGCTCGAGGCGCGCGCGACCGCCGACCTCGCGCATCGCTCGGTCGCCGACATCCAGAGCGAGCTCGATCGCGCGATCCAGCTCCGCCAGGCCGAGACCTACACCGACATCGACGTCCTGCGGTTTCGCTCCGCGAAGGCGGCCGCCGATCGCGACGCGCTGCGCGCCGATACCACGGCCGCGCAGGCGCTCGCGCGGCTCGCCGTCCAGCTCGGCCTGCACGACGGCGCGGCGATCGACGTCGCCGACGATCTTCCCGAGACGCCGCCGCAGATCGCGATGACGCTCGACGCCGCGCTGACGCGCGCGCTGTCCGCGCGGCCCGAGCTGCACGCGGCGCGGGATCGCATCGACTCGGCCAATCACGCGCGGCGCGCGGCGCGCGAGAAGTACCTGCCGAACATCAGCGCGGTCGGCGTGTGGACGCACCTGACCGGTGTGCAGCCGTTCCAGCCCGAGGACGAGGAGTACCTCGGCCTGCGCATCCAGTGGAACATCTGGGACTGGGGCGCGACCCACGATGCCGTGACCGACGCCGAGGTCACGCAGAACCGCGCGATGCTGTCGGCGAACGCGCTGGTCGATCAGGTTCGCCTCGACGTCCGCCAGCGCTGGCTCGACGCGCGCGCGGCGTTCGACAGCCTGCCGGCGGCGCGGACGCAGCAGCAGGCCGCCGAGGAGGCGCTGCGCCTGCAGAAGGTCCGCTTCGAGGCCGGTGCCGCGACCACGACCGACGTGCTCGACTCCGAGACCGACGCGCGCCGCGCTCGCCTCGTATTCGCGGTCGCGCGCTACGATTACTACCTGTCGCTCGTCGCGCTCGCGCGGGCGATGGGCGATCTGCCGGCGTCGACGCCATGACCTAAGCGGCTTTGGGCAGCTCGAACCAGAACGAGCTGCCCTCGCCCGGTGTCGACCGCAGTCCGACGCGGCCGTGATAGGCCTCGATGATCTTCTTCACGGTCGCGAGGCCGAGGCCGATGCCGGGATGGCGGTGGTCGAGGCGGCGGAACGGCTGGAACACCGTGTTCTGCGCGTTCGCGGGGATCCCCGGGCCGTTGTCGGTGACCTCGACGTGGCCGCGGCCGTCGCGCTCGGCGACGCGGATCGAGATCCGGCGCGGCACCTGCTGGCCGTCGACGACGTACTTCACGGCGTTGCTCACCAGATTTGCCAGCACGCTGGCGAGCGCTTCGGGTGCGCATGCGAGCTCGATCGGCGGGAACGGCTCGACCTCGAGCTCGGCGTTGGCGGCCTCGGCGGCCGGCCGCACCTCGGGCATCAGCTCGTCGATCACCGCGCGCAGATCCGCGTGCGAGCCGGGCGCGGGGTTCGCGCCGGCGCGCGCGAACTCGAGCATGCCGTCGATGATGCCGCTCGTGCGCTCGACCTGACGCGCGAGCTTGCTCAGGTGGTCGCGAATGACGGGCGACGCGTCGGACTGTTCTTGCGCGGTCATCACGCGCATCGCGATCGCGGCGAGCGGGTTGCGCAGGTCGTGGGCGACGCGGCCGGCGAACGCTTCGAGCTCGTCGGCGCGGGCCCCGAGCAGCCGATCGCGCTCTTCGAGCAGCCGAGCCCGGCTGCGCAACGAACGCAACACGAGGATGGTCGCGAGCGTCGCGACGAGCAGGCTCAGCGCGCCGAGCACCGCGACCACGCGCTGGGCGGTATGGCGCGTCTCGAGAATGCTCGCCGCGCGCACGCGGATGAACCGCGCGTTCAGCGTGCGTATGGCCGTGACATCGACGTTCGTGCGCGCCATCCGCGGGTGGAAATGGTCGCGCATGCGCTGGCGCGCCAGCTGGGGCGCGCCGGCGTCGGCATCGGCGAGGACCTGGGCGGTGACCTCGTCGAGCAGAGCCAGATCGGCGACCACCTGGTCCATCAGCTGCGACTCGCCTGGAAAGCTCGGCAGCATGCGATACAGGGCGATCTCCGAGTCGATCGAGTTTCGGATGTCGGCGAGTGTGGCGCGCGTGTGGTTGGTGTCGCGATCGGCGCCATCGATGTGCTCGTAGACCTGCGGTGTCCACCGCATCAGCTGGGTCTGGATCGCGGCCAGATGCTCGAGGCTGGGTGCGGCGTCGCCGAGGATGTCGATCGCGTGGTCGCTGATCGGTCGCAGCTCGAGCTGCGAGAACAGCAGTGTCGCGGCGAAGCACGCGACGACGGCCAGCATCGCAGACGCCACGGGCCAGCCCGTAATCCGCAGGGTATGGGCGCTCGTCGGCTCTTGGGGCGTCACGCCCCATGCATCCTGCACGCGGAGGGCCGCGTCAAGGTACTCCCGGCGCGATCAGTTCGCGACGTAGCCCCACCACAACGCCACCGTGTTCATCTCCGGGTCGTCCGTCACGAGCACCAGCTCGCTCCCGCCGCCCGGGCCGTCTTGCAGGCGCGTGATCGTGAGGTGGAGCTTGTCGCCGTTGCGTCCGGCCTGGCGATCCCAGGTGAACGACAGCTCGGGCTGACCGCCCATGAGCTGGGACGCGACGTCGTCGGCGTGAACGTTGAACTCGCCGGTCGGTTGATCCGAGAACACGTCGACCTCGATCGTCTGCGGCGTGCCCATCGCCACCTGCACGCCCTGCGTCATGATCGTCGAGCCGTCGAAGATGCTCGGGATCGGCAGCGACTCGGTGAACACCGGCATCGCACCGAAGTACGGCGTCGTGGGCACCGGCACGCACGGATCGTGGCCGACCGCGGCCGACGCGTTCGACCAGATGCGCTGCACGTAGTAGGCGCCGACGAGCTGCTGAGGGGCCGACGACAGGTATTCGCACATGTCGCCGACCTCGTCGCCCGGCGTGTAGCCCCAGATGTAGTGAGGCGCGTCGAGCACCGCATACGCGGGCGCGGTCTCGATGTGTGGATCGGTCGACGCCTCGATCAGCTCGTGGCTGGTCACCGTGGTCAGAAGGTCGATGCCGCCCGGGCAGCGCGGCATGATCGCGAACACGATCGATTCGCTGCTCGGCCCGGTCGCTTCGTCGTGGTAGCCGCCGAACGACTCGCAGCTCTGGCCGAACTGCGTGGTCACGGTGACGTTGGGCGGCAAGAACACGGCGTAGATCGTCTGTGCGTCGGGCGCGGCCGGCCAGCCGTTCTGACCGTTGAAGTGGTTCGCGATCCACGACGACAGCCCGGTGTCGGTCGTCGGCGCGGTCTCGCCGGTGATGATCGCCGAGCGCACGGTCAGCGCGCCGACGCCGTACTCGGTCGCGATCGCCGGCCAGTAGCTCGAGGTCGCGAGCTGCGCGAGGAACGTGTTGGTCTGCGATACGATCGACGGGTCGTCGACCGCGAAGAAGATCGGCTGCACGACCGGATTGGCGAGCACGTCGCCCGAGACCTTCATCATCACCGGCGTCGAGCTCGGCGTCGCCTCGGTGAACGGGCCGGACGCGTCCGGCGGCGGCGGAGCAGCATCCGGCATCGCGGCGTGGCTGCTGCCACAAGCGGCGAGCGCGAGCGCGAGCGCGAGCGCGGAGCGAAGCATCTCCGCAATTTGCGCACGAGAGTCGCCAGGATCCGCTGTGGTCCCGACAACATTCCCTGACCGTGCGAGGCGCGCGGTAACCGCCGGGACGTCTCGCTCGTATGTAGAGGCATGACGCGCAATTTCGCGACTCTGGCAGCTGTCTTGATGATGGTCGCAACCGCCCACGCCGATCCTCGTCCCGCCAGGACCGAGACCGCGATCGTCGCGGGCGGATGCTTCTGGGGCATGGAGAACGTGATGCGGCAGGCACCCGGCATCGTGTCGATCGAGGTCGGCTACGCCGGCGGCAAGTCGACCGCGGTCGGTTACGAAGACGTGTCGTCGGGCACGACCGGCCACGCCGAGTCGGTTCGCATCGTGTTCGATCCGACGCGCATCTCGTACGAGGACCTGCTGCTGCGCTACTACTTCCGCGGCCACGACCCGACGCAGCTCGGCCACCAGAACAACGACTGGGGCTCGCAGTATCGCTCCGAGATCTTCACGACCACGCCCGACCAGGCGCGCGAGGCCCACGACGCGATCGCGCGGGTCGAGAACAGCGGGCTATGGGGCAAGCCGGTCGTGACCGTGATCGAGCCGGCGAGCACGTTCGTGCGCGCCGAGGACTATCACCAGGACTACTTGATCAAGCACCCGCACGGCTACAACGATCACTTCCTGCGGCCGTTCGTGTTCTAGGCGTGATGACCAGGTGGCGGTCCGACATCGCGATCGTGATCGGCTCGCAGTCCTTCACCACCGCGTGCGTCGACAGCGAGCGCGTCGTCCACGTGCCGACGCCTTGTCGGGTCTTCTCGTCGTAGCGAATGTCGAGGGCGACCTGGCCGCTTTGCAGGCGTGCCGTGAAGCCGAGCTCGAGCGTCGTGTCACCCCCGGTGGTCTTGAACGTCGCCGGCGCGCCTTCGAGCACGAGCAGGGTCGGCGACGACAGCGTCTTCGCGCCGTCGCTGATCGTGGTCTCGATGCGGATCACGCGCGGGTCGGCGTGGGCGAGGGTGGGGACCAGCACGAACGCGGCCATCACGAAGATTTTCATGCTGGCGCGCTACTCAAGACGCGGGCCAGCGGCCAAGTGCGCGGAACGCGTGGCGCGATCGGGTCGCGCGCGCCATCGCGGCGCGGCGACCCCCCCAGCGTGCGCCGCAATGGCTATGGTGGGGTGTGCTCGACACGAGGCCGCCGGCGGTCGCCGGCCTGTTTTACCCGCGCGACCCGGGCGAGCTCGCGCGCGAGGTCGACGCGCTGCTCGCGGCGGTACGCGCGGTGCCGCCGGGGCCGTGCCCGAAGGCGTTGATCGTCCCGCACGCCGGTTACATCTACAGCGGGCCGATCGCGGCCTCGGCGTTCGCGCGCGTCGCGCCGCACGGCGAATCGATCGAGCGCGTCGTGCTGATCGGGCCGGCGCACCGCGTGTTCGTGCCCGGGCTCGCGACGCCGGGCGCCGCTCGGCTGGCGACGCCGCTCGGCGAGGTCGTGGTCGCCGACGAGGCACGCGAGCTCGCGGCGAATCCCGCGGCGCACGCGAAGGAGCACGCGCTCGAGGTCATCCTGCCGTTCGTGCAGCGCGTGTGTCCGCGCGCGCGTGTCGTGCCGGTGATCGGATCGCGCGCGACGCCGGCCGAGGTCGGCGCCCTGCTCGAGCGCTACTGGGGCGGACGCGAGACGCTGATCGTGATCAGCTCGGATCTCTCGCACTACGAGCCGTACGACGTCGGCCGCCGCCGCGACACGCGCACCGCCGAGCGGATCGTCGCGCTCGACGCGACGCTCGACGGCGAGGATGCGTGCGGCGCGATCGGCATCGACGGCCTGTTGTGGCTCGCACGCGCGAAGCATTTGCGCGTCGAGCTGCTGGATCTGCGCAGCTCGGGAGACACGGCCGGCGATCGCGCGCGCGTCGTGGGCTACGGCGCCTTCGCATGCTACGAGGAATCGCGGTGAAGACCCGTGGCCCGGTGCTCGCGGCGTGGGCGCGCGCGCACTTGCGCGAGGCGCTCGGCGGGCCGACCGCGCGCCGGCCGGCCGAGCCGTGGTGCGGCGAGCGTGCGGCCACGTTCGTGACGCTGCGCTGGCAGAGCGACGGCGCGCTGCAGGGCTGCATCGGCACGCTGACCGCGGTGCGGCCGATCGCCGACGATGTCGCGCACCACGTGATCGCGGCCGGCCTGCACGATCCGCGCGGCGAGAAGCTCGCGCTGTGCGACGTCGCGGTGCTCGATCTGGAAATCTCGCTGCTCTCGCACCTCGAACCGGTCGCGGTCGCCGACATCCGGCCCGGTGTCGACGGGCTCGTGCTGGAACATTGCGGCGCGCGCGCTACGCTTCTGCCCGTGATGTGGGAGCAGTTGCCCGAGCTCGCCGTGTTTCTCGCGGCGCTCAAGCGCAAGGCCGGCTTGCCGCGCGGGTTCGATAGCCCGGACGTGCGCTACTCGCGCTACACGGCCGAGCGCTACGTCGATCCGGCGCCGGGGGCGGCATGAACGCACGGTGGTGGCACGCGCTCGACGACGGCCGCCTGCAGTGCGACCTGTGCCCGCGCGATTGCAAGCTCGGCGACGGCCAGCGCGGCCTGTGCTTCGTGCGCGCACGCGAGGGCGACCACATGGTGCTCACGACCTACGGTCGGTCGAGCGGCTTCTGCCTCGATCCGATCGAGAAGAAGCCGCTGCACCACTTCCATCCCGGCACGAGCGTGCTGTCGTTCGGCACCGCCGGCTGCAACCTCGCGTGCAAGTTCTGCCAGAACTGGGACATCTCGAAGGCGCGCGAGATGGATCGGCTCGTCGACGCCGCGACGCCCGAAGCGATCGCGCGCGCCGCCAAGGCCGCCGGCGCGACCTCGGTCGCGTTCACGTACAACGATCCGACGATCTTCGCCGAGTACGCGATGGACACCGCCGACGCGTGCCACGCGCTCGGCCTGTACACGGTCGCGGTCACCGCCGGCTACATCCACGCCGCGCCGCGCCGCGAGCTGTACGCGAAGATCGACGCCGCGAACGTCGACCTCAAGGCGTTCTCCGACGACTTCTACTGGAAGACCTGCGCGGCGCACCTCGAGCCGGTGAAGGACACGCTGCGCTACCTCGTGCACGACACGAACGTGTGGACCGAGATCACGACGCTCGTCATTCCGGGCA
Source organism: Kofleriaceae bacterium (assembly GCA_035500135.1). Lineage (GTDB taxonomy): Bacteria > Myxococcota_A > Polyangia > Haliangiales > Haliangiaceae > JABFXX01. The sequence goes on from DATJXL010000114.1 coordinate 17,638, forward strand.
AGAACGACTCCGACGCCGAGCTCGCGGCGCTCGCGGCGTGGATCGCGCGCGAGCTCTCGCCCGACGTGCCGCTCCACTTCTCGGCCTTTCATCCCGACTACAAGATGATGGACATTCCGCCGACGCCGCCGGCGACGCTACGCCGCGCGCGCGACCTCGCCCGCGGCGAAGGCCTGCGCTACGTCTACGTCGGCAACGTGCACGACCGCGAGGCCGATGCCACGTACTGCCCGAGCTGCCACACCGCCGTGATCGAGCGCGACTGGTACGAGATCCTGTCCGCGCGCCTCGATCAGGGCGCGTGCGCCGCATGCGGCACGCGCATCCCGGGCCGCTTCGGTGCCGCGATCGGCAACTTCGGCCGCCGGCGCATGCGCGTCCACGTGTAGCGATCCGGCCGCCGGGCATCCGGAGGGATGGGCCGCCGGCGCGATGCGCATCTCCGGGATTGTCGCCCGCGCGTTGGTCGCCCACAATCCGCGTATGCAGCGCTGGGTCCTCGTGATTCTCCTCGCGTTCGCCGCGCGGGCGCACGCCGACGATCCGAAGCTCGTCTACCAGAAGTTCGAGCTCGCGAACGGCATGCGCGTGTACGTGCTCGAGGATCACAAGGCGCCGCTCGTGCACGAGGTGATGTGGGCGCGCGTCGGATCGAAGGACGAGCTCGCGCATCACACCGGGTTCGCGCACCTGTTCGAGCACTTGATGTTCAAAGGATCGGCCCACCTGCCGGACGGCCTCATGGATCGGCTGCTCGAGGCGGCGGGCGGTTGGTCCGACGCGTCGACCTCGAGCGACGCGACCGTGTACGAGAACGTCGCGACCTCGAGCTTCCTCGAGCAGGTGCTGTGGATCGAGGCCGATCGGATCGCCGGGCTCACCGACACGCTCGATCAAGCGAAGCTCGACAACCAGCGCGACGTCGTGCTGAACGAGCGCCGCCAGAGCGTCGAGAACCAGCCGTACGGGATGGCCGACCTGGTCGTCGCGGAGAACCTGTGGCCGGCGGATTACGCGTATCACTGGCCGCCGATCGGTCATGTCGCGGACATCCGCGCGGCGGCGCTCGACGACGTCCGCGCGTTCTTCGAGAAGTATTACGTGCCGAACAACCTGACGATGGTGATCGCCGGTGACGTCACGCTCGCGCAGGTGAAGCCGCTCGTCACGAGATACTTCGCGTGGATCCCGCGCGCGCCCGAGCCCGTGCGCCCGACGTACAAGGCGCCGGCGGCGCTCGCGAAGTCGATCGAGGTGACGACCACCGACGACGTCAAGGTGCCGCGCGTGTACATCGCGTGGCGAGCACCGGCCGCATACTCGCACGACGAGCCGGCGGTCGACGTGGCGGCCTCGATCCTCGGCGGAGGCAAGTCGAGCCGGCTCTACAAGCGGCTCGTGTACGCCGAGAAGATCGCGCAGGACGTCTCGGCGTACTCGTACAGCGAGGAGCTCGCGGGCGAGGTCGAGGTCGTCGTCACCGCGAAGCCGGGCGTCGATCCGAAGCGGCTCCTGCGCGAGGTGAGCGACGAGGTCGCGCGGCTGGCCGCGGGAGAACCCGAGGCCGGCGAGCTCGAGCGCGCCAGCAACTCGCACGAGGCCGAGTTCCTGTCGGGCCTCGAATCGACGCTGTCGCGCGCGCAGCGGCTCGCCGAGTACGACGTGCTCGCGCACGATCCCGACTTCTTCGCGAAGGACCTCGCGCGCTACCGCGCGGTGACCGCCGCCGACGTGCGGGCCGCGACCGCGACGTACCTGTTGCCGAAGGCTCGCGTCGTGCTGACGGTCAACCCGGGCAAGAAGGTGCGCCCGTGATGCGGCGCGCGTGGCTATGCGCGTGCGTCGCGGCGTCGGCGTCGGCGGCGCCGTGGGACAAGTCCGGCATCGCCGACTGGACCAAGCCGCCTGCGCCTGCGACCGAGCCGGTGTTCCGGCCGCCCGTTCCGGTGCGCGAGCGGCTCGCGAACGGCATCGCGCTGCTCGTGATCGAGAACCACGCGCTGCCGATCGTCGCGTTCGAGCTGGTCGCGCCCGGCGCCGGCACCGCCGACGATCCGGTCGGGCAGGGCGGCCTCGCCGCGCTCACCGCCGACTTGCTCGACGAAGGCGCGGGCGGGCGGTCCGCGATCGCGCTCGCCGAGGAACAAGATCGGCTTGGCGCCGAGATCGATCTCGGCGTCGACCGCGATGCCGCGTACGTGACCGGGCACGCGCTCGCCAAGACGCTCGACCCGACGCTCGCGCTCGTGACCGAGATCGTGACCCGGCCCGCGTTCGACCCGAAGGAGTTCGCGCGCGTCCGCGGCGATCGCGTGACCTCGCTCGAGCAACGCCCGGATCGCCCGTCCGAGGTCGCCGGGATCGTGCTCGACGGTGCGCTGTACGGCGCGGGCACCGCGTACGGGCACCCGGCCAGCGGCCATCGCGCCGACGTCGGCAAGCTCGCGCTCGCCGACGCGCAGCGGTTCTACCAGGCGCACTGGGATCCGGCCGCGATGACGCTCGTCGTCGCCGGCGACGTCGATCGCGCGAAGCTGCGCGCGCAGCTCGACGCCGGGCTCGGCGCGTGGAAGCCGGCGGGCGCGCGAACGCCGGCGCGGCCGGTCGCGCCGGCGCAGAAGATCGCACACCGCCTCCTGGTCGCGAATCGCCCCGGCGCCGAGCAGTCCGACGTTCGCATCGGCCTCGTCGGGCCGCCGCGCGTCGATGCCGGCTACTTCGCGTTCGAGGTGATGACCAACGCGCTCGGCGGTGGCTTCACGAGCCGCCTCGAGCAGCGCCTGCGCGAGCAGCTCGGCATCACGTACGGGATCTCGGCGGGGATGGATTGGCGACTCGCGCCGGGCCCGTTCGTGATCGCGAGCGCGATCGAGACGCCGTCGACCGCGGACGGTATCACCGAGACGCTGCAGATCGTCGACGGGCTCGCCACCGCCGATCTGCCCGCCGACGAGCTCGACAAGGCCAAGCAGAATCTCATCCGCGCACTGCCCGCGATGTTCCAGACCAACAGCTCGGTCGCGAGCGCGTTCTCCGAGCTCGCCGTGCTCGGGCTTCCCGACGACTTCTACTCGCACTACGCGGCCGAGGTTCGCAAGGTCACCGCGGCCGACGTCCGCGCCGCCGCGGCGCTCGTGCCTGCGAACCAGCTCGTGATCTCGATCGTCGGCGATCTCGCGAAGATCCGTCCGTCGCTCGACAAGCTCGGGCTCGGCACGCCGGCGCTCTACGATCTGTACGGCTTGCCGAAGAAGTGACGTCCCTGGACGCCTTGATCAGTTGTGTCCCGCGCCGATCATGTCGACGCCGAGCACCTGCCCGCCGACGTTCGGCCCGCGCTGCCAGGTCGCGCCCGAGTCGTGCGTCATCCAGACCGCGCCGCCGTCGCCGGCCGCGAACCCGAGCGCGTCGGTGTCGTCGGCATCCGCGATGTGGAGCGCGTGCAGGTTCGCGGTGCCGGCGCGCTGCACCGTCACCGTGCCGGCCGGATCGACCGCGACGATCGCGCCGGCGGCGCCGACCGCGACCGCGCCGCCGTCCTCGCCGACGCTGACCGCATCGAGCGCGAGCGCGGGATCGACCGCGAGCTGCGTCCACGACGCTCCGGCATCGAGCGAGCGCCACATGCCGACGCCCGCGACGAACGCGGTGGCGCCGTCGGGCGAGATCGCGACGGCATGCGCGCCGTCGAGCGTCGCGATCCGCGCCAGCGTCGACCGCGCCTGGTCGAAGCTCCACACGCCACCGTCCTCGCCGAGCGCGAGCACGGTCGTGGCGTCCTGCGCCGCCGCGAGCGCGCGGAAGCTCTGCGTCCCGTCGCCGAACGCGCGCCAGGTCGCGCCGGTATCGATCGTCTCGAGGAACGCGCCGTCGCCCGCCACGAATACCGGGCCGGCGTCCTGCGTCGCGAGCGCGCGCAGGTTCGCCGCGGTCGGTACCGCGTCCGGTGACCACGTCGTGCCCCCGTCGTTGGTGTAGAGCAGCGTGCCGCGATCGCCGACCACCCACGCTTCGCCCTGATACCGGCACGCGATGCCGTTGAGCGACGCATCGGTCGGCGCGTTGTAGTCGACACCGATCGCGCCGTCATCCTGGACGTTGGTCATGAGGCCAGCCGCGCCGACCAGCCAGGCGCCGCCGCCACCGCCGCCGCCGCCACCGCCGCCGCCGCCGCCCGTCGATGTGGATTTCTTGCAGCCGACGCTCGCGATCGCGAGCGCCAGGCACGTCAGGACGAGATGAATACGCATGTTCGCGGGCTCCCTCTTTTCAGCTTACAGAAGGTAGAGGAGCGCCACGCAGAAAGTCGCACACGCGGCGCAACACACCGTGATCGTTAGCCGGCGGCGACACCGGGTAACGCTCCGACCATGACGTCGGCGCGATCGACGGCACGTTGCGCCTTCGCGACGATCCCGGCCGGAGCGCGCCGCCCGATCTTGGCGGCCAGCACGCCGCGATCGAGCTCGCGGACTGCGCCCCACGCGCGGTGATGCGCGCACCGCCGCGCGACGCTGTCGGGCGGCTCGGCATAGCCGTGCACGAGCTCGCCGCATGCGAGCACGAGCCTCGCGAGTAGCTCGCCCGGATCGCGGATCGCGCGGGCGAGCTCGGCGACCGGCGGCGCCGCGTCGATCACGGCGCGCAGGGCGGGTTCGTGAAGATGAGGATGCATGCGTGCGAGCTTGGGCATGGCCGCGAGCCATTTCACGCCGCGCGCCAGGTCGCGCGCTCGCGATCTCGCGCGCTTGCACGTGCGTGTCCGGTCCGGGTTTCCGCCGTTCGGACAACACGTCCGGCGGCCGGACGCTCGCCGCGTCACGCGTCACGCGTCACTCGCTCTTCAGCTTCTTCAGCGTGGCGCACGAGTTGTCGTTGTGGAGCGAGCACGCCTTCCGGAACATCTCGATCGCCTGCGCGCGATCCTTCGGGCCGCCTTCGCCCCGCAAGACCATGACCGCGTAGTTGTTGCAGCCGGCATCGTCGTCGCCGTCGCACGCCTGCCGGTACAGCTCGCGCGCCCTCTTCGGGTCCTTCCGGGTGCCATCGCCGGCCTCGGTCGCGACCCCGAGGTCGAAGCAGCCCGAGGCCTCCTTTTGATCGCAGGCAGTCGCCAGCAGCTTCGCGCCGCGCGCGGCATCCTTCTTCGTCCCGAAACCTTGGATGTACGCGAGCCCGGCCGAGTGGCAGCCCGAGTAATCCTGCAATCCGCACGACTTGTCGAAGAACGTCAGCGCCTGCGCGAGATCGACGGTGACGCCGACACCATCTCGATACAGCACGCCGACGTTGCGGCAGCCGACCGCATCGCCGAGCTCGCACGCGCGCCGGAACAGCTCCAGCCCGCGCTTCTCGTCCTTCGCGACGCCGTGGCCTTGCAGCACCATCACGCCGAAGTTCGTGCACGCGGCAGCGTCGGGCTTCCCGGCGTTGCACGCGCGTTCGAGCTGGACGGACTCGGGCTCGGGTGGCGCCTGCTCGGGCTCGGGCGGCGGCGAGATCTCGCGGATCGCGACCTCGGTCCTGCCACCGGTGTCGGCGAACACGCCGAGCCCGCGCGCGAGCTGGAACCCGCCGAGCACGAGCGCGCCGAACGCGAGGCCGATGCGCAGCGTGCCGCCGCGGTACTTGATCGCGAGCAGCGCGGCGACGAGCGCGCACGGCACCGCGATGGCGCCACCCGCGATCGCGACGTAGTCGCGATACGACGAGTCAGTCGTCACCGAGTAGCTCGCGAACAGCGGCAACACCGCGAACGCTCCGGCGATCCCCGTGAACACCTGGTCCGTCGTGCGCAGCGACACGTTCTCCATCCCGACAGGGTCGCATGCAATAGTGCACGGATGAAGTCGGCGGCGGCAGTGTTCCTGGTAGGCGACTAGCGTGCCGCACCGCAAGAAGCGGCTGTTCAACGTGATCGTGCTCGCGATCGGCGCGGTCGCGCTCGCGTTCGTGATGCGCGAGCCGGGCTGGGATCGGCTGCAAGACGCGATCGTCGGCATCGGCGCGTCGTTCGTGGTGATCGCGGCGATCGACGTCGCGTCGGCGTGCTGCGACGCGTTCGCGATCTACAGCATGCTGCGGCCGCGCACGCAGATCCGCTACCGCACCGCGTTCGCGGCACAGCTGTCGGGCATGGCGATCAACCGCCTGACCCCGGGCAACTCGCTCGGCGAGCCGGTCAAGGTCACCTCGCTGGCGCACACGGTGCCGACCAGCCTCGCGGTCTCGGCGGTCGTGATGTTCAACCTGCTCACGCTGTACACCGCGATCGCGACGATCGTGATCGGCGTGCCGATCACGTTGTTGCTGCTCGACCTGCCGTCGCAGGTGCAGCTTGTCGTGTGGATCGCGACCGCGCTGCTCGTCGCGCTCGCGATCGCGCTGGCGTGGATCGTGCGGCGCGGTGCGGTCGCGACGGCGGTCGATGTCGTGCGCGGCACGAGCCTCATCAGCGCGGAGCGCGCCGCGCGCTGGCGCGCGGCGATCGCGGATATCGACGCGCACCTCCAGGAGCTGGCGCCGGGTCGTGGCCATCGCCGCGCGTCGGGGCTCGCGCGCGGCATCGCCGGTGTCGTCAGCTCGCGCGTGGTCAACAGCATCGGCACGATCGTCCTCTTGCGGGCGGCCGCGATCCCGCTCGATCCGGTGCTCGTCGTCGCGATGCTGTCGGTCGGCATCCTCGTCACGTGGATCTCCAACGTGATCCCGCTCGGGCTCGGCGTCGCCGACGGCACGAACTACGCGCTGTACGGCGTGCTCGGCGCGTCGCCCGCGGCCGGCGTCGTGTACACGATGGTCAACCGGTTGCGGACGATCGTGCTCGCGTTGTTCGGGCTCTCGGTCATGGCGATCGCGCACGGGTTCCAGCGAGATCGATCACCAGCTCCTCGTCCTCCATCGTGACCGTGGCGGGGACCGTCACGGTCGCTGCTCCGCCGTGCACGGCGAGCGTGTACTCGCCGGGCGCGAGCCGATCCTGGGCAAAGCCGCCGTCGCCATCGGCGCGCAGGTGCCAGCGCTCGGTGCGGGACTCGCGCAGCTGCCACGTCACCTCGAGTCCGAGGTCGGGCGGCCGCCGGTACTCGACGTCGATCGTCGCGCCGGCGACCGGGTGCACGCCGGCGACGACGCGGCCGTGCATGCGCGCGACCGCCGGGACGAGCCGGCCATCCTCGACCTGCCACGGCACGTTGCAGTGCACGAGCGGTGCGAGCTGAGCCGGCAGCTCGGTGTCGGCATTCCACACCGCGAGCCGACGCGACCGCGTGACGATCGCGGTGCCATCACGCGACCACGACGCGCTGCCGCGCGGGTAGCCGAAGCGGTCCTGCGTGAATCCGATCGTCGGAGGGTCGTGCGCGATCGCCCAGCGCGCGAGCAACCGGTTGTCCGTGGCGTCGAGCACGAGCACCGCCTCGCCCGCGACGTCGATGCCCGCGAGCAGTCGTCCCGACGGATCGAGCTCGGCTTGCTGCACGGGTCCGCTCAGCGCGGTCTCGACTCCGTCCGCGAACGTCCACGTCACGACGCGATGGCTCGCGAGCACGGTCGTGACCGCGCCGCCGTTCGCGGAGATCGCCGGCAGCGCCTGCGAATCGGCGATCGCGTGCGCGAGCAGGCCGGTGTCGCTGTCGAAGATCGCGACCGTGTGGACGACCTCGTCGGTGCGTGCGGTATCGAGCACGACCGCGCGGCCGCCGTCGCCGAAGCCGATCGCACGGTAGTCGGCGATCGCGAGCGCGGCGCCCGGGCTCGCCGCGTCGACGTCCCACACGCGCGGA
>DATJXL010000115.1:0-13623 GCA_035500135.1 Kofleriaceae bacterium
TCCCGACCGACATCTACACCGAGCCGGACGCCGACGTCGACACGCTGCGCAACCTCGGGCCGCTCGCCGCGATGGCCGGCATCTGGAAGAGTACGGCGGGCGAGGACGTGCACCCGTCGGCGGATGGCCCGGAGCGCGAGCCGTACATCGAGCGCTACGAGCTCCAGCCGATCGATCCGCAGACGAACGGCCCCCAGCTGTTCTACGGGCTGCGCTACCACACGCACATCGTCAAGCCCGACTCGGTGGAGACGTTCCACGATCAGGTCGGCTACTGGCTGTGGGAGCCCGCGACCTCGACGGTGATCTGCACGCTCGCGATCCCGCGCGCGCAGATCGCGATGGCGGTCGGCCGCGCCGCGCCGAACGCGAAGACGTTCCGGCTCGAGGCCGTGCGCGGCTCGGAGACGAACGGGATCGTCTCCAATCCATTCCTCGAGCACGCGTTCAAGACGATCCGCTTCACGATCGACGTGACGATCCATGCCGACGGCACGTGGTCGTACGAGCAAGACACCGTGATGATCATCCCCGGCCTCGCGGACCCGTTTCATCACACCGACCGCAACCGGTTGATGAGGATCGGCGAGCCGACGCCGAACCCGCTCGCGGCGGAAGCTCGTTAGCTCAGCTGCCGCACGAGCTCCCGCACGAGCTGCCGCCGCACGAGCTGCCGCACGAGCTGCTCGACGAGCACGACGAGCTCGAGCTGCACGAGCTGCTCGAGCTGCTCGAGCTGCACGAGCTGCTCGACGAGCACGACGAGCTCGAGCTGCACGAGCTACCGCTCGAGCTCGAGCCGAGGTCGCCCGAGCTGCCCCACGACGAGTCGTTCGAGCCGCTGCCGAAGCTGTCGCCGAAGCTGCCGCCGCTCCACGGATCGCTCGAGAACGTGTCGGGGATGCTCGCGGGCACGACCAGCCCGCCATCGTTGTCGAAGCTGACCGAGCCGCCGGCCCACGCATCGCCGAGGTGCGGCGTGACGCTGTCACCGGTCGCGAGGAACTGGCCGCCTGGCTCGTAGACGCTGATGTAGCTCGGATGCCACGACGACGTCAGCATCGAGTCGAGCAGCACCCAGTTCATGAAGTCGTAGTAGGGATCGGAATAATAGTAGTAGTACGGGTCGGCGTACGCGCCGAACCGGCGCTGCGTGGGCACCGCGCGGTAGGTCGGTGCGACGACGCCGTCGCCGAAGCCGAGCTTGCGAAAGTTCGCGACCTGCCGCACGTCGGGTCGGATCAGCTCGACCGCGGCGGGCTCGGCGCGCACGGTCGCGCCGACGAGCGTCGCGCGCAGCGCATCCGCGAGCGCGTCGGTCAGGCCGTCGAGCACGTACTTGAATGGCTCGACGCCCTCGCCGACGGTCGCGAAGTCCTTCACGCGCGCCGCGTACTGCTGCGCGGTCTCGCCGGGCTGGATGCGCAGGCCCTCGAGCCGCGACGACAGCACGATCGTCATCGCGTCGGTGCCGAGCACGACGCCGTTCTCGACCTCGACGTCGATGATCGTGTGCAGCCCCTGCTCCTTGTGCACGAGCACGAGGTGGAGCTCGCGGAACGGGTTGTCGAGCACGCCGCCCTCGTGCGCGGCCTGCCACACGAGCGACAGATCGTCGGTGACGTTGTTGTTGTCGGCGTAGATCACCCTGCGATCGACGAGCAGCGTGATCGCGTCGGTGATGCCGACCTGCTTGAACGCGCTCTCGAGGCCCTCGACGAGCGAGAGCGCGCTCACGGTCAGCTCTTCCTTGCCGCTGCGTAGATCGAGCTTCGCGCCGAACAGCGAGCGGACCCACTCGATCGGCCCCTTGTGGCGCTGGGTCTCGGCGCTGGGCAGGTGGACGGAGATCTTGGACTTGAACATGACTAGCCTCGTGCCTTCTGGGCCTTCTGGAGTTGCGTCGAGCGCAGCGCCGCGAGCTCGGAGTCGAGCTGCGCGATCTTTCCGAGCACCACGCGGTCGGACATCTTGTCGGGCTTGCCGTCGGCATCGGCGATCACGTCGTCGAGCCGCTTCTTCAGATCGGAGGCCTTGAGCTGCAGCTGCGTGCCGGCGTCGCCGCCGAGATCCTCGCATGCGAGCACGAGGTCGGCGTAGGCGCGCTCGGCCGACGCGCGCGCGCGATCGAAGTCGCCGCGCGACTCGGTCGCGCGCCGGTTGCGGCGATGGATCGCGAACGCGACGGCGCCGATCGCGACCGCGCCGCCGATGCCGAGCGGAAGCCAGGGGAACGTGGCGCCGGTGGATCGCGTCGGCGTTCCGCTGCTCGGCGCGATCGACTCGGTCGGCGGTTGCGACCGCGGCGCCGTCGGCCTGTCGGGCGCGCGCGGCGGTGGCGGCGCCGCGACCGCCGCTACCTTGCCGGCGAGCGCGGTCAGCGACGCGACGAGGCCTTTGCCGAGGTACGCCTTGTACGCCGGCGCGGAGTCGGCCATCGCGGCGTCGATCTGCGCCCTGGTGAGGCCCCAGCCGCGCACCTCCCAGGCCTTGCCGTTCGAGATCAGCAGCAGCTCGGTCCGCTCGTCGTACGCGAGCCGATCCCACACCGGCTTGGCCTCGGCGGGATCGTCGGAGAGCAGCAGCACGACGACGTGCGCGTGCAAGCCGCGGTCGTGATCGAGCTGATCGATCTCGGCTTCGACCTCCTTGCGGCCGCCCGGCTTGAGCCGGCCGCGGTCGACGAGCTTGGCCTTCTTGAGATCGGCGGCGAGGGCATCGAGATCGATCATGGCTGCCTCCACAAGGCTTCGGCGCGCCGCGCCTCGGCGACGAGCTCGGGGAGCGGTGGGATGTGATCGTCGCGCTCGACGACGATCGCGATCAGCGAATTCGCGCGGCGGCGGATCTGCCCGAGCAGCGCGAACGAATCGTCGCCGACCGGCGCGTCGTGGCTGTCGACGTAGAACCCGCGATCGTCGCCGCCGCCGGCGAGATGGACCTGCGCGACCGCCTCGAGCGGGTAGTCGGCGAGCCGGGCGGCGGCGTCGAAGCCGAAGTTGCGCGCGTTCGCGATCAGGTTGGACAGATCGAGGAGCATGCCGCATCCGGTCGCCGCGCACAGCTCGCGGAAGAACGCGGGCTCGTCGAGCTCGGCCGCGGCGAGCTCGAACGGCGCGGCGAGGTTCTCGAGCGCGACCGGCACGCTGAAGCGATCCTGCAGCGCGCGCACGCGATCGGCGACCAGCGCGAGCGCCTCGCGCGTGTACCACAGCGGGCACAGGTGGCCGAGGTCGACGCCGGCCGGCGATCGCGTGATCGCGACGTGATCGGTGACGAGCGCCGGGCGAGCGCGATCGATCAGCCCGCGGATCCGAGCGATCAGCTCGCGCGCGACCGCGGAGCCGGCATCGGCGGTGCCGAGCGAGAGCCCGACCTCGTGGAACACGAGCGGATAGCGGGCGGCGAGCGGGGCGAGCGCGTCGGGATCGGCGAAGAAATGACCCGGGATGATCTCGAGCAGCGACGGGCGCTCGCCGGCGTCGGCGAGCAGCGCGTCGCGATGCTTGCGGCGATAGCCGATGCCGGCGCCGAGGAAGCTCACGCTGGTCGCCATTGCACGCGCTCGCGCGCGAAGCGATACGCATGCGGCGCCGGATCGGGATCGATCGGGATACCGCCGCGATCGATCGCGCGCGCGACCTCGTGGATCGCGAACCGGCTCGTGAACCCGCGCGGCTCGCCGTCCTCGCGGCTCGCCGCCGCGAGCACCTCGTACGTGACGAGGTCGGCGGCGTAGTCGGCGTGACGGTCGTCGGCGAGCGCCGCGCGCAGCTCGCCGAGCGCGCGCAGCCCTTCGCTCGCGCCCGGGGACAGCACCGTGAAGCGCGCCGGCGCGGGATGCGCGCCGAGCCATCGCCGGTAGATCTGCGGCAGGGTTGGCACGACGCGCAGCGTGCGCGGTACGACGCGCCCGAGCTCGCCCCACCGCTTGAGCTCGAGCGATGCCGCGTAGCGGTCGATCGCCTCGATCGGCAGCGCGCGCAGGGCGGCCAGCTCGCGCGCGCCCAGCTCGTACGAGGCGAGCACGGCATCGCGGTCGCGCGCGAACCGCCGGCGCACCGCGCGGTCGGTCGCGACGGCGACGATCACCTCCTGCAACGACGCGAGCACGCCTAGGCATACCAGTGTCGACGGCTCACGGCACGAGCGCGACGGGAATATCGTGCGTCACGGTCAGCTCGATCGAGCACGACGCCGGCCCGTCGCACGTGGCGCCCGTGCTGCCGCTGCTGCGCGCGCTCGCGCCGCCGACGGCGTACGCGCCGACCGCCGAGAGCTGGAGCGTCGTCACGTCCGGCGTGAACAGCGGGAACGACAGCTGGATCGTGTTTCCGATCGGCTTCGCGAACGGGTTGTCCGGGCCGTCGTCATCGTCGGCACAGGCCAGCAGGTCGGTCGTGTCCGGATCGTCGTAGTAGAAGCAGGCATTCTCGATCGGGGGGCCGTGCTGCCACGTGATCGTCGCCGGCTCGGTCATCACGAGCGGTGCCGTCGTGAACACGAGGTCGGGATCGTAGAGCCCGTCGAACGCGATCGTCCACGTCGCGGACGGGTCGACGATCTCGATCGTCTGCGTCGTGTCGGTGAAGGCGCCGGGTGTCAGCGTCGTGGTCGCCTGTCCCATCACGCAGCCGCCGCCGTCGGCGATCGAGGGCTGCGTGATCGGCAGCGCCATGCCGTGAAACACGATGCGTGCATCGGAAGCCAGCGGCGCACAGTCGGGCGTATCGAGATCGACTTCGAGCCGCGGCGGCAGCTGATCGAGCGGGTCCGTGTCGGACGCGTACACGTAGATGCCGGTCGCGCCGAGCTGCGTCAGCGGGCGCCCCGGGTCGACGCATGCCGCCGAGGCGAGCCCGAGCGCTGCGTACGGAACGAGCCGCATCGCCGTGCGCGTACTGCAACCGCGATGCCGCCGCGATCTTGCATGCTTACGCACGACGAGCGAGTGGAACCGCGACATCACCGTCAGCACGACCGTGGAATCCCGCGCAGGTCACCGTTCAGTGCGGTCCGAGCGTGGCGCGGCGCCAGTCGCGTGACGCCCACTGCTTCGCGGCGCCGATGCCGGAGAGCGTCGACGCCTGCTTGGCGACGGCGAGCGTGGCGAGCTCGACCGACTCGAACGCGTGGTGGACGCCCGTCGCATCGCGCACCGCGCGGGCGAGCAGCGCGTGGCGACCGTCGGGCGACCACCCGGCGAGCTCGACATAGCCGAGCGTCGGGGCGTCGGTCGAGGGCGCGAGCGTGTCGACCATCCAGCCGCCGTCGTCGCCCTTGCGGAACAACCACAGCTCGAGCCAGCCGGGCAGCGGCTCGACCGCCACCGCCGCGGTCGTGCCGTCGGGACCGGCCGCGAACGACGCGGACCAGACCTGGCCGAACGTGCACGCGGGCTTGCTCGCCGGGCCGCGCTTCGGCACGACGGTCATGCACGTCTCGCCGGGCTGACCCGGGTCGAGCTTCAACGCGAGCGAGCCGGGCGCGCGCGCCACCTCGCCGGCGAACCGCGCGGCCTCGACCTCGATCGCGGCCGCGTCGGCGGCGGCCGCATCGTCGTCGGCGAGCTCGGCGCGATCGAGCGCGACGTAGGCCGCCACCGCATCGCTCGCGCGGCTCGCCGAGCCCGCCAGGTCGCCCTTGCGCGCGGCGCTCCACGCGAGCTCGGCGGCGACGCGCGCGCGCCGGATGCGCAGCGCGTTGGCGAGCACGGGCGGGGCGCTCTGGGTCGGCGCACGATCGAGCGTGGCGAGCCTGGCCTCGGCGAGGGCGGCGCGTTCGGTCGCGCCGAGATGCGCCGGCGTGCACGCCGGATCGGTGAGCGCGAGCGCGGCGGTGGCAGCGTCGCTCGGCGATGGCGCGAGCGCGAGCGCGGCGCGAAACGCCTGGCCGTCGTAGCAGACGGCGATGCCGTCGTCGCGCTCGACCGATGCGAATGCCATCCCCCAGCTGCGCGCGACCTCGAGCTGCTCGGCGGCCGTGCTGTCGGCGGCCGCACCGGGGTCGGTGACGACCGTCGCGCGGCGCGCGAGCCGGTCGGCCAGCGTGCCGAGCTCGACCATGATGCCGGCATCGATCGCGGGTTTCGCGGCGACCTTGAGATAGAGCGCCGCGTACGCGATGCCGAGCGACTCCGAGCCCGGCGTGTCGCGCACGAAGTCGACGACCGCGCGCAGCGCCGGCGCCGATGCGGGTACGACCTCGACCTGCCGCGTCGTGCGCTCGGCGACCCAGCCGGGCCGATCGTGGCGGTGGTCGTAGACCTCGAGCCAGCCCTTGCGATGGCCGCGCACCTCGAGCCAGTCGCCCTTCCACAGCACCGCTTGCTGGGCCGCGGTGCGCTCGGGCGCGGCGCGCAACGCGACGTGATCGCCGACGACGACCGCGGCGACGATCGCGAACGGGATCACGGCTCGGCCCTGTCGGCCTTGTCGGCGGCGCCGGCCATGCCGCCGTAGCCTTGCCCGCCGAGCAGCCCGTTCGCGAAGAATCCGCCGGACTGCGGCGGCGCGATGATGACCTGGATCTTGTCGGACAGCTTGTCGGCGAGCGTCTTCTGGATCATGAGCGGGTTCTTCTGGATGACCTCCGCCTCGCGCGCCATCTGCTCGGTCGTGGCCTTGCCGGTGACCTCGAGCCGGTAGGCATCGCTCTCGGCGAGCTTGCGCCGGCCGTCGGCCTCGCCGCCGGCCTCGATCCGCCGCGCCTCGGCGTTGGCCTGCGCCTGCTCGATCCGCTCGACCTTGGCCGCCTCGGCCTCGAGCCGCTTCTGTTCGATCTCCTTCTCCTTGAGCGGCAGGACGTGCGTCATCGCCTCGGCCTGCGCCTTCGCCGCGATGATCTGCTCCTCGCCGGCGGCCTCGGCTGCCTTCTCGCGCCGCACCTTGTCGGCCTCGGCCTCGAGCTCGGATTGCTTGATGCCCTGCTGCTTGAGCTCGAGCGTGTACTTCATCTTGTCCGCGGACAGCTCCTCGGAGAGCAGCGCCTCGAGCCCGGCCCGATACTGCGCCGGCAGGTCGACGCTGCCGATCGCGACCGACTTGACGATCACGCCTTCGCCCGCGAGCTGGCCCGCGAGCTCGTCCTCGATCGCCTTCTGGATCGGCCCGCGCTGAGTCGCGAAGATCTCGCGCACGGTGTGGGCCGCGAACGTCTTGTGCAACAGGCCGTCGACCGTCGGCTGCACCAGCTCGGCGCCGAGCTGGTCGGGCCGCAGCCGGGCCGCGCGCGACATCCGATCGGGATCGAGCGCCCACCGGACCGTCACGTCGATGCCGATCGTGAGGCCTTCGTTGGTCTGGAATGCACCGGCGCCGCTGGCCTTCGCCGCATCGGCCGGGCGATAGACCTGATCGTGCAGCGGGTACGTGCGCAGCTCGTGGACGAGGGGCAGGTCGAGCGCCCAGCCCTCGTCGAGCACGGTCACGCCGCCGGTCAGCTTGTTGACGCGCACCGCTGCCTCGCCCGGCGCGATCGAGCGGATCGGCTTCGCGAACACGAACCCCGCGGTGAGCCCACCGAGCGCGAGCACGCCGAGGACGCGCCGGCCGCGCGAGCTGCCGACGAGCTCGATCACGCCGAGAAAGCACGCCAGCACCATCGCCTTCGCGAGGTAGCCAGCGCGCAGGACGCCACGTTTCATCTTGCCAAGGATGTCCTTCATCGTTCGCGCGCCGGTGCACGCGGCGCGCCATCGCTCACGTCCTCGAAGCAACGGGCGGGTGTGTCGCCACGCGCACGTTCGACCGTGTCTGCAAGAACGCGGTCGAGCGCGTGATACGCTCGACTGTCGCTCGCCGTGTCGATGATCGAATTCACACCGGGTGCCATCGTGGGACGCTACGAGATCGTCCGGCGACTCGGCGCAGGTGGCATGGCCGAGGTCTATGTCGCGCGTGCTCGCAACGATCCCGGGGCCGCGCCGGTCGCGATCAAGCGGCTGCTGCCGGCGTTCGCGCACGAGCCCCGGCTCAACGAGATGTTCGTCGCCGAAGCGCGGCTCGCCGCGACCCTGCACCACCCGAACATCGCCGAGGTCTTCGACGTCGGGCTCGATCACGACGTGTGCTTCTTCGCGATGGAGCTGGTCGATGGCCACGACGTGCGGACGCTGCTCGCCGCGGCCGCCGAGCGGCGGCGCCCGATGCCGCTCGCGATCTCGATCTCGGTCATGTACGGAACCACGTGTGCGCTCGCGTACGTGCACGATCCGAACGGCCCGCACGCGCAGCTCAACCTCGTCCATCGCGATATCTCGCCGAGCAACATCCTCGTGAGCAACCGGGGTGCGATCAAGCTGGTCGATTTCGGGATCGCGCGCGTCGAGACCGGCGCGAGCCCTCGCACCTCGAGCGGCGGGCTCAAGGGCAAGATCCCGTACATGTCCCCCGAGCAATGCCGCGCGCGACCGCTCGATGGCCGATCCGATCTGTTCTCGCTCGGCGTGGTGCTGTACGAGCTCACCACGGGGAGGCGCCCGTTCGATCGCGCGAGCGAGTTCGAGACGCTCGAGGCGATCGTGCGCGGCGAGCTCGTGGCCCCGTCGCGGCTCGTGAAGGGATATCCCCGCGACCTCGAGGACATCGTGCTTCGGCTGCTCGCGACGCGGCCGGCCGATCGCTATCCGTCCGCCGGGGCGTTGCTCGTCGACCTCGATCGCGTCGTGGCCGCGCACGGCCTGGACCTGTCGAGCGCGGCGCTCGCCGCACACATCGACGAGCTGCTCGGACGGGGCGCCGCGGAGGTGCCGAAGGCACCGGCACCCGCGAAGCCCCGCGAGACGCCGGTGCACAGGCCGCCGCCGCGCGAGGCGCGCCTGGCGACGCTGCCCGGTGGCATGGCGCTCGACGACCTCCGGCTGGCGGCCGCGGGACTCCATCCTGCGGCGCGGGCCCCGAACGATCGGATCGTCGCGAAGTGCGACGCGTTGCTCGAGCGCATCGCGCCGGGCACGACCGACGCGCGCGACCTGCCGGCGTCCGCGGTCGCACAGCTGTTCGGGCACGTGATGCGGTACCACGCGCGAGGCGACCTCGAAGCCGCGGTGCTCGCGCTCGAGCTCGCGCTCTCGGCGGCGCGCACCGACAGCGACATCGACGCGCTGCTCGCGAGCAACGACGAGCTCATTCACACCGTCCACCACGCGTTCCTGGGACCGCAGTCGCGGACGATCGCGCTATCGCATCAGGTCGAGCAGCTCGTCGATCTAGCGATCGACCAGCGCGCGATCTACCTGATGACCCGCATCGAGGGCGTGCTCACCGTGCGCGAGCTGCTCGCGACCTGCGGTCTGCCCCGGCGCGAAGCGTGCCGCCATCTCTGCCAGCTCTTGCTTCGCGAGCTGATCGTCCTGGTATGAGGGCATGCGTGCTCGTCGTCGCGGGCGCGCTCGCCGGCGCGAGCCACGCCGCGCGCGCCGACTGCGAGGTGACCGCCAAGCGCTTGCCGGTCACGCGCGGCGCGCCGCGCTCGATCGATGGCGTGCTCGACGATCCGGTGTGGCAGCACGCATGTTTCGCGCGCGACTTCGCGCAGCAACAGCCGCGGTTCGGGCGACCGCCGACCCATCCGGTCGAGGTCGCGGTCGCGATCGACGACACGACCCTGTACGTGGGCGCGCGGATGTGGTCGCGCGGGCCCGACGACGTCGACGACGCGCTCACTCAGTTCGACGACACCAACGGCGCCGAGCGCTTCATCGTCTCGCTCGATCCGTCGCACACCAAGCGGATCGCGTACTCGTTCGCGCTCACCGCGCGCGGCGTGCGCTCGGACTGGATCCACACCGACGACGACGAGGGCGCGCGCGATTATTCGTGGAACCCGGTGTGGACCGGCAAGGCGCAGCTCCTCGCCGACGGCTGGTCGGTCGAGATGGCGATCCCGCTCGCCCAGCTGCGGTTGCCGCACGAGCCGGCCTCGAGCTGGGGGATCGACTTCGACTGGTACGTCCCGCGCCGCAGCGAGGACGTGTTCTGGATCCCGGTGCCGCTCGACAAGATCGGGTGGTCGAGCTACTTCGGCGAGCTCGTCGACCTGCCGCCGGTGCGACCGGGCGTGCACCTCGAGCTCCTGCCGTACGTGTCGATCCGCGGCCAGGCGAGCGAGGTGCCGGTCGCGTATCCGCAGGCGCGCACGACCGGCGGCATCGAGGCCGGCCTCGACGCCCGGCTGCGGCCGACCGCGAGCCTCGCGATCAACGCGACGGTCAACCCCGACTTCGCGCAGGTCGATGCCGACCCGTCGTTCGTCAACCTCACCGCGTACGAGGTCCAGCTGCCGGAGCTGCGGCCGTTCTTCGTCGAGAACAACTCGATCCTGACCGACCCGTTCGCGCAGTTCTTCTACAGCCGGCGGATCGGCGGCCTGCCGCTGCGCCTGCCCGGCTACGAGCAGATCCAGCTGCCCGAGTACACCCGGATCCTCGGTGCCGCGTCGCTCGGCGGCTACCTGGATCCCGCAACGCAGCTCGCCGCGATCGCGGCGGTCTCGGACTCGGCGACCGCACCTGCGATCGACGACACCGGCCAGCGGCAGACGCTCGTGGTGTCACCGCTCACCGGCTGGGGCGTCGCGCGCATCGAGCACCAGATCGGCGCGTCGGTCGTCGGTGCGATCGCGACCGCGGTCGTGCGCGCCGAAGGCGACACCGATCTCGAGCCGATCCTGCCGTCGACCGCGCTGACCGGTGGCCTCGACGCCACGCTGCGCACGCCGGATCGCCAGTGGGAGGTCCTGCCGTTTCTCGACTACTCGCTGCTGTTCGGCAGCGCCGCGGCGATCGCGAGCACCGAGCAAGACTCGACGCATTTCTTCCAGCGGCCCGATCAGTCGTACCTTCACGTCGACGACGACGCGCATCAGCTGCTCGGCTGGCAGGCCGGCGCGAACGCCGACCGTCGCGCGGGCGAGTGGCGCCCGGCCGTCCACTTCTACGCCGACTCGCCGGGCTTCGACCTCAACGACCTCGGTGGCCTCGCGAGCGCCGACACCATCCACATCTACGCGAGCCTCACGCGGATCATCACGACCCCGAGCGAGCACGTGTTTCAGTGGGATGCCGGCTTGGCGGCATCGGATGATTGGGACTTCGGCGGCGTCCGCCGGCCCGCCGTGCTCTACCCGTTTGCCGACGTCACGCTGTCGAGCTTCTGGCACGGCGGCGTGGGGTGGACCGTCAACCCACCGGGCACGTCGGACACGCTGACGCGCGGCGGCCCGAAGATGGCCGAAGGCTGGCAGAGCAACGCGTGGGCCTACGCGGCGACGCCGAGCGGCCGGCAGAACCAGCTGTCGGCGCAGGTCAACGTCTACTCGAGCCACGACTACGCGAACGGCGTCGTCGCGGCGACCCAGCTGACGTGGCGCCCGGAGCCGCAGCTGCGCCTCGACCTCCAGCCGACGCTGACCTGGCTCGCGACCTCGCGGCAGTACGTCGACACCGTCACCGGCGACGGCGGCGGGGTCGAGACCTACGGCGCGCGCTACATCTTCGGCCATCTCGATCGGCGCGAGGCGTCGTGCGTGCTGCGCGCAACGTGGGCGCTGAGCCCCGAGCTCGTGATGACGTTGTACGCGCAGCCGTTCCTGTCGATCGGCCGCTACGATCACATCGGCGAGCTCGCCGCCGCGGGCACCGACGACGTGCGCTGGTACGTGCAGACGTCGAGCGATCCGGCGACCGCGCTGCGCACGATCGTCGACGGCGGCACGACGTTCTCGATCCCCGAGCCGAACTACACGCTGGCGTCGCTGCGCTCGACCGCGGTGCTGCGCTGGGAGCTGCGCCCCGGCAGCATCCTCTATGTCGTGTGGCAACAGCAGCGCGGCGGCGTGTCCGCGCCGATCGCGCAGCCGTTTCATTCCGCGTCACCCCAGATCATCACCGACTCGGGCATCCAGACGGTGGCGGTCAAGCTGTCGTACTGGTTCGGCTAGCTCGCAGCCTACGGGCACACGCAGTCGTAATTGCCGACATCCGGCGTGCACGTCGGATCGTTCGCGGTCGCGTAGTTGAAAGCTGCCGACAGCGCCTGGGCGGGCAGGGTCTGGACCATCGGCGACAGATCCGGTCCCGTCCACGGCCACGCCTGATCCGACGGCCACCACGCGGGCTTTTGCTTGTAGTACAGCGACGCCGGCAACGTGTGCGTCGTGGTCATCATGTTCCAGGTCGTCTGTTGATTGACCGTATCGAAATTGCCAGTGACCCAGAGGCTCGTGGCCGAGATGTCGCTGGCGCCGCCGGGCAGCTCGAAGATCGCCGGCGCGCTGCCGGTGTAGTCCATGTAGCTCTGCGACACGGGGCCCGTGCCGAGGCTCGCCGGAAGTCCGAGCGCGGCATCGGTCGTGCTGCCGAGCACGTTTCCCACCACCGAGTTATCGACGTCTCCGGCTGAGAACTCGAACGCCTCGATGTTGCCGCTCTGGGCGGTCTCGGCCTCGGCCCAGACGATGGGACCCGGAGCGTATTGACTCGAAACGTAGTTGCGAAAGTACGTGAAGTACCCCGCGTTGCCGTGGGTCGTGGTCAGTCCCATGTGCGGCGAGTAGTTTCCCTCGACGAGCTCCATGTGAGGGAACGAGCAGTGCTCGTCGAGGGTCGTCACTTGATACTGGTCATCGTCGTTGGAGCTGAGAGTCCACGCGTTGTCCGTGTAGTTGTAGCCCACGACGTTGCCGCCGCCCGAGACCGAAAAGTTGATCGGGATGTCGAGATAGCGAACGACGTTGTTCTCGATCAGGTTGTCGGCCGCTCCGCAGCGGATGACGATGCCGTAGTTGTCGACGCCGAATCCGTAGAGCTTGGAGTTGTGAAAATGGCTGTCGCGCACGACGCAACGATAGGCACCCGTCAGGGTCGCGGACATTCCGACGATCGTGCCGTCGGTCTGCACGTCCTTGACCCAGCAGTACTTGGCGTTCGTGATGTCGACGCCGCCGGCATACGCTCCGTCGTACGAGGACCCGACCGGCGGAACCGGGTTGTTTCCGTTCTGCAACCAGACGTGCTCGATGCCGGCCCAGCTCGTCACCGCTTGGCCGACCTTCGCGATCTGCGCGCCTCCGCTCGCGCTGTAGGTCCAATGCAGGGGCGTCGTGAGAGTCAGCGTGCCGGTGGCCGTATCCACTGCGGAGATCTCGACACGATCGCTGATACTGCGATTCTTCCCGCCGACGACCCGCTTGAAGTACGTGCAGTCTCCGACCTGCACGATGCTCGTGTCGGGCTGGTCGATCAACGCGAGATCGCCGGCGGCGAACGTGGTGTTGCCGGCGGGGATCTGAACCGTGGACGTTTCTTTGACGGCATCGGCGGCCAGGTCGACCGCCCCCGTGTAGCCGTTCGCATAACACGTCTGATCGTAGACGCCCGCGGGGCCGATGGCCACGACCGGTCCGTTCGCTCCAGCCTGCAGCGAGAGAATCGTGGCGCCGGATCCCGACGATGCCTGGCCGCGCAGGACCACGCCGCTCGGCACCACGAGCGTCGCCGGAATCGTGAACGTACCGGTCTGGAGCGTCAACACCGTGTTCGCGGGGCAAGCGTCGAGAAGCGTCTGCAGCGTCGCCGCGGCCGACGGCGCCACGGGCGAGCCCGCGCAGGCCGTATCGCGCACC
>DATJXL010000116.1:0-33968 GCA_035500135.1 Kofleriaceae bacterium
CGTCGAGGACACGCTCGGGCCCGCGACGATCGCCGCGGCGCCCGCCGACGGTGAGCTGCTGTACACGGGCGGCAACTGAGCGCCGCTACAGCCCGAACTTCGACGACGCGAACACGGTCTCGAGCAGCTGATCGACCTCGCGGATCATCCGCTGCGCGGCATCGCCGGGCAGCGCCGCGAGCGCGACCTTGATCTCGTTCAGGTTCTTGAGCTGGCTGAACAGCTGGATGTCGGACAGCTCGGTGCCCGACGTGAGCAACTCGCGGATCAGGCCGAGCTCGGTCAGCAGATCGTCGAGGCTCGCGCTCGGCCCGATGAAGCGGCGCTCGTCGGGATGCTCGCGGTAGTAGCCGTCGACGACCGGGTTGATGATCTCCTCGAGCAGCTCGACCTGGTCGAGGTTGTTCCAGATGTGGCGCAGCACGAAGAAGTCGCCGTCGTGCACGCGCGTGCGACCGTCGAACACCGCGCTCGCCGCGAACAGCTTCAACAGCTTCACCGCGCGGCGATCGCTGACCGAGATACCCTCGCTGCGGATCTGGAAGATGAGTCCCTTGTACTTGGTCAGGAACTCCTCGGGCATCACCATGAACTTGTCGAAGTTCTGCTGGATCTGACGGAGGTCGCGCGCGGACACGGTCGGGCGCAGCTCGGGCTGACCGGGCGCGCGCCCCGTCATCTTGCGGAGCTCGAGCGACACGCCCTTCTTCATCAGCTCGTGGAAGTGGTAGCTGTCGAGGTTGTCCGAGAGCACGCGCACGAGGAAGCGGTCGAACATCGCCGCCAGGTTGTCGTCGTTCGGTACCTCGTTCGACGCCGCGTAGAGCGAGATCAGCGGCACGTTGACGACCTCGGGGCCGTTCTGAAACTTGCGCTCGTTGATGACGTGCAGGAGCGAGTTCAGGATCGCGCTGTTGCTCTTGAAGATCTCGTCGAGGAACACGATCTCGGCGGTCGGCAGCATGTTCTCGAGCCGGCGCGTGTAGCGGCCTTCGCGAAACGCCGAGATGTCGACCGGCCCGAACAGCTCGTTCGGCTCGGTGAAGCGCGTGAGCAGGTACTCGAAGTAGCGCGCGTCGATCAGCTTCGCGAACATGTCGATCATCGCCGACTTCGCGGTGCCGGGCGGGCCGACGATCACCATGTGCTCGCCGGCGATCGCCGAGATCGTCATCAGTCGGATGATTTCTTGCTTGTCGAGAAACTGCGCGCCCATCTGACGCGCGATGTCCTGGAACGCGGCCGAGGCGCGCGCGACGTCGACCGCGAAGCTGCGCGGAGTGGTGGGCGGCGCGACCATTCGATCCACGCCACATTACCCGAAAACATCACGTCGCAAAGTGCTCGTCCGGGCAGAATGCCTCGTGGGCGAAAATCGCCTCGCCGTGGCTCGCTGCGGATCGTTGCGGTTGGCGCACATAGCGGTGGCGCGTCAGGCGCGGCGCGTGCAACAACCGGCACGTCCCTACCGGAGAGGGTGAGAACCATGAAGCATCTCGTCTCGATTCTTTTGCTTTCCACTGCGGCATGCACGGGCTCTGCGACCATCGCAGCCGGTCCGGTCGCGCCTGCCCCCGCGCCAGCGCCCGTCGTTGCCGCACCGCCGCCTGCACCTGCGCCCGCGCCCGTCGTCGTGGCGGCACCGCCGCAAGGGCACCCCGCGTACCTGCACGCGCTCACGGACCTGCGCCACGCGCGCGCTCACCTCGAGCGGCCCGCTGGCGCGATGGTGAAGTGGGACGAGAACCGCGCCATCCGCGAGATCGACGCGGCGATCAACGAGATCAAGCGTGCGTCGATCGATGACGGCAAGCCGCTGAACGATCACCCGCCGGTCGACGCCGGCATGGTGTGGGGCAATCGCCTGCAGAAGGCGCGCGAGCTGGCCGAAGCGGCTCGCCGCGACGTCAACCAGGAAGAGGACAACGCGTTCGCGGGTGGCCTGCGCAACCGCGCGATCGGTCACATCGACAACGCGGTCCGCGCGATCGATGAAGGCATCGCCGACGCCGGTGCTCGCCCCGCGCCGCCCGTGGTGGTGGCAGAGCCGCCGCCCGCGCCCGCCGCGCACCCGGCGTACCTGCACGCGCTCTCGGACATGCGCACCGCGCGCGCGCTGCTCGAGCGCCCGGCTCGGCCCGAGGTGAAGTTCGACGAGAACAACTCGATCCGCGAGATCGACGCCGCGATCAACGAGATCAAGCAGGCCTCGATCGACGACGGCAAGCCGCTCGCCGAGCACCCGCCGATCGACGCGAAGTGGGGCCACCGCGACCGCCTGAAGGAGGCGCAGCGCCTGCTCCACAAGGCCGCGCAGGACATCGAAGAGAAGGAAGACAACGCGTGGGCGAAAGGCTTGCGCGCGCGCGCGATCGGTCACATCCGCAACGCCGAGTTCGGCATTCGCGACGCGATGGAAGATCGTCGTCACGGCCGCTAGCGCGATCGGGACTATAATGAAGCGGTGATCCACCGCGCGCTCGCGGTCGCGGCTGTCTGCGCGGTCGGATGCGGCGACAACCTGCATCCGATCGCCGCGGACGCTACCGGCGATTCCGCGCCGCGCATGCCCGACCTCGCGGTCGTCGCTGCGCAGATGGACGGCACCGCGCTCGTCGTCGACCAGACGTTCGAGCCCGACGACTGCGCGCTCGTCGAAGGTTGCATCGGCGCGCCGGGGCCGCGCCGGCTCGTCATCTTCGACACCGTGACCGAGAACGTCGGCGATGCCGATCTCGTGCTCGGACAGGTTCCGCCGCCGGGCGTCAGCAGCGGGATCTTCGTGTGGTCGGAGTGCCACATGCACCACCACGTCATGGGATATGCCGACTACGAGCTGCTCGACGCCGACAGCAACGTCGTCACCACCGGTCACAAGCAGGGCTTCTGCGTCGAGGATGACGAGCAAGTTCAGCCACTCGGCCCGAGCCACGGCTACAACTGCAACTATCAGGGGCTATCGATCGGGTGGGCAGATGTCTACGATCGCGCACTTCCCTGTCAGTGGATCGACGTGACCGACGTCCCCACAGGGTCGTACACGCTGCGCGTGACGATCGACCAATCGGGCGTCATCCCCGATGCGAATCCGACGAACAATGTATGGATGTCCCCGGTGACTCTCTAGTAGTGTTGAAACGATGGGGAGGCTGGTAGTCATCGCCCTCCTGGGGGCGTGCAGATTCGGCTTCAACGACGTCCCGCCCGGGCAGGTGTCGACGGACGCTCCTGCCGCGCCGGCCGACGCGATGCCGCTGCTCGCGTGCTCGAACCCGCCGCGGTTCACGACGAACGCCGGCACCGCCACCGCGATGGTCGCGACCGCGACCTCGACCGGCTTCGACGTGTTCACCACCGACTCGAGCGGCAACCTCGGCGGGTTCGCGTACAGCTTCTCGGGCACCGGGCTCGTCGCCGACGCGTCCGGCATCGTGCTCGATACCAACGCGAACGGCACGCTCGGCACCGCGGTCAATGGCGACACCGTGCTGCTGTCGTCGATGACGGGTCTGCCGACCGCGACCGGCACTACGCTGTATGCGTTCGGCCGCGCGCTCGCCGAGAACGGCTCGCCGTCCGTGCGCTCGGGCGAGCTCACCGAGGCCGCGCCGATCGTCGCCGATCCGAGCGGCAGCGGCTTCGCGCTGTTCACGATCGCGGGGAGCGGCGAGGTCGATGCCAATCACGTCGCGGCGAACGCGAGCGACGCCGACTCGCCGGTCGCGGTCGTGCAAGCGTCGGCGAAGGCGAGCAATGTCACGGTCACGGCCGTGGCGAACGGCTACCTCGTCGCATACAGCTCCGCGCAAAGCAGCCCGAACCAGGTCCAGCTCGAGCTCGTCGACGATTCGTTCGCCGTGGTCGTTCCCGCCGTGTCGGTCGATAACGCGCAGTACGATGAATACGATCCCGTGATCGCCGCCGTGAACGGCGTGTACATGATCGCGTGGCACGCGAAGAACGTGACCGACGACGACGACGTGTGGTTCGAGCTCCGCGACTCGAGCCTGAAGGCGCTCACCGTGCCGACGAAGCTCGCGACCTACAGCGACTCCGCGGTCGCGGCGAGCGACGGCACGAACTTCTGGATCGTATGGGAGACGTACAGCCCGAGCACGACGCTCGCCGGCGCGCAGATCACGCCGGCCGGCGTGACGACGCCGCTGACCGTGACGGGCTCGGGAGGCACGCCCAAGCAGTGGGCGATGGTCCCACGCGGCATGCAGCCGGTGCTGGTGTGGAGCGAATCGGGCGGCACCGGCCCGGACCTCTACATCGATCCGATGTGCAGCAGTAACTAGGCGCCGCGACGAAGCGTTACCGGGATCAGGCCGCTTCGACGCGAACGTGCCGCTTCAGGCGGTTCGCGAGCGCGTCGAGCACGGAATCCGAGAGCAGCTCGGCGACCTGCGCGCGGTGCGCGGCCCAGCGCGCGGCGAGCTGCGGCTGCTGGTCGAGGCCGGGCGGCCGCGCGAGGCGCGGATCGACCGAGGCGAGCGCGCCCGGCAGCGCGAACAGGGTCGCGAGGCCGCGCGGGCGCTGGCCGATCGCATCGAGGCCGAGCACGGTCGAGATCAGCGGCGACTTCGCACCGGGCTCGCGCAGGTTGAGCTCGCCGAAGCAGTACAGCGCGTTCAGGTGGACGAGGAACGCGGCGACCGCGCGCACGTCGGCCTCGTCGGGCGCGCGCTCGAGCATCTGCTCGAACGCGGCGGCGAGCCGAGCCGGCCCGGCGACCTGATCGCGCGGCGAGGCGTCGGGCACGAGCCGGTATGCGATCGCGCGCGCGAGCTCGGGATCGCGCAGCAAGAACACGGCGTCTTCCCAGTGCAGCGGCGGCGCGCCCTGCTCGTTGTCGAGTAGCTGCGTGAGCGGTGTGCGACGCATCAGCGTCGCGATGATCGGGGCGGTGTCGGGCACGGCGAGCAGCTCGTCGAAGCGCACGACGCTGACCTCCTCGCGCACGCGCCGCACGCCGCGCCACGCGGTGAGCCGGCGCGACGGCTTCTGGCCCTGAAACCGCGCGCGACCCGTCCACCACGTCACCGTGATGTCGTCGCGCGTGAGCCGAAGCAAATTGTGGAGCAGCGCGTGGCGGGCGAGCACGCGCGTGCGATGCCCCGACAGCGGCTGGCTGACCAGAGATAGCGCGGTGTCGATGATGCGTCGGCGCTGGCGATCGCTCACCGACCAGCGCTCGGCGCGCGGGTGGACGAGGAACAGCGCGTCGTGCAGACCGGCCGCGAGCGCGAGCTCGTCGCGATCGAGGACCAGCGCCGGCGGCCGCACGACGAGCGTCGACAGCACGGCCGTGCGCGCGTCGTCGACCGCGACCAGCTCGACGCTCGCATCCGATAGCTCGTGCTCCCAGCGGTCGACGTCGGCGACCGGGATCGGCGGGCCGACGTGCAGCTCGCCCCCGCCGACGAGCGGCCGGACGAACTTGTCTAGAAACTCGCGGACGTGCGGGCGAGCCATCTCACTTGTCCCCCTCGCCGCTCGGCAGCAGCTTGCGATCCGGCGCGTCGGGGAAGCCCCACAGCGCGAACCGGCCGACCGCGTCGTTGACGACGTGAACGTCGGCGGGCAGCTCGGCCGCGAGATCGTCGGCGGATGCGCGATCGGGCTCGAGCTTGGCGAGCGAGCGGCGCTCGAGCGTCTGGAACGCCGCCTCCGCGATCTGGAACGGCCGGCCGTCGCTGACGAACACGGTGACGAGCCCGGCCGCGTGGCCGAGCGCGCGCGCGAGCACCTCGGGCGACACGCGCGGCACGACGTCCTGGCCGAGCGGCACGAGCAGACCGGGCGTGAGCTCGCACAGGAGCTGGCCGAGCGGCAACACGTCGAGGTTCTCGGAGCCGATGACGAGGATGCCGCGGTCGGTGACGGCGACGCGGTGCCCGCGCAGCGACACCGGCGGCAACGCGAACAGGATCCGCTTCAAGCTGCCGCCGTGGGCGAGCGGGATCAGCGTGGCGACCACGCGGCGCGGCGGGCCCATCGACGGCGCGAGCCGCGGCTCGACGCCGATCGGCTCGGCGGGACCACCCGAATGCGCGGCCGGATCGCGCGGCTTGTCGAGCTGGAGATCGACGCGGGTGAGATCGGCGATGTCGCTCAGCGCGAGTGGCCCGGGCAGCGCGTCGACGCGATCGCCCGGCCAGAACACGTGGAACGTGCCCTCCGGAAACACCGACTGACACGACGCCAGATCGATCGGATGCTCGTAGCCGACCGCGACCGCCGCGTTCGCACCGGCCGGGCGAAACACGTCGATGCCGGGTGTGCCGAGGAACAGCTGCAGGATGCGCTCCGGCAGATCGCGCACGCGGATCCACATGTAGCCGCGCTCGCGCGCGTGATCGTCGAACGCGCTCTGCGAGCGCGGCTGGAACACTCCGGCCTGCGCTTCTACGCGATTGCGCCACAGGTAGCGGATGATGCCGTCGGCGAGGCCGTGCGCGACCGCGAGGTAGAGCTCGCCGCGATTTTCCGGGCCGAGCCGCTCGCCGCCGGGCAGCTTGCGCAACGACAGCCGAAACAGCAGGCGCGAGAACGGCAGGTCACCTTCCCGCACGTACGCCTGCGCGAACTCGTCGCCGTGGACCATGAAGTCGGCGTTCGGAGGCAGCGCGCCGATATCGACCGCGTCGTAGCCGTACGGCGAGCGGTCGTCGCGATACTTGACGAAGTGCTTCGCCGTGCCGGTGTACATCGCGCCGCCGACCAGGCGCGCGAGCCGCGCCGCGCGGTCGGCCGTATACGACGACACGGCCGGTACCTGCACGATGATCTCGCGACTGCCGAGCGCGGTGCGCGCCTTCGTGATCGCGAGGCTCGCCATCAGCTCGTCGAGCGACGCCTCGGCCGAGTACAGGCGCAGCCACGACACCGCGCCCTCGAGCGTCGCGAACGTCATCAGGCACAGCCTCCCGAGCAAGATCCCGCGCGGATCCGGCGCGACGCCCGGCGTGAAGAACCGGGTCTGGCCCTGGGCGACGTGCTCTAGCATGTGCGCCGAGAATGTAGCAGCTTGGACGGGCCAGGCCTGAAGCCTCTGTTCAGTCCTGCTTCAACTGGACGTCGACCCGGCGGTCGTTCGCCCAGCCGGCTTCGTCGGTGCCGGTCGCGTCGAGCGCGCCGCGCGTGGTGACCGCGAGCTGCGGGTCCTGCACGCCGAGGTGCTCGAGGTACTTGCTGACCGAGGCCGCGCGGCGCGAGCCGAGGCCGAGGTTGTACTCCTCGGTGCCGCGCGGATCGGCGCGGCCGATCAGGGAGACCGCCTTGCCCTTCCCGGCGCCCGAGATCAGGCACTGCGCGAGCTGGTCGAGCACGTTGCGATCGTCGGACGTCAGCTCGTCCTTGTCGTAAGCGAACTTCGGGTCGAGCGCGCTGGGCGTCGGCTTGATGCCGCACAGCTGCGCGAGGTCGCCCGAGATCGCCAGCGAGTTGGACACCTTCTGATCCTGCGTCACGGCCGGCGCCGGCTTGTCCTGCTTCGCAGGAGGAGGCGTGTCGTTGGTCGCCGTCGGGGTGGTCGTCGCCTTCTTGTCGTGGTGGCAGCCCGCCGCGAACGCGAGCGCGAGCGCGAGCATGGTCCTGGTCGTCTTCATGGCATTCTCCGTTGGTGCTGCAAGCATTACCACGGCTCGCGCTCGCGATCGCGCTATGCGTCGCGTGCGGTAAGAAACCGCAGCCGACCAGGGACGACGCCGGCGCCGCCGCGCCCGGGCCGGCGCCGCTCGCGATGCCCGCGCTCGGCGTCGACCGCGTCCAGCGCTTCAACTTCATCTACGGCGAAGGTCAGGGCTCGTACGCGACCGCGCTCGTCAAGGCCAAGGCGAGAGACTGGGCCGGCGCGCGCGCCGCGTGCGAGACCGCGATCGCGAAAGATCCGTACGAGCTCGACGCGCATCGCCTGCTCGCGACCGTGCTCGCGCAGCAAGGCGACCACGCGGCCGCGGTCGATCACCTCGTGATCGCGCTTGCCGCCGATTACTACGCGTACGCGCCCACGCTCGACGCGCCCGAGCTCGACGCGTTCCGCGCCACGCCGCACGGCCAGGCGGTCGCCGCGCTCGCGAAGGAGATCGCCGCCGAGTATGCGAAGCGCACCAAGACCGCGCTGCTCCTGGTCGGCCGGCGCAGCACGTTCAAGTGGCCCGACAAGCCGGGCGTGCAACCGGACGCGAGCCGCGGCGAGCTCTACGCCTACGATCGCGACAGCAAGCGTTACCTACGGCTGTCGCACACCGATCATCAGGTCGCCGGCTACGTGCGCGCGCCAGGCGGCGCGTCGGTCGCGCTGGTCGGATTCGATCGCGTCGAGCGCGGCGCGAGCGACAGCGATGCCCCGTTGCTCGCGCGGCCGTGGCTCGTCGCGGTCGATCCCGCCGACTGGAAGCCGCTCGGCAAGCGGATCGAGCTGCCGTCCTCGCGCGAGGTGATCGCCGGCTACGGTCCGGGCGACCAGCTCTTGGTCGCGACCGCGCAGGCCACCGCGCGCTGGACGCTCGGCGACCTCGCGATCTCGTCGGTCGATATCGCGGGCGGCAAGCTGACGAAGATCGCGGGCGCGGTGACGTGGACGCCGCGCGTCGAGCTCACGCTCGACGAAGGCCGCGCGCCGCGCGCCGCCGACGCGACGAAGGCGACCGGCGACAAGCCGAACCTCGTGCTGACCACGGGCGCGGGCGGCACGATCCGGGTGCCCGAGTCGGGCGACGTCGATGCCGACTCGATCGCGACCTCGCCCGACGGCGCGCGTGTCGCGTTCGCGACCGCGGTCGACCCGTGCGCGAAGGACACCGCGCCGTCGCTGTACGTCGCCGACGCGAAGACCGGCGCGCTCAAGCACTTGCTCACCGCGCGCAGCCGGTTCGCGACGCGCTGGCTCGACGCGACGACCCTCGCCTACGAAGATGGTGACGGCGCGATCCGGTTGTGGGACGCGCAGACCGGCCGCGAGGCGGCTCGCCTCGACGACAAGGCCGGGCTCGCGCTCGACGTGCTGTCGCTCGCGAACGGCCCGCTGTGCAAGCAAGCGCCCGCCGCCGTGCCGGTCGGGTCGGGCTCGGAAGGCGAAGAGCCCCTGCCGCCGGAAGAACCGCAGTAACATGCATGGCGTGCGGGTCTACCTGGTTCGCCACGGCGACGCCGTGCCCGAGGACGAGGCCGGCAGCGATCGCGATCGGTGGCTGTCCCCGCGCGGGCGCGAAGCGGCGCGCGTGCTCGGCCGGCTGTTGCGCGAGCAGCGCGTCGTGCCGGACTCGGTCCTGTGCTCGCCGCTGCCGCGCGCGGTGCAGACCGCCGAGCTGCTCGCCGCGAGCCTGGATTACCTCGGGCCGATCGTGTCGCGGCGCTGCCTCGAGCCGTCGGCGCATCCGCGCGTCGCCGCCGACGAGGTCGCCGCCGCCGGCGCCGCGGTCGTCGTGGTCGGCCACGAGCCGTCGATCTCGGCGCTCGGCGCGCTGCTCGTCGGCCTGCCCGGCTTTCCGCCGTTTCGCACCGCGCAATGCTGCGCGATCGAGCACGGCAAACCCACGTTCACCGCGCGCGCCGACCTCGATCAGGTGCACGCGTACTTCCTCGAATGACCCGCTGCCTCGCGCTCGCGCTGATCGCTGTGCTCGCGCGGCCCGCGCCGAGCGACGCGTGCGCGCCCGCGCCGCCGCACGGCGAAGAGGTCCAGATCGCCGACGAAGAAGCCGTGATCGTGTGGGACGCGGCGCACCACGTCGAGCACTTCATCCGTCGCGCCGGGTTTCACTCGACCGCACGCGCGTTCGGCTTCCTCGTGCCGACGCCGGCCCTGCCCCAGCTCGGCGAGATCGATGCCGGCGTGTTCGCGCAGCTCGCGGACGCGATCCGGCCGCCGGTCGAGGTCGAGGACGAATGGGAACCGTCGTGCATGCTGATGATGGCCGGCACCAAGAAGGGCGACGAAGCGGGTGGTGCGGCTCCGGTCCACGTGCTCGCGGCGGCGCACGTCGCCGGCTTCGACGCGACGACGATCGAGGCCGACGATCCGGACGCGATGGCGAGCTGGCTCGGCGCCCACGGCTTCGACGCGTCGCCGCCCCTGCGCGCCTGGCTCGCCGGCTACGTCGCCGCGCGCTGGAAGATCACCGCGTTCGTGGTCGCGAGCGACGAGGCGGCCGGCGCGCACGCCTACGACCTCGCGACGCGCGCGGTCCACATGACGTTCGCGACCGATCGTCCGATGTACCCGTACCGCGAGCCGGCGCAGCCGCCGGCGGCCGGCGACCGCCTGTTTCGGCTGTTCTTCCTGAGCGACCGCCGCTACGACGCCACGCTCGGGACCGAGCCCTGGACCTACGGGCACGCGATCTTCGCCGCGCCGATCGAACACGTGCCGACGTCACTGCAGTCGTTCACGCCGGAGCACGCGTTCGCCACCGTGTTCGTCGAGGAGGGCCTGCGCCGCGGCAGCGACGAGCTGTTCTTCGTGCCGAGCCCGACGCAGCGGACGATCGAGCAGCCGACGATCCATCGCGTACGCGAGCACGCGATCCCGCTC
Organism: Kofleriaceae bacterium; assembly: GCA_035500135.1. Lineage (GTDB taxonomy): Bacteria > Myxococcota_A > Polyangia > Haliangiales > Haliangiaceae > JABFXX01. The sequence goes on from DATJXL010000116.1 coordinate 10,541, forward strand.
GATCTGATCGTGATCGTGCTCGCGATCGTGCTGCCGGTGTTCGTGCTGTGGCGGCGGCGTCGTCGTCGCTCGGCCACCGCCTAGCGCAGCTCCGGCCCCTCGTGCCAGGTCTCGATCACGAGATCGATCACGCGATCGCGATCGATCGCGAGGTACGCGACGCCGAGCGCGGCCACGGCGGCGAACAGCGCGTGGACGGCCGCGCGTCGCCAGCCGACGAAGCCGCGGCGTGCGCGCACCGCGTCGAGCAGCGCGCCCGAGATCCACGCGATCGCGACACCGCCGATCGCGATCATCCGCACCGAGCGCGCGACGAGCGGGTTTCCGGTCGTGCCGACGATCACGAACACGACCGCGATCGGGAGCAGGTACCAGACCTCGACCGGCGGCCGCGCGAGCCGCCGCGCCGCCGCGGGCCAAGCGCCGGCCTGGCGGCGCAGCGACACTGCCGCGAGCACGACGAACACCGCGAGCAACGCGAGCACGACCCAGCGCACGTCGCGGCGCAGCTCGGCGCGCGCGAATGCCGCGCGCAGCTCGCGGGCCGCGATCGGATCGCCGATCGTCTCGATCACGGCGCGCGCCTCGGCGAGCTCGCCGGCGCGCATCGCCGTGCGCGCGAGCTCGGCCGATGCGTGCACGCGATCGGCGCCGCTTGCCGCCGCCTTCGCGCGGCGCAGCCAGTCGAGCGCGCGCGCCGAGTCACCGTCGCGCTCCCAGCCCTCCGCGATCACCACCATCACCGCCCACGCGCGCGGATAGCCCGGGTTCGCCGCGACCAGCGCCTCGAGCTCGGCGAGCACGGGCTTCGGATCGCCGCTGGCCGCGAGCTGCTGCTCGAGCTTCTCGTGCTCGGCCGCGACCGCGCTCCACTGGCCGTTCTCGCCCGCGAACCCGGCGAGCCGCGCGAGCTCGCCACGCGCGCGGCGCGCGAGCCGGTCGTCGGTCGTGATCGCGATCGCCTCCGCGAGATCGCGCTCGGCGCGCGCGTAATCGCCGGCGCGCTCGGCGAACTGCGCGGCCTCGATCCACGCCTGGTCGTTCCAGCGCGTGATCGGCCGCGCCCTGCCGACCGCCTCGAGCTCGTCGAGCGCCTGCCGATCGCCGGCGACCGCGTGCTGCTCCGCGGTGCGAAACGCCTGCTCGGCGGCATGGTCGTCGGCGGCGGCGACGCGCGCGCACGCGAGCACGACCGCGAGGACAGCGCCGCGACCTCGCCGCGTCACTTCGTCTTCATGAACCCGCAGGGCGCCGCGGTGCCGTCGGTGTGAAACGCGTCGAGCTCGAGCTTGCTCTGGCTGATGTGGATGACGCTCGCCTCGTAGTTGCTCTCCGAGCACGCGGTCCACGCGTGGCTGCCGTTCGGATACAGCTCGGCGCCGCCGCCGCCGCCGACCACGTACACCGTGCCGGTCGCGTTCGTCGGCTGCACGGTCGGCGCCATGCCGACGATCGGCAGCGTGACCTCGAAGTCGTGATCGTGGCCGTTGAGCACGAGGTCGACGTGATACTGGTCGATCAGCGGCTGCCACGCGGCCTGCAGCATCACGTTCGAGCCGTGGCTGGTCGACGACGACCACATCGGCTGGTGGTGCATCACGATCTTCCACGTCGCGTTCGCGCTCGCCGCGAGATCCTGGGCGAGCAGGTCGTGGTTCGCGCCGGTGATCGCGCTCGGATCCTCGGGCGTGTCGTTCGCGACCGTGATGTGGGCGTAGCCCCAGTCCATGCCGAAGTTCTCCTGATCGCCCGGCTGCGCGAACTGCGACAGGAAGTTGACCGCGTTGTCCTCGTGGTTGCCATCCGCGAAGATGATCTGCGTGGTCGCGAACAGCGGCTCGCCCTCGCCGAGGAACTCTTCCCATTCCGGCTGGGTGATGCCGACCGTGACCGCGTCGCCCGAGAACAGGATCACGTCGGGCGTGTTCAACGACATCGTCGTGTACTGGTTGACGAACTGCTGCCACACGTCGTAACCGCCGCGGCAGTCGCCGACGAATCCGGCGACGATCGACGCGGCCGGGTCCGCGGTGAGATCCGGCGCCGTATGAAACGTGTAGACCGGCGAGAAGTGATCCGCGCCGGTCTCGGGATCGTGGCCGCCGACCTGGTAGCTGTAGGTCGTGCCCGGCTGCAATCCGCACAGGTGCGCCTGGTGCTGCCGGTACGGGCACGTCGGACCGCCGACCGCGCACGCCGTGCCGGTGTACGCGAAGTGGATGCCGCTCGTGGTCTGCGTGAGCTGATCGGCGGTGAGGTTCGCGCCTTGCGCCCACCGGATCGTCGACGCGCGCGTCACCTCGTCCGCGGTGCGCCACTGCACGACCACCGACGTCTTGGGGTCGCCGATCACGCCGAGGTGGACGAGGCGCGGCGTCGGATCGGCGCCGAACAGGTCCTGCGACGCGATCGGCGCCTCGGCGCCCATCTGGGTCGTCACGCTGTAGCCGCAGCCGTCGATCGCCATCGAGCCGCCGTTGCCCAGGAACTTGGTGTCGATCGGGTTGCCCTTCACGCAACCGGCGAGGATGGCAAGGCCGAGAAAAATCGGGCGCATGGTCACTCCACTCGGTAGGTCACTTGTAGCAGCAACTGATCGTGACCGTATGTGGCATTGGCACCGGTCACGGTCTTGTTCTCGATCTGCTGGTAATGATTCGCGGCGAGCTGCGCCTTCAGCGTGTGCTTGCGCAGGTAGTACGAGATGCATGCCGTCCATTCGCGCTCGGACTGGTTCGGGTCGCCCGGCATCGTGATCGGGATCGCGTCGTTGCGATCGTACTCCTCGACGCGCGCGCCGAGCTCGAGGCGCGACTCGCCGAACGGCGGCAACCGCTGCGGCAGCATGTACGCGATCTGCGCGACGAACCCGTTCGCGTTGTACGCGGGCGGGCGCGTCGCGGTGTTGCCGTCGTAGGTGTTGCGAACCTCCTCGTACTCGAACGATCCGGACAGTCCGTGCCACGCGCCCGAGATGTCGAAGCCGTCGTAGAGCTGGAGCTGGTGGTTGGTGACGAGCGCGTCGAGCTTGTTGTGGCCGATCGACGTGCCGATCGTCAGCCAGTCGCCGTCGAAGTACGACTCGGCGAACGGCATCTCGCGCCCGATCGGCGTGATCTCGACGCGCCCGGCGTACAGGTAGCTGTCGTTGATGTTCTGCGGCTGATCGCGGCCCTCGCCGTTGAACACGCCGCCGTAGACGCGCACCCACCTGGGCGCCTTGTACCAGACGCGCGTGCCGAGATCGCGATCGGGCGCGATCGTCGGGTAGCCGATCTGCGGCTTGTCGACGAACGACAGCCGCGTGTCCGACAGCATGTTCTGGCGGCCGATCGGGACGCGGGTCTGGCCGAGGTCGACCATCACGTACTGGTCGTTCGGCAGCGGGCGCTTGACCGTCAGGTACGCGTCGTAGAGCGAGAACGTCGGCTGCAGCTCGGCCTCGTAGTACGCCGACAGCTCGAGGTTGCCCGCGCGGCCGGTCGCGACACCGGTGAACCGGGCGCGCGCGAATCGAAAGCCGTCCTGGTAGCCGGAGGTCGGCGAGTACTGGTTCTCGCGGAACTGCGGCTGCAAGAAGCCGCCCGGGCGGAACGACCACAGCTCGGGCACGTAGCCCTTCGTGACGCCCGCGTACGGAGTGGTGACGTCGGTCGCGAGATCGTGCGCGGCCGCTTCGGCGTCGGCCCCGACGGGCACGGGCGCCATCACCGGCGCGACCGGCACCGCGGCCATGCTTGCGGGCGGTGGCGGCGCTGGTGCCGGTGCTGCCGATGACGCCGGGGCTGGAGCCGGCCCTGGAGCCGGCGCTGGTGGCGGCGGCGGCAGCTCGGGTCCGGGTTGCGCCAGCGCGGCGCGCGCGGCGAGCGAGAATGCAAGGCAAGCGAGGCGACGCACGAGGGCCGTATCGAACCACCGGTCGGGTGCCGGAATCCACTCGGCCGCGTGACATATGAAGTATCGTGGACGCGGTGATCCCGAGGCGCGCCTGGCTCGCGATCGCGGCGCTCGCCGCGGCGTGCGGCGGCGCGCCCCCGCCGCCGTCGCACCACGCGGAGGCGAGCGACGACTCGACGGAGGTTTTCGGAGACCGCGCGTACAAGCCGCGCTCGTTCGTGGTGCGCGTGCACGGCCACGGCAGGCCCGTGATCTTCATCCCCGGCCTCGGCTGCCCGGGCGAGATGTGGGACGACACGATCGCGCGCCTGCCCGACGGCATCGAGGCGCACGTGCTGACGCTCGCCGGGTTCGCCGGCAAGAAGCCGGTCAAGCCGCCGCTCGCCGCGACGGTGCGGCGCGAGCTCGTGCGCTACATCCGCTCGCACAAGCTCGACCACCCGATCGTCGTCGGCCACAGCATGGGCGGCTTCATCGCGTACTGGCTGGCCGAGACCGCGCCGACGCTCGTCGGCGGCGTGGTCGTCGTCGATGCCGGCCCCGCGCTCGCCGACAACGATCTCGAGACCGCGCGCTCGCTGCGCAACATGTGGGCGCAGGCCGGCGACGACGAGCTGCCGCAGCAGGTGCGCGACGCGTACTCCGGGATGGTCGCCGATCCCAAGCGCATCGAGCCGTACCTCGACGCGATCGCGAAGTCGGATCGCCAGACCATGGGCGACGCGATCTACGAGCTGGTGACGACCGACGTGCGGCCGCACGTCGCCGACATCCGCGCGCCGCTGCTCCTCGTGCTATCCGACGGCGGCTACCAGCAGATGTACCGCCAGCAGGCCGATCCGGTGCCGCACCACGAGGTCGTCGTGCTGCACACGCACCACTTCGTCATGCTCGACGATCCCGAGGGCTTCACGAAGACGCTGGCGAAGTTCCTCGCGGATCACGCACCCGACAGCTGACGAGCGAGACATCGTCTTCGCTTCCGCCAGACCGCGCGCGATCTTACGCGCCCGATAGCTGTCGCGCGCGCGCCGCGAGGCCCCACGCGACCGACGTGAGCTGGTCATCGACCAGCGGGATCAGATGACTGCGCTGATGCGCGGTGGGACCGCCTTCGATCACGGTCGCGCCGAACCGCGCGGCGAGCCGGGCACGCACCGCGGGCACGAGCGAGCTGCCGCCGGTCGCGAACACGCGATCGACGGCGGCCGGCGCGAGCTGGGCGCGCGCGAGCACGTCGTCGAGCACGCGGTCGATGGCGTCGAGGTCGTCGGCGATCCATTGCTCGAACGCGGTGCGCGCGACCGGAAGATCCAGATCGAGCTCGGCGAGCGCGACGCGATCGGCATGCGCCGTCGACAGCCGCACCTTCGCGCCCTCGACCGCGGCGTGCAGCGGCAGGCCGAGCTCGTCGTCGATCACGCGCACGAGCCGATCGATCTTGCGCGGATCGAGCGCGCCCTGCGCGACCCGCGCCAGCAGCCGCTGCGTCGCGTCCTCCTTCAAGAACGACAGCAAGTGCCAGCGCCGGAGGTGACCGTACAACCACGCCGGCACCGGCGCCTCGCCGCCCATCTCGTCGCGGTAGCGCGTGCCGCGGCCGAGCGCCGGCGCGACGACCGCGTCGATCACGCGCGCGTCGAACGCGTCGCCCGAGATCCCGATGCCGCCGGTCGCGAGGACTTCATTGATCTTCGGTCCGACCCGGATCGCCGTGAAGTCGGTGGTGCCGCCGCCGAAGTCGGCGACCACGATCGTCTGCTCGCGTTCCAGCCGCGCCGCGTAGCGCGCGGCGGCGCCGACCGGCTCGAGCTCGAACACGACCTCGTCGAACCCGGCCTTCGCGAGCGCGGCGCGCATGCGGGCGAGCGCGCGCTCGTCGTCCGCGGGATCCTCGGCGCCCCAGTAGCGCACGGGCCGGCCGACCACGCAGCGGTTGCCGAGATCGATCGGCGCGGCGGCGCGCACCTGGCGCAGGTACGCCGCGATCAGGTCGTCGAGCTGCCACGTCCGCCCGAAGATCGACGTGCGCGTGAACTGCGCGCTTGCCAGGTGGCTCTTGATCGACTGCACGAGCCGGCCCTCGCCGCCGGTCTCGAGATACCGCGCGATCGCGCGCGAGCCGGCGGTCAGCGCGCCGCCGGGCTCGAAGTACAGCACCGTGCGCCACATCGGCTCGCCGGCGAGCGGCACCAGCGCGACCTCGCCGTCGTCACCCGCGATCGCGACCGCGCTGTTCGTCGTGCCGAAGTCAATGCCGATGTAGCCCATGCCAGCACCGTCGGCGATCCGTTCGGGATTTACTAGCTGCCGCGCTCTCGCTATCCTATGGGAGCTGCTCGGGATGAGGACGTGGCTCGCGTTGGCGCTGTGCGGCTGCCTCAGCAAGCCGGGACCGGCGCGTTTCCTCGGCCGCACGTGGACCAAGCATCACGAGCTGAACTTCGCGGCGCCCGGCCAGCTCTTCGTGCCCAAGCTGGTTTACGACGAGTCGATCGGAAAGGTGCTGCTGTACGGCGGCGAGTACTCCCAGAGCCCCCCGTACTGGAGCAGCTCGATGTACGAGCTCGATAGCGACGGCTGGACGCAGGTGTGCGGCGGCCAGACGGCGTGCCCGCCGGGCGGACGCTCGGATTTTGGCTTCGTCTACGATCCGCAGGGCCGGCGCTCGATCCTGTTCGGCGGCGAGAGCGATGACACCGGGACCGAGACCACGCTCGCCGATGGATGGGCCTACGCCGGCGGCACGTGGCAGTCGCTGCCGTCGCTGACGATCCCGCCGATGCAGGACATCCACATGGTCTACGACACGAACGCGCAGCGCGCGCTGATCGTCGTCGGATTCTCGCTCCAGACCGCGCCCGAGCAGGGCGTGTACACGATCAGCGCGAGCGACGTGACGACGTTCACCGAGCTCTCGGGCGGCCAGCAGGTCGCGGACCGCAACGCGACCGGGGCGTACGACCCGACGCGCGATCGCGTGCTCGCATTTCCGGGCATCGATCCGTTCGGAGGCTACTACCGATCGATGGCGAGCTACTCGCCGGACACGGGGCAATGGACGACCCTGTGCGACAGCTGCCTGCCGGCGCCCGAGCGCAAGACGCCGGCGATGGTGTTCGATCGCCAGTACGGAAACGTCGTGATGATCGGCGGCCTGGAGATCGACGACAGCACGCACGAGAACGACGTGCTGGGCTGGAACGATGACGAGGCCCAGTTCGACCAGCTCGCCGAGCTCGGCGAGCCGCGCTCGGGCGCTGGCGCCGCTTACGACGCCTCGACCGACACGATCGTCCTGTACGGCGGCGGCACCGACCTCGCGACGACCGATCCCGACTGTCCGCTCGCCGACAGTGCCCAGGGCCAGTATGCCTACTGCGCCGACACCTGGCTCGGCACGCCCAACTTCGCAGCCGATTAGCGCTGCGCGTCCGCGCTCACTTCACCGACAGTTTCTTTCCGCCGCCGCCGGCGATGCCTTCCCGACTCAGGATGCCTTCGAAGAAGTCGTGGCCCTTGTCGTCGACGACGATGAACGCGGGAAAATCGACGACGTCGATCTTCCAAACCGCCTCCATGCCGAGCTCGGGATATTCGAGCACGTCGACCTTCCTGATGCAGTCCTTCGCGAGCCGCGCCGCCGGGCCGCCGATCGAGCCCAGGTAGAACCCGCCGTGCGCCTTGCACGCGTCGGTCACGGCCTTGCTGCGATTGCCCTTCGCGAGCATGACGAGGCTGCCGCCCGCGGCCTGGAACTGATCGACGTAGCTGTCCATGCGGCCGGCCGTCGTCGGCCCGAACGAGCCCGACGCGTAGCCCTCGGGCGTCTTCGCCGGCCCCGCGTAGTACACGCAGTGGTCGCGCAGGTACTGCGGAATGCCTTCGCCGCGGTCGAGCCGCTCCTTGAGCTTGGCGTGCGCGATGTCGCGCGCGACGATCATCGGGCCCGACAGCGACAGCCGCGTGCGGATCGGATACTTCGACAGGGTCGCGCGGATCTCGCTCATCGGCCTGGTGAGATCGATCGCGACGACCTCGCCCGCGAGCTCGCCGTGCGTGACCTCGGGCAGGTACTTCGCGGGATCGGTCTCGAGCTGCTCGAGGAACACGCCGTCGCGCGTGATCTTGCCGAGCGCCTGGCGGTCGGCCGAGCAGCTGACCGCGATCGCCACCGGGCAGCTCGCGCCGTGGCGCGGCAGCCGGATCACGCGCGCGTCGTGGCAGAAGTACTTGCCGCCGAACTGGGCGCCGATGCCGGTCGCGCGCGCGATCTCCAACACCTTCGCTTCCCATTCGCGGTCGCGATACGGCGCCGGCAGGTAATCGAGGTAGCGTGCGCTCGCCAGCTTCGCCGTTTTCAGCGTGTACTCGGCGCTCGTCCCGCCGATCACGATCGCGACGTGATACGGCGGGCAGGCAGCCGTGCCGAGCGAGCGCAGCTTCGCGTCGAGGAACTCGGCGAGCGACTTCGGGTTGAGGAGCGCCTTGGTCTCCTGGAACAGCAGGCTCTTGTTCGCCGAGCCGCCGCCCTTGGCCATGAACAGGAAGTGATACTCGTCGCCGGCGGTCGCGTAGAGCTCGATCTGCGCCGGCAGGTTCGTGCCGGTGTTCTTCTCCTCGAACATCGACAGCGGCGCGACCTGCGAGTAGCGCAGGTTGGTCTGCGTGTACGTGTCGAAGATGCCGCGCGACAGCGCCTCTTCATCCCGGCCGTCGGTCATCACGAGCTGGCCGCGCTTGCCCATGACGATCGCGGTGCCGGTGTCCTGGCAGCCCGGCAACACGCCGCCGGCGGCGATGTTCGCGTTCTTCAAGAGCTCGAGCGCGACGAAGCGATCGTTCGCCGACGCTTCCGGATCGTCGAGGATCGCGCGCAGCTGCGACAGATGACCCGGGCGCAACAGATGGGCGATGTCGCGCATCGCCGTCCTCGCGATCAGCGCGAGCGCGTCGGGCTGGACGTCGAGGAAGGTCTGACCGCGCGCGCTGAACGTGGACACGAAGTCGCCGGTCAGCCGCTTGAACGGCGTGTCGTCGTGGTGACCGGCGGGGAGCATCTCGTGATACGCGAACGTCGCCATCGCCAACGCTGATAACATGGAGACCATGCAACGGCGAGGCGTCTTCGGATTCGCGGTCATGTGCGCGCTCGCCACGAGCGCCTCGGCGGACGACCCGTCGATCTGGGATCGCACGTACAAGGCCAACGGCATGGACAACAGCTCGACGTGCCCGGGATCGATGCACGACGTGACCGTCAAGAACGGACGGTTCTCGATCCCGTGGGACATGAAGTTCAACGACAAGGCCATCACCGTCGGCCACATCGACGGCACGGTGCGCAAGAGCGGGCTCGCGACCATCACCGTGACCCTCGACCCGCTGTCCCGGGAGGCCGCCGAAGTGCTGAAGGACGAGTCCGACACCCCCGAGGTGTTGCGCAAGAAGGGGGTCAAGGTCGAATTCCAGGATCACCACGGCGGCCGCGAGATCCACGTCTACACCGCGGACATGTGCGATTCGGCGTGGACCGAGGATCGCGCCGGGCTCAGCGCGCCCGCCGAAGGCGGCACCGTGAGCTGCGACTCCGGGCCGTACGCGGTCGCGTTGTGGTCGACGAAGAAGTCGTATCGCACCGGCGAGTACGCGCGCGTCGCGCTCGCCGGCGAGCCGACGCGGCTGTATCGCTGCGTCGATGCGTGCAAGGCGGGCACGGACCCGCTCGCGCGCGTCGAGGTCCACGAGGTGCAGCCGTGGGCGTTCATCGGGGTGTGCGCCGGCCAGAAGACGGCCGCGCCGCCGCTACCTGCGGCGGGTGCAGCGGTGTGGGACGGCACCTACGGCGAAGGCATGATGTCCACGCAGGACTGGCGCTGCCCGACCGACGCGGCGATCAAGAAGCTCGTCGTCACGAAGGGGAAGTTCTCGCTGCCTTGGCTATTGAGCGCCGATCGCGGCTACAGCGGCGAGCACCGCGACGACGCGCCGATCGGACGCATCGACGGCGTGATCGCCGCCGACGGCAAGACCACGCTGCGCGTGACGTTCACGATCACCGAGCTGCCGCCGGAAATCATCGAGAAGGTGCACGACGCCACCGCGACGCTCGAGTACGTGCGCACGCTCAAGCCGACGATGAAGTTCGAGTCCGACGGCGGGAAGATGAACCCGAGCGGCCAGGGCCGAAAGGCCACGCTGTCGTTCGACGGCGACCAGTGCGAGTACCACTACGAGGCGAGCGAGTACAAGCGGCAGCAGTTCAAGGAGAGCGACGGCTGGAAGGTCGACTGCTACTCGTACGAGAAATGGAAGGCCGACGGCAAGTACAAGTACGAGGACGAAGCGATCGTCGGCGGCGGCCTCTACGAGTGCAACGCGTCGGGCGGCTGCACGGCACGCCCCGGCCGCAGCTCGCAGTGGAAGCGCGTCGGCGCCTGCGGGAAGCAGTAGCGGCTACAGATCGCCGAGCGTCGCGACGTCTTTCGGCGTCGCGGTGCGCAGCCACACCAGGTACTCGGCGAGGGCGTCGCGGTCGACGATCGACAGGTCCTTGTCGAAGCGCGGCATCTCGCTGCGCTCGGCGCCCATGTGCACCGCGGATTTCGGGTTGCCGATGAAGCTCGTGTACCAGTCGCGGCTGCCGAGGTCGCCGAGGCCGGGCGCCGACGCGCCGGCGACGCCTTCGTCGATCGAGTGGCAGTCGGTGCACGCCTGGCTGAAGATCGCCTTGCCGCGATCGCGCTTCGCGGTGTCGGCGTCGAGCGCGCCCGATTGCGCGTACAGCAGCTCGACGAGATCGTCGAGCTCCCGAGCCGGCAGCTCGACGGACTTCATCGCGTCGTCGGACTTGCCGAGCTTGGACTTGCCCCAGAAGTCGGGGCCGCTCGGCGCGCGCAGGAACGCGCGCAGCCAGTCGCGGTTGCCGTGGCCGGCCGCGATCACCGGACCCTTGCGGTCGTTGCTGGTCGCGTCGTGGCAGCCCTTGCAGCGCTGCGCGAACAGCGCACGCGCGCGGTACATCGGCAGCCCTGCCGCGAGATCGCGCGGGCCGGTCGCCGGTACGCCGTACTCGCGCGCGAGCGCACGCGCGCGGCTGGCGCCTTGTGCCGCCTGCTCCTCGCGCTTCGCGAGCTCGTCGTCGCCTTGGTCGCGCACGAACGACGACATGGTCAGCGCGCCGATCATGGTGACCATCGTGACGAGCGTGCCGAGCCAGAGGCCGCGCGCCTTGTGTCGATCGAGCAGCGGGAGCGCGAGCAAGTAGCCCGCGGCGATCGCCGGCGCGATCAGCGCGGCAAACCGCTCGAACGAGCCCGTGCGCTGGCGCAGCTCGAACAGCCAGCGGAAGTACCAGAGCGGGCGAGCGTCGAACGCGGCCGACGGATCGGCCGGTGCCGCGAGGTCCGCGCCGTGGTGCTGGACGACGTACGCGAGCAGCACCGCGAACACCGCGGCCATCGCCAGCACGTCGCGCAGCGACTGGGCCGAGCGCGGAGCGGGCTTGCCCGGCTTGAGCGCGGTCGCGCCGTGCTTGCACGCGAGCCAGACGTGCGCGGCCACCGCGACGAGCACGATCCCCGGCAGCACGATCACGTGCAGCGCGTAGAACCGCGTGAGCGTGAGGTTGCCCCACTCGTTGCCGCCGATCGCGAGCTCCTTGATCGTGCCGCCGACGAGCGGGGTGCCGGCCGCGATGCCGACCTCGACGCGATTCGCCCAGTAGCCGGCCTGGTCCCAGCGCAGCACGTAGCCGGTCACCGCGAAGCCGAGCACGAGCACGAGCAAGACGACGCCGATCCACCACACGACCTCGCGCGGCTTGCGATACGCGCCCCACAGCGCGGTCTGCACGAGGTGCGCGCCGGCGACGATCACGAGCGCGGACGCGCCGTGATAGTGCAGCCCGCGCACGAGCCAGCCCATCGGCATCTTGTCCTGCACGTACGCGACCGACGCCCACGCGCTCGTCGTCGATGGGCTGTAAAACGCGGCGAGCGCGGCGCCGGTCGCCGCCTCGACGACGAGCAGCATCACGAGCACCCACCCGAACACGTGCGCGAACGACGCGCCGTTCGGCATCATCGCCGGCTCGCGCGGCAGGCCCGGCACGCGCTCGCGCAGCCATGCCCGCACGTTCCCCCGCGCTCGCCGCGGTCGGTCGTCGGCGCTCACGCCGGCTCCCGCTCGGCGGTGTCGAGCTTGTACAGCTTCCACGTCAGCGCCAGCCGGCCGTCCTTGATCTCGATAGGCAGCGGATCGAGCGAGCGCTTCGCCTTCGCATCGCCGGCGAGCTCGCCTTGCCCGTCCCACTTGCTGTTGTGGCACGGGCACAGAAACGTATCGGTCTCGCGCTCGTAGCCGACCGCACAGCCGAGGTGCGGACAGATCGCGGACAGCGCGACGACCTTGCTCTCGCTCGTGCGCTTCACGAACGCCGAGCCGAGCACGACATCGCGCGCGCTCGTCCACGCGTCGGCCACGACCGGCGCGATCACGTCGAACCGCCGCCACGGCGCGCCCACCTTCACGCGGTCGACGGCGCCGAGATCGAGCGGCGCGCTCGGCGTGGTCACCGTCTGCGTGCCGGCCGGTGCGAGCACCAGCCGCACCACCGGTCCGGCGATCGCGAGGCCGAGCCCCGCGCCGACGCCACACGTCACGAGCTTGAGGACGTCACGCCGATTCGAATCGTCGGCCATCGCCCGGGAACGCTACCCCATCGTGCGCTCTTCGCGCTCTTGGTCTTCCTTGCATTTGATGCAAAGGGTTGTCTCGGGACGCGCCTCCAGGCGCTTCTTGCCGATCGGCTCCTCGCAGATCTCGCACACGCCGAACGTGCCGTCGTCGATCTTCTTGAGCGCGAGGTCGAGCTTCGACAGCAGGCTCTTCTCGCGGCCGCGCAGGCGGAACTCGAACGACTGGAGGTACTCGCTCGACGCCAGATCCATCTCGTCCGGCAGGTCGTTGGTATCGAGTGCCATGTTCTCGACGGCCAGCATCTGGCGGGCCCGCTCGAGGACCGCCTTGCGCTTTTCCACCAGGAGTTCCTGAAACTTCTTCAACTCTTTCTTCGTCAGCGCCTTGGATGGGGTGGCGGTCGTCGTGGTCATAGGGGCCTCGAAGGGCGCGACAGGATAGTAACGAGGGACCGGTGTGACAAGGGCGATCGCGCCGATCCACCATCATACATCAGCCGCTTGCTTGACACCGTGTGGGCTATCCATCGAAACTAACTCGCGTATGGCCGGCTCGGACAAGCGAAAGCAGTCTCTGTACTTTCCCGAAGACATGCTGAAGGAAATCCAAGACGAAGCGACCCGGCAGGACCGGTCCCTGTCGTGGATCGTCCAGAAGGCGTGGAAGATCGCTCGCAAAGAGATCATGAAGTATCCGTCCGTGAACGAGTTCCCGGGCGAAGAAGACGAGAAAGAGATCGCGTAGCGAGGGTTCGAGATGGCGTGGGGGTACGCCGTCTCGCCGCTCGATGGCAGCCCGCTGTTCTACGAATCGTGGGGAGAACGCGGCGCGGCTGCTCCGGTGCTGTTGTGCGACGGCATCGGCTGTGATGGCTACGTCTGGCGCTACCTGCGTCAGGACCTAGCCGATCGGTTCGGTCTGCATCCTCACTATCGCGGACACGGCCGCACCGCGCCGCCGCGCGACCCCGCGCGCGTCGCGATCGCAGATCTTGCGGACGACGTCGCGTGCGTGCTCGACGACGCGCTGGTCGAGCGCGCGGTGATCCTCGGGCACTCGATGGGCGTGCAGGTCGCGCTCGAGACGTATCGCCGCCATCCCACGCGGGTCGCCGGCCTCGTGCTCGTGTGCGGCGCACCGTCCCATCCGCTCAAGACGTTTCGCGGCTCGGCCGCGCTCGAGGACCTCCTGCCGACCATCCAGAAGTGGATCCAGCGCGTCCCCGGCGTCATCAACCGGTTCACGCGGCTCGTGCTGCCGACCAAGCTGTCCTACGAGATAGCTGCACGGCTCGAGATCCGGCGGGAGCTGGTCGAGCCCGACGACTTCATGCCCTACCTGGAGGGGATGGCGCGGGTCGACGCGCGCTTGTTTGTTGCGATGCTGGCCGGAGCGGGTCAACATTCAGCCGATGATTTGCTGCCAGAGGTGGCGGCACCGACGCTCGTGGTGGCAGCCGAGCGCGATGGCTTCACTCCGCCCGAGCGAAGCCGCGCGATGGCCGCTGCGATCCCCGGTGCCGAGCTGCTCGAGATCGCCGGCGCGTCGCACACCGCGCCGATCGAGCGACCTCAACTTCTGGGCTCGACCGTTCGCGATTTCATGGCAAGACGAATCGACTCCGGTGATCCAAGATCGCGGGAGTGAGACGAACGAGCAGCGAAGCTGGGGCCGATCGAACCCGTCTCGTACTTACTCTGAACGTGAATCGTTGATCACCTTGTTGCAGCTGAATTTTTTGTGGTGTTCGCTCCGAAATACATCGCTTTTTCAAAATCAATCAGGCAAGGTCGCGGTCCATCGCAACGCGAACCTTATGGGGGAAAAGTAAGGATCCCGATGCGAGACCAGGACAAAGAAGACATGGAAACCGACAAGTCGATGACACGCCCTGTCCTCCGTCGGCCCGACGACGATAACGACGGTCTTGTTGCCCTTCCGCCGGTCCCGCTGGTCCGCCAGCGCCTGCGCGCATCGGTCAAGGAGTTCGCTGCGTCGCAACCGGGTCGCCGTGCGGCTGCGCTCGCTGCCGTATGGATCGCCGCCACCGGCTGCGAGGCCGATCTCCACCACTACGACCCGGAAGAGGCGCTCCGCACCTACCGGCTGATCGAGTCCGAGCTCCGCGCCGAGCTGCGCATCAGCCTCGGCCGCGCGATCACGAACGAGCCGCACGCGGCCACGCGCAACACGATGATCAGCATGCTCGAGCACCTCGAAGAGCTCGAAGCAGCCGCCGTCGCGCCGCGTCCAGCCCGCCGCCGCCGCCGCCGGTGATCGAAATCCGCTCCGCGGGGCGGGACATACATTCGACCTAACTGCGAGGGACCCGGTGGATCACCGGGTCTTTTTCGTTTCGGGTTAGGATGGAAGGATGCGGGTGGGGTGGATCGTGCTCGCGCTGGCCGGCTGCGGCGGGTGCGGCCACTCGCACGACGCGAGCGACGGCGGCGCGGCCGGGAGCTGCACGCCGATCCCGGCCGCCGAGTCCGGCAGCGGCACCTATTACGACGCCGATGGAACCGGCAACTGCAGCTTCGACGCCTCGCCGAGCGACCTGATGGTCGCGGCGATGAACGCGGCCGATTACGGCGACGCGACCTGGTGCGGCGCGTGCCTCGCGGTGACCGGGCCGATGGGCACGGTGACCGTGCGCGTGGTCGATCAGTGCCCGGGCTGCAGCCACGGCGATCTCGACCTCAGCCCGCAGGCGTTCCAGATGCTGTCGCCGCTGTCGGCCGGGCGGATCCCGATCACGTGGCACGAGGTCGACTGCAACGTGACCGGGCCGATCGCTTATTACTTCAAGGACGGCTCGAACCAGTACTGGACGGCGATCCAGATCCGCAACGCTCGCTACCCGATCGCGACGGTCGAGGCCCAGGTCGACGGCGCGTGGGCGTCGATCCAGCGCCTGGATTACAACTACTTCGTCCAGGCCACAGGGCTCGGTCCGGGGCCGTACTCGCTGCGCGTGACCGACCAGCGCGGCCAGCAGCTCGGGGACTCGGGCATCGCGCTCGGCGCGTCGATCGGCGAGAACGGGAGCGGCCAGTTCGCGAGCTGTCCGTGATCAGCGCTCGCTCTGCGCGAGCAGCGCGACGAGCTTGTCCTTCCACAGCGCCGCCCACGTGTGCGTGCCGTGGCCGTGCGTCTGCTCGCTCGCCGGGATCAGCACGAACTGGCCGCGCGCGACGTGCTGGATCTCGCGCTCGGCGATGCCGAGCTCGGGCGGGTTGATGAAGTCGTCGCCCGAGTTGACGTACATGACCGGCGCGATGATCTGCGCGAGCCCGCCCGAGGGATCGTAGTCTTCGGAGGAGGCCACCGCGTAGAGCACGTCGTTCGCGTCGTGGCTGGCGACGAAGCCGGCGACGCGGGTCGCGAGGTCGGCGTTGGCCGCGGCCGGGGTCGGCAGCGCGTGCTGGCGCTCGATCGGGTTCGCGCCCGCGATCAGGAAGATGTCGGCGGCCAGCCGCAGCGCCTGCTCGGGCTGGGCGCGGTACTCGCCCTGCTGCCACGCCGGATCCTGCTCGATGCCCTGGATGATCATCTCGCGCCACCAGCGATTGCGGCCGCCGATCGCGACCGGCAGGCACGCGAGCGGCATCACCGCGTCCATCTCCTCGGGCCACTGCTCGGCCCACATCCACGAGTGCATGCAGCCCATCGACGTGCCCATCACGAGCCGCAGGTGATCGACGCCGAGCTGCACGACCAGCGCGTGCTCGGCCGCGACCATGTCGTGGTAGCGGTAGTGCGGGAAGCGCGCGTGCAGGCCGTCGGACGGCTTCGACGACGCGCCGTGGCCGATATCGTCGGGCAGGATGATGTAGAAGCGGCGCGCGTCGAGCGGCTGGCCCGGGCCGAACAGCTCGTCGGCGAACTGCGGCGCGAAGAACTGGTGACCCGAGCCGGTCGTGCCGTGCATGACGAGGACAGCGTTGGTCGCATGACCGGCGGCGTCGCGCTGGAGCGTGCCGAGCGTCGTGTAGTGGATGCGCAGCTCGGGCAGCGACTCGCCGGACGCGAACCGGAAGTCGTGGAGCTTGATGTCGCCTTCGACCGGGATGACGCCGGCGATCGGGCGATGGGCGGGCGCGGGGGGCCGTGGCGCCGGCGGCGGCGCCGCCGCGGTGCCGTCGAGGACGGACGGGTTGCCGCAGGCGGCCACGGCGAGAACGCATGTCAGCCGGTCGCACGTCATCGCGCCGCGTAGTGCGCGGAGATCTGAGCCGCGGTGAGCTCGGTGTCGTAGTAGGCGAGCTCGTCCATCACACCATGGAAGAAGTTGGTCCCGGCATCGAGGTATTTCGCGATGTGGCCGAACACGAGAGTGCCGGCCGTGACCGGCGGCGTGCCCGGCTGCATCACCTCGGCGGCGAGGCTGCCATCGACGTAGATGCGCTGGCGCGACGACGTCGCCGTGACGGCGAGGTGATGGAAGGCGGAGGCCGACGGTGTCGTCGCCGACACGTAGACACTCGCGGTGCCCGCGTCGTCTTCTTCGAACATCAATCCCATCGTCACCTTGTGGATCGCGAAGGTGTAGCCCGTGTTGTCGGTCGAGCCGAGATCGAAGTTGAGCATCCAGCGCACCGACCCGTCGATCGTGACCGCGTTCGCCCACAGCTCGATCGTGAACGCCGACGCGCCACCGAGCGACAGTTGATCACCGACCTCGACGTAGCACGTCGAGCCATCGAGCTCGAACGCGGTGTCCGGCGAGGTCAGCGCACCCGGCACCCCGAGCGTACAGCCGCCGGTGTACGTGCCGTCGTGGCCGCCGACCTCGTCGTGCGCGATCGTGCCGGACGCCTCGTCGAACCGCCAGTACGCGATCGGCTCGTCCGCGAGCACGGCGGTGGAGTACGAGTCGTTGGCGACCGCGTCGATCATGCGAGCGCTGCCGTCGCCGGACGATGCACTGCTACCGTCGAAGCCGAGCCGACCGCAGCCGAGTAGACCGAAGACGAGCACGATCCGCACCACCATCTCCACGATACGCCAGATGAGCGTGTCCGGCGTGTCCGGCCGGATCTCGGACGAAGCGGCCGGCTGCCGGACGCGCGCGCGGCCAAGCGCGGAGAATCATGCGAGCGCGAGCTGGTCCCGCGCTTGCTGTGCCCGGTCTCGCGATGTCACGCGCAGACGGACCAACCGCAATGCCGACACAACCGACACCGAGCCTGGACGACCAGCACGGAGCCGCACTCGGGGCAGCTCGGCGCGGCCTCGGCGACCGGCGCGCGCGCCCCGGTGACGAGCACCTGGCCCTCGCGGCTGCCATCCCGGTACACGGTGATTCCCTTGCAACCGAGCTCGTACGCGAGCTGATACGCCGCTTTGACGTCGAGCGCGGTGGCGCTGCGCGGCAGGTTGATCGTCTTGCTGACGGCGGCGTGGCAATGGCGCTGGAAGGCGGCCTGCATGCGGACGTGTGTCTCGATCGAGACCTCGTGCGCGGTCGGAAACCGGCGCTGGATCTCGATCGGCACGACGGCGAGCCCGCGCGCACCGCCGCGCGCGGTGATCTCGGCGAACAGCTCGGGCGAGGCGAAGCCGCGATCGCGCGCGATCCGCTGGAATGCCGGGTTGACCTCGACGAGCTCGGCGCCGTCGAGCACGTTGCGGCGATACGCGAGCGCGTACAGCGGCTCGATGCCACTCGCGCAGCCGGCGATGATGCTGATCGTGCCGGTCGGAGCGATCGTGGTCGTGGTGGCGTTGCGCAGGGGCCGCTCGCCGGACATCTGCCAGCGCGAGCTCATCCAGGCCGGGAATGGCCCGCGCCGTTCGGCGAGCTGGCGCGAAGCCGCGAGCGATTCGTCCTCGAGGAACCTCGCGAGCCGCTCGGCGACCGCGATCGCTTCGTCGCTGTCGTACGGCAGGTCGAGCGCGACCAGCGCGTCGGCCCAGCCCATGATGCCCAGGCCGATCTTGCGAGTCGCACGCGTTGCGCGCTCGATCTCGACGAGCGGGTAACGGTTGGCGTCGATCACGTCGTCGAGGAACCGCACCGCGAGGTGGATGGTCTTCCCGAGCCGCTCCCAGTCGAGCTCGCCCGCAGCCACGAAGCGGCCGACGTCGATCGATCCGAGCGTGCACGACTCGAATGGGAGCAGAGGTTGTTCGCCGCACGGATTGGTCGCTTCGATCGCACCGAGGCTCGGCGTGGGCTGGACGGCGTTGATGCGATCGATGAACACGAGGCCGGGGTCGCCGACGGCCCAGGCGGCGTTCGCGATGGCATCGAGCACGCGGCGAGCGTCGAGCTGGCCGGTGACCTTGCCGGTGCGCGGGTTGACGAGGTCGTAGGTGGTGCCCGCGCTGGCCGCTGCCATGAACGCGTCGGTGGCGGCGACCGACAGGTTGAAGTTGCGCATCCGCGTCGGGTCGAGCTTGATCGCGATGAACTCGAGGATGTCGGGATGGTCGACGCGGAGAATGCCCATGTTCGCGCCGCGCCGCGTGCCGCCTTGCTTGATCGCCTCGGTCGCCACGTCGAACACCTGCATCAGCGACACGGGGCCCGACGCGTTGCCACCGGTGGAA
The DNA here is from genome assembly GCA_035500135.1 of Kofleriaceae bacterium. Lineage (GTDB taxonomy): Bacteria > Myxococcota_A > Polyangia > Haliangiales > Haliangiaceae > JABFXX01. The sequence goes on from DATJXL010000116.1 coordinate 29,693, forward strand.
GCGACGACGTCGCCGGCGGGCCGGAGCTGGGAGAACGAGAAGCCAGTGCCGCCGCCGGTCTTCTGGATCTCGGCGGCCCAGCGCACGGCCTCGAACACGCCGGTCGTGGAATCGGCGACCGGCACGACGAAGCATGCCGCGAGCTGCCCGAGCGGGCGGCCGGCGTTCATGAGCGTGGGCGAGTTCGGGAGGAACTCGAGCTCGATCATCATGCGCTCGAACTGCGCGCGCGCGTCGGCGATCTCGTCGGCTCCGTACCCGAACCGACCCTCCGCGGCACTGACATGAGTTGCGACGCGGTGGAACAGCTGCTCCGGCGTCTCCACGACGACGCCCTCCTCGCGCGCGAGGTAGCGCGCGCGAAGGACTTGCAGCGCGTTGTCGGTGAGCGTCGCCGGCACGCGCGCACCGTACGCTCGGCTGCCCGCGCACGCAACCAGACCCACGGCACCCTCGTGCTCGTGCTGCTCGCGGTCCTCGCACTGCTCGCGGTGCTCGCGGCCCGCGTCGATGCCGCCCCTCGCCTGCCGCCGGAGCCCGAGCCCGAGCCCGAGTCCGAGTCCGAGCTCGAGCTCGATCTCGATGCGGATCCCGTTCCCGCTGCCGCCGCCGTTCCCGCCGCCGCCGCCGTTCCCGCTGCCGCCGCCGCCGCCGTTCCCGCTGCCGCCGCCGTTCCCGTCACGGCTGTCATCGCCGCTGCCTACCGCGCGAGCGCGCTCGATCACGACCCCACTGCGTCGTGGCGCTGGCGCACGCGCGTGGCCGGGCTCGTCCCCACCGTGACCGTGCGCGATGGCCGCGACGCGACCTGGAGCGACGTCGCGGATCCGACGATCGGCTACATCTCGGTATTCTCGGTCTCCGCGTCGTGGCGGCTCGACCGCCTGTTGTTCGACTCGAACGAGCTGCGCATCTCGGCGATCGCAGCGGCGCGTCGGCGCGAAAAACGGCGACTCGCGGATGCCGTGATCCGCGAATACTTCGCCTGGCAGCGCGCGCTCGGGCTCGCGCGTACCGACGCGCGCTGGCTCGTTCCGGCCGCCGAGGCCGCTGCCGAGCTCGACGCGATGACCGATGGGTGGTTCTCGCAATCCGTCGGCAACCACCCGGAAAGTCGATGATTCGCGCGCGAGTCGTCCGGTTTTCGGACGCAGCGCGCAACGGCGCTGCTGCGCAAAACTTGCCTGTACCCGTCTTCGACGGTCAAGCTGTGGATCGAAGTGAGTCAGACCGAGCGCGAGCATCCGCGGTACGCGCACGAAGCCGCGGTCAAGTTCAAGGTCGGCAACCGCACGTTCGAAGGGCGCACGCGCAACGTCTCGCGCGGCGGGCTGTGCGCGACGGTCGCCGATCCGATTCCGGTCGGAACCGACGTCGAGCTCGAGATGGTGCTGGTGTTCGATGACGACCTGCAGTCGGACGCGCTGCGCGTGCCGGCTCAGGTCGTGTGGTGCACCCAGGTCGACGAGGCCAACCAGATCGGCGTCGCGTTCCGTCCGCTCGATGCGCGACGCGAAGAGCAGCTCGATCTGTTCCTCAGCTTCCTGGACGACCAGCGCGCCGAGAAACCGCCGCGCGATCAGTCGATCGACGATCGCTTCGGTTAACCAGGCGCTACTGCGCCGCCGACTGCTTCTTCGCCTCGGCCTGCATCCGCGCCTTCTGGATGTCGCTCATCATGCCGAGCACGAGGCGAGGATCGGTGAAGACATTGAGCTTGGGCGCGAGTGCCTTGGCGTAGCGATCGAAGTACAGCAGCTGCTTCGTGATCAGGATGAACTCGTTCGGCATGCGCACCTTGTGGCGGGTGGCCGTGCGCTGGATGCCGGGCAGGAACTCGGCGTAGTTGACCTCGCCGAACGAGAGCGTGAGGAGCGGGCGGTACGTGTCGCCGAGGTCCTTGACGAAGCCCTCCATGTCGAGCCCGTCCGGCTTACCCGCCATCTCGCAGATGATCTCGGCGAGCCGTTTGTAATTGCCGGATGCGAACGCGATCATGTAGTCGGTGACGAGGTAGCGCTCGCGGTCGTCGAAGCGGCCGACGATGCCGAAGTCGAGGAAGCCGATCGTGTCGTCGTCGAGCAGCATGAGATTGCCGGCGTGCACGTCGCCGTGGAAGAAGCCGTAGAACACGACGCACTGGAACCACGCGCGCAGGCCGTCGACGAGCTTGGTCTCGCCGTCGATCCCGCGCGACTTGATGTCGTCGAAGCGATCGACGCGCAGGCCGGTGAACTTCTCCATCACCAGCACCTTGCGGGTCGTGTACTCGTGCTGCGGTACCGGGGCGCGAATGTGCTTGTGGCCGAGCTCCCGCATGATCTCGTTGAACTTGTCGAGGTTCGCTGCCTCCTTGCGGAAGTCGAGCTCCTCGGTGAGCGTCTTGGTGAAGTCGTCGACGACGCCGACCGGGTTCGCGAGGTCGGCGTCTTTCTTGAACCGCGCGACCCATCCCGCGACCCGGCGCATGATCCGCATGTCGGCGTCGCAGCGCGCGATGATGCCGGGCCGCTGCACCTTGATGACGATCGGCGTGCCGTCGCGCAGCTTCGCGGTGTGGACCTGCGCGATCGACGCCGACGCGAGCTGCTTGGGCTCGATGTCGACCAGGTGCGCGGCCTTCTCGGTGCCGAGCTCCTCGTCGAGCGTGCGCTGCACGTCCTCGAACGGGAACGGCTTGACCCGATCGAGCACGCGCTGGAACTCCTTGACGTATTCGTCCGGGAACAGGCCGGCGGACGACGCGATGATCTGGCCGAACTTGATGAACGTCGGCCCCAGGTCCTCGCACATCATCCGAAGCAGCACCGGGCGCGTCAGGCGCCGGTACTTCTGGCCGCGTCCGGTGATGACGTAGACGAGCTTGCGCAGGCGCAAGACGTCGAACAGCCACAGCCAGAAGTACTTCGCGGTGATCAGGCTGAACGCCCAGATCCGGCGCGGCACCGGCATCGCCAGGGAGAGCACGAGGCAGAGCGCCAGCGCGGCCAGAACGACGTACCAGATCATGCGCCGCTCATCCTACCACCCCGGCCGAGGCGGTCGGCACCGGCAAGCTCCGGGATTATAGTGCCGCGGTGCTGACGACGGTCGCCGCCGGCCCCTACACGATCCGCGGCGTTTCGGTCGGCGGCGTGTACACGTCGCTGCTGGTGTCCGAGCTCGGCGTCCTGTTCGACGTCGGCATCCCGGCGCGCTCGGCGGCCGGCGTCGACACGATCCTGCTGTCGCACGGCCACGTCGACCACATCGGCGCGCTGCCGGCGCTGCTCGGGATCCGCGCGCTGCACGGCAAGACCAGGCCGCCGCGCGTGATCATGCCGGCCGAGATCGTCGACGACCTCACCGCGGCCCTCGCGGCGCTCGCGAAGCTGCAGCGCTGGCCGCTCGCGATCGAGGCGATCGGCATGGCGCCCGGCGACGAGCTCGCGCTGCGCGGCGACCTCCGCGTGCGCGCGGTGCGCACGTTTCACCCGGTGCCCGCGCTCGGCTACGTGCTGGCGCGCCGCGTGACCAAGCTGCGCGAGGAGTTTCGCGCCCTGCCCGGCGAGGAGATCGCGGCGCGCCGGCGCGCCGGCGAGGCGATGCTCGAGCACGAGGACCGGCTCGAGCTCGCCTACGTGACCGACACGCTGGTGTCGGTGCTGGACCACTCGCCCGAGCTGCTGCGCGCGCGCGTGCTCGTCGTCGAGTGCACGTTCCTCGACGACCGCAAGTCGCTCGAGGCCGCGCGCGCGGGGTGCCACATCCACCTCGACGAGCTGATCGAGCGCGCCGAGAGATTTCACAACGAGCACGTCGTCGTGATGCACCTGTCGCAGCTGTACCGGCCCGACGAGGTCGTCGCGATCCTCGATCGGCGCGTGCCTCCCGACCTGCGCCGGCGCATGATTCCGTTCGTGCCCCGCGGAGCACACTGGCCCGGGTGAAACGATGAGCGACGACTTCGACAACCCGAAGACCGAACCGATCACGACCGACCAGCTCGATCTCCATACGTTCCAGCCCGACGAGTGTGCGGACGTGGTCGAGGAGTTCGTGCGCGCGGCGCACGAAGACGGCTACCGGCTCGTCCGTATCATCCACGGCAAAGGCACCGGCACGCTGCGCCGGATCGTGCACGCCGTGCTCGAGCGCCACCCCGCGGTCGCGCGCTTCACGCTCGGCGACGAGACCAGCGGCAGCTGGGGCGCGACCATCGTCGAGCTGAAGCCACGCGAATGAGAAGAAGAGTTACCGCCAAGGCGCCACGGCCGCCAAGGCGCCAGAAGACCAG
>DATJXL010000117.1:0-2372 GCA_035500135.1 Kofleriaceae bacterium
AGCGCGCTCTTGTACGTCATCCACGACGCGAGCGCCTTCATCTCGTCGAGGTTCGCTTCCTGGTGATAGCGAATGCCGCCCTTGTACGGGCCGAGGATGTTGTTGTGCTGGACGCGGTAGCCCTTGAACATCTGGATCTTCCCGTTGTCCATGCGGACCGGGAAGTTGACGATCAATTCGTTCTTCGGCTGCGCGAGGATCTGCGCGATGTCGCTGTCCATGTTGATCAGCTTCATCGCCTTCTCGATCTGGCGCGTCGCGATCTCGAACAGGTTGCCGCGATCCTTCAGGCTGACTTCGGTCTTCGCTCCCTGCGGCGCGACCGGTGGTGGGGCCGTTAGCGTGCTCATTAGGTGAGGCGTACCGCTCCTCGGTCCGCGACGGCAATTCAAACCGCGTGATTTGTGCTAATTACGCGGCGCGTAATGGACGATGCCCAGCTCGCCGCGCACGTCGTGGACGGCGGACGCCTGCGCGCGCTCGTGCTCGAGCTGTGGCAGCGCACGCGCATGGACTGGGGCTTCGTGACCGATCGACTCGCGGTCGCGTTTCGCAAGGAGAAGTGGCTCGGCGCGCACGAGCGGCGGTTCGTCGGCGAGATCCTGTACGGGCTCGTGCGCCACCTGCGACGCGTCGATTTCGCGATCGAGCGCGGCCGGAAGACGAAGCAGTCGCCGCGCGACCTCGAGCGGCTGCTCGCGCTGCTCGTGCTGGAGAAGCTGATCGAACCGGCGCGTGCGGCGCGCGCCGTGCCCGAGCTCGACTGGACCGCGGTGGCCACCGCCGACGACGCGATCGCGCGCGTGCGCGACGTCACCGAGCGCATCGCGCTCGCCTGCTCGCTGCCCGACTGGCTCGCGGCGCGCTTCGTCGCGGACTGGGGCAGCGACGCCGAGGCGCTCGCGCGCGCGCTGAACGAGCGCGCGCCGATGACCGTGCGCGCGAACCTGCTCGTCGTCGCCGATCGCAGCGAGCTCGCGCTGCCGCTCGCGACGCATCCCGGAACATGGTGCGACACCGCGGTGATCGTCGACGAGCGCGCGAACCTGTTCTCGCTCGACGCGTTCCAGCGCGGCGCGTTCGAGGCGCAGGACGAGGGCAGCCAGCTGCTCGCCGATCTCGTCGTCGCGTGCGCGCGGCGCGACAAGCCGCTGGTCGTCGACTACTGCGCGGGCGCCGGCGGCAAGACGCTCGCGATCGCGGCGCGACTCGGGAATCGCGGACGCATCGTCGCGACCGACGTCGACGACGGCAAGCTCGCCGAGCTGCGCCGGCGCGCGCGGCGCGCGCACGTGACGAACGCGCAGGCGATGCTCGTCGATGATCGCGCGCTCGACACGTTCGCCGGCAAGGCCGACGTCGTGTTCGTCGACGCGCCGTGCACCGGCACCGGCGCGCTGCGCCGCAATCCCGAAGCGCGCTGGCGGCTGCGCGAGAGCGACGTCGCGGCGTTCGCGTCGCGCCAGCGCGAGATCCTCGCGCGCGCGGCGCAGCTGTGCGCGCCCGATGGCCGCATCGTCTACGCGACTTGCTCGGTGCTGCGCGCGGAAAACGAGGAGGTCGTCGCCGGTCAGCCGCTCGTCGCGCTCGCCGACGTGCTCGGCGCCGACCGCGCGAGCGCGCTGGGTCGCGGCCCCACGAGCTTCACCGTGACGCCACATCAGCACGGCACCGATGGCTTCTTCGCGGCAGTGGTCGGCGGGCACCGTTAGTGCAACACCTCCTGCATGGACGGGGCCTCGCCCGACAAGTCAATCAAACCGGCAGCCTCCAGCGCACCGGGTGTTGCCAATGGCAACGTGGGGCTTGCTGCCCGTGGTACGTTCGAAAAGCGGATGGCGATCGATGTCAGCGTGGTCCGCGACCTGACTGCACTTCGCGCACTCGAGCACGAGTGGCGGGAGCTCGCGAGCCGCGGCCCCGGTGCGCTGTTTCGCGGCCCCGACTGGCTGATCCCGTGGTGGCTCGCCTACCACAACACGCTGCACGCCGAGCTCCACGTGCTGGTCGGCCGCGCCAACGAACCGGATAGCGCCGGCACCAAGCCCGGCGATCTGGTCTGCCTCGCGCCGCTGTACCTGCGCACGATCAAGGTCGCGCTGCTCGACACCCGCGAGCTGCGCATGATGGGCGATGCCGGCCCGCGCCCGCCTTCGCTCGACATCCTGTCGCGTGCGGGCTGGGAAGATCGCGCCGGCACCGCGCTCGCGAAGACGCTGATCGAAGAAGCGCCGGTGTGGGACGTGGTCGATCTCGAGCCGCTCGCCGATCCGTCGCGCGTGCGCGCGAACCTCGTGCAGCGCATGGCGCCGGCCGGGTTCGTGGTCGAGAGCTCGCCGTCGGCGGGCGGCGCGACGCGCATCGCGCTCGCG
>DATJXL010000118.1:0-21895 GCA_035500135.1 Kofleriaceae bacterium
CGACGCGCAGGTCGCCGGCTGTCACGCCGAGGCGGCGCGCGGGCTCAACCAGCTGTCGTACGTGCCGTACGTGGCGGGCGATTACGACAAGGCGGCTGACCTCTCGCTCGCGGCCGCGCGTCGCGCACGCGATGCCGACGCGACAGCTCGCGCGAACACGCTCGCGTTTTCGGCGCAGTGTCTCGCGCTGATCGGCCGCGAGATGCGCGAGGCCGAGGAGCTCGCGAAGGAGGCGGTCGAGCTCCTCGGCGACAACCCGAGCGACGAGCCGACGCTGCCGCTCGCGCTCGCGATGATCCGCGAGCATCAGGGCGATGATGCCGCGGCGATCACGTTGTTCGAGCGCGCAGTCGAGCTCGCGATGAAGCGAGGGCTGTGGTGGATCTGCGCGCAAGCCTGGGCGTGGTCGGCGCACCTCGAGCTCGCGCGCAATCGGCCCCGTGCTGCGCTCGCGTACTGCGAGCTCTTGCACGATCACGCGTCGCGGATCGGCGACGGGGCGATCGTCCCGTACGGCGCGACGCTCGCGCTGCTCGCACGGAGCTCGCTCGGCGAAGATGGCGAGCTCGAGCCAGCGCTCGCGCGGCTGCGCGCGGCCGATTCGCCGATGCACACGACCATGGCGCTCGTGCTGTGTGCCGAGCGCGAGCTCGCGAGCGGCGATCTCGCAACCGCGGCCCGTCATGCCGAGTCTTCCGTCGTGGAAGCCGCCCGCGCGGACCGCGACTCGTGGGTCGTGATCGCGCACGATATCGCTGCCCGCGTCGCTGAGGCCGACGGTCGCGATCGCGACGCGCGCGCGCACGCGTCGGCGATGCGCGCGGTCGCGGCGGACTCGCTGAGCGCACGGGCGAAGGCGATCCGAGGCGAGTGATCAGCGCGCGGTGACGCGCTTGATGCCCTCGCGAACGCCGATGCGCGGGCGCCAGCCGAGCAGCGCGCGCGCGCGGTCGCTCTGGTAGCGCAGGCGGGCAAGTGCCGATTGCAACCGATACGCCGAGATCGGGCTCTGTCTGCCAAGCGCACCGAGCGGGACCTCGCTCAGCTTGCCGAGCGCGAGCACGAGCGGGCGCGGCACCTTCACGATCGGCCGTTCGCCGCCGGCGAGCGCGAGCACGTCGGCTTGCGTGAGCTGAGCCGGATCGATCACGTGCACGAGCTCGCCGCCGACCAAGCGGCGCTCGACCGCGTGCACGATCGCGTCGACGACGTCGTCGATGTAGACGAGCGGCAGGTGCAGCTTGCCGTCGCCGAGCACGAGCCAGCGGCCACCCGCGGGCCGCGCGACCGCGCCGTTGATGAGCGGGATGCCGCCGCCGAAGATCTGCCCGGGCCGCAGGATCACGCACGGCAAACCGGCGCGCGCGGCGAGCTGCACGAGCTGCTCGGCCTCGAGCTTCGCGCGCGTGTACGCGCCGCGCTCGTCGGGCCGCGGCTCGAGTGCGGCGCGCTCGTTGACCGGCTCGTCGCCGACCGATCCCGCCCAGTCGATCACCGACATCGACGAGATGTGGATGACCTGGCGCACGCCGAGCTTCTTGCACGCGTCGATCACGTTCTGCGTGCCCGCGACCGTGCTGCCCTTGTGCTCGAGCCAGCCGCCGCGCATCGCGGCGCCGGCGTGGATCACGATGTCGGCGCCGCGCACCGCGCGGTCGACCGCGCGCGGATCGCCGAGGTTGCCGAAGCAGTAGTCGACGTTGTCGAGCGGCCGCTCGGGGACGCGGCGCACGAACGCGCGCACGCGATGACCGTCGGCGACCAGCCGCTCGACGACGGCGCGGCCGAGCGCACCGGATGCGCCGGTGACGAGAAATGGCACGTGCTCCGCGACCGCGAACCGCGACAGCCGCTCCGCATGATCGGCCTCGGCCGCGCGCGCGACGTGCTCGACCCAGTGCACGACCTCCGCGGCGTCTTCGATCGCGACCGGCGGCGGTGCGCCCTTCGCGAGCCGGCGATAGAAGTCGGCGACGAGATCGCGGAGGCCCTGGAACGCCTGCACGCGGCCGAGCGCGAACTTCCACACGCCGATCGGCACGTCGACGAGCGGCTGCACCGAATCGGTGAACGCGTTGACGAGCCGCTCGGCCGCCTTCGGCAGCGGCGTCGCGCCGCGCTTGCCGTGAAACATCGCGAACAGATCGACGCGCAACACGCCGCGCGTACCGTGGATGATCAGCTGCGACTGCATCGGCTTGGTGTTCCAGCTCAGCTGGAACTGGCCGAGCCCCCGCCGGCAGTGCGCGATCGCGCGCCATTCGTCGAACGCGAGGTTCGGATCGCCGCCGAGCGAGCGCCACGTCGCGTCGACGTCTTCGATCGGCCCGAGCAGCTCCTGCACGAGGTACAGGCAGTGCACGCCGAGATCGCGAAACGGGTAGCCGGCGTCGCGATACCACGGCGGCAGCGCGCCGCCTTCGTACGGCGGATACTCCGAGCCGCGCAGGATGTCGACCGAGACGACCTGGCCGAGGCCGCCGCTCTTCACGAGCGCGACCGCGCGCTGCACCTGCGGATCGTAGAGCAGCGAGTGGTTGACGCTCGCGACCAGGCCCTTGCGCGTCGCGAGCGCGCCGATCGCGCGCGCGTCGGCGGCATCCTCGGCGAGCGGCTTTTCGACGAGCACGTGGCAGCCGCGTTCGAGCGCGGCGAGCGCGACCGCCGCGTGCGCCGAGGGCGGCGTCAGCACGTGGATCACGTTCGCGCCGGCTGCGACGAGGGCGTCGAGATCGGCGAACGATCGCGTGCCCCACTTCTCGGCGCGCTCGCGAGCACGCGAGCTATCGACGTCGGTCACGCCGACGAGCTCGACGTCGGGGCCCAGCTTCTTGACGGCCGCGACGTGGAACTCGCAGATGTTGCCGGCGCCGACCATGCCAGCGCGGAACCGCGCCTTGTATGCGGCGGTCGCAGAAGCCGCGGCCGTCACGACACGCCTCGCGCGGGCAACGTGTCGAGCGCGCGCGTGACGTCGGCGACGCGCGAGGCCCAGGTCTCGGCGACCATCGCGGCCGAACGCCGCGCGCGGGCCCCGGCGTGATCTTCAGCTAGTGCGTGCTCGATCGCCGAGATGAACGTCGCGGCATCGCGCGCGACACGCACTCCGAGGTGAACGTAGCGTGCGACCTCGGGCACGTCGGTCGACACGACCGGCAGTCCAGCAGACAGGTACTCGCGAAGCTTGAGCGGATTGACGAACGCCATGCGCTCGTCGTTGCGATAGGGAATCATGCCGACCGCGAACGCCTTGCAATAAGCGGGCAGCTCGTCGTGGCGCTTCTGGCCGAGCAAGTACACGTTCGGCAGGCCGCGCACCGCGGTCGTGTCGCACAGCTCCTGGCCGACGAGCGCGATCGACCAGCGCGGCCGCGCGCGCGCGATCGCGGCGAGGAGCGGGAGGTCGACCCAGTCGCGCAGCGTGCCGTAGAAGCCGATGCGCGGCTCGGGGAGGGCCGCGAGGTCGTCGGGCACGCGCGTCGCCGGATCGAGCGCGCTCGCGAACAGCTCGTGATCGACGCCGTGCGGCGCCACGAACGTGCGCGGATTGAGCGCGCGCTTCTTGCCCGCGAGCGCGTCGTTGATCGCGAACACCGCGTCGACCTTCGCGAGCAGCGCGCGCTCGGCCGTCACGGTGTGCGTGCGATCGAGGTAGCCGAACATCGACCACTCGTCGACGCAATAGTAGACCGCGAGTTGCTCGCCGAGCGTTCCGACGTAGTCTGCGACATTCGGCAAGAACGTCCACAGCTGGAAATCGCGGATGCCGAGCCGGGCGCGCAGCGCGCCGATGATGGCGCGCAGGACGCGGCGATTGATCGCGCGCGCGGTGCGGCTGTGCGGGAACGGCAGGACGATCGGCGTCGCGATCCACAGATCGTTCTCGACGTTGATCGGGCCGCGTGCGAGCTCGCCGAGCTTGCGCCGGATCTTGCCGAGGTCGCGCGAGCTCGCGAGCGCGGGCCGACGCGTCGCGATCGAATTCAGCCACAGCACGCGGCGCGTCTTCGCGAGCTCGCGCAGCACGTGATGGTTCGAAGTGGGATCCTCGTGCCAGTCCTTCGCGAAGGCGATGATCGGCGCGCGCTCGGTCATGGCTGGTCGAGTTCTACTGGCGCATCGCGTGTCGCGCTAACGTGCGCGTTCGTCACGTGTGCGCTCGCGCTCGTGCCCGCGTGTCATCGCGACGAGCCGGAGCTGCAGATTCTCGGCGAGTCAGCGCGACTCCGGGTCGGCGACGCGCTCCCGCCCGAGTCGCCGTACTTCGACGGATCCCGCGTGGCGCTCGTCGCGGCGCGCGGCGAGACGATCGGCATCCAGGTCTGGCATCGCGATGCTGCTCCCGTGACGCTCGAGCTTCCGGGCGCGCAGGTCGAGGCATTCGAGACGCGCGCGTACCGGGTCGTGCGCCCGTCGACCGCGATGTATGGCGGCTCGCACGGCGCTGGCCTGTATCCCGACGGGCTGGTCGCGGCGCACGCACCCGCGACCGATCCGGCGTACTTCGAGATCGCGGCCGATGCCTCGACGACCGGCGTGCTCGCGGTCGGCGCGCGGCGCTTTCCGGTCACGCTGACGGTCGCACCGGTCGAGCTGCGGCCGCTGCCGCCGGCGGTGTGGGCGTACTACGACGCGCGCGAGCTCGGCGGCTCGAACACGGCGCCGAGCGCGGCCGAGCGCGCGTGCATCGCGATGTTCCGCGCGCGAGGCGTGCTGCTGTCGCCGGATCTGCCGGCGCGCGCGTGGCCGGCGCGGCGCGAGCTGCTCGCCGGCGCGCCGTTCGTGCCGGCCGTGATCGGCGCGACGCCCGCGCAAGCGCGCGACGACGTGCGCGCGTGGATCGCGGCGACCGCCGGCACCGGCCAGGTGCCGTTCGCGATCCCGATCGACGAGCCGCACGGCGTCGCGGCGCGCGCGAACGTGCGCATGCTCGCCGACGCCGCGCACGACGCCGGCGGCGGTCCGGGTCGCTTCCTGTTCGCAGTCACCGACGATCCACACGCCGAGTACGGCGACGCGATCGATCTCTACATCGCTCCGCACGCGCGTGCGTCCGATCGCTTCATGCGCTGGACGTACAACGGCACGCCACCACACGCCGGTTCGATGGTGCTCGATGCCGAGGCACCGGGCACGCGCACGTGGGGCTGGATCGCGTGGCGGTGGCACATCGCGGTCTGGTACGCGTGGGACGCGCTGTACTGGCACGACCGCCACAACCGGCGCGGCGCGCTCGACCCCGACTTCGACGCCACGAGCTTCGACTCGGGCGACGACCACGGCAACCTCGACGGCGTGCTCGCGATGGCGGCGCCCGGTGGCTGCCTGCCCACGCTGCGGCTTGCCGCGCTGCGCCGCGGCCTCGAAGATCGCGCGCTGCTCGAGCTCGCGGCGCGGTGTGCGCCCGACGACACGGCCGAACTCGCGGCGCGCATGGTGCCGCGCGCGCTCGGCGATGCACCCGACGGTGCGGCCCCGGCCTGGCCGGCCGACGACGCGGCCTGGGAAGCGGCCCGCCGCCAGCTGCTCGACCTCGCCGCCCGCTGTTACTAGCGCGCCTAGATCGAACCGCGCCGCTGCGCGTTGAAGGGCCCATGCGCATCTGGCTCGTCCCGTGCCTACTGCTCGCCTCCTGCAGCGATCACTCGAACGTCGAAGCTCACCCGCTTCAGCTCGCCCCGCAGCCGGTGCCGCACGCGAAGCCGGGCGAGCCGCAAAAGCCGAATCCGGGCACGCCGCTGGTGCAAACGTCGAAGACGCCCGCCGGCGACCAGATGTACACGACGTACTTCTACACGGCATCCGAAGCGGTCATCCACGGCTACGAGGACAAGACGAAGGTTCGCATCGTGTCGCTCGCCGATCCGCTGACGAAGCGCCAGGCCGGCACGATCTGGGAAGGCACGATCGGCATCGGCGAGAGCAAGACCGTCCCGACCGGCGCCGGCGTGTTCGGCCTGCTCTCCGACAAGAAGGCCGCGATCCTGGTCGGCACGCCTTCGTCGTGCGAAGCGGTCGGCTACTTCTTGAAAGATCAAGAGGGTCGCTTCCGCAGCGATCACTTCTTCACGCAGCTTCCGCGCTCGACGTACTCGCCCGACGTCCGCATGGTCGTGTGGGCGCCCGATGCCGCCGACGTCTCGATCCACGCGACGAAGACGCAGAAGCTGCTCGCGCAGAAGTCGCTCGCGGCCGGCGGCCGCCTCGAGCTCAGATCCGACGCGCTCGCGTCGCTCGGCAACAGCACGGTCGAGATCTCGTCGACGAAGAGCCCGGTACAGGTCGAGGTCTACTACGACGAGGGCTTCATCGTGCCATCGGTGACCGGCAGCGGCAACGGAACCGACTTCTACACGTTCGTCGGCGCGCTCACGCAGGGCGCGAACGATCTCGACCTGATGGCGCTCGACGATACCGCGCACGTCACGGTCACCGATGTCGACAGTGGCAAGTCGATCTTCGCAGGCGACGTCAAGTCGCATGGCATCCACACGCTGTACCTGAGCGACCGCTACGTGCGCGTGCACAGCGACAAGCCGATCCAGCTCGAGGTCGCCGCGTACGATCACGACGGCAAGGGCTACGCCGAGCACCACTTCGCGACCGGCCACGACGGCGGCGGCATCGACAACGACTTCACCGTCACCACGTCCGAACAGGTATGGCTGTTCTCGTACTACGACAAGAACGCGATCACGATCACGGACGCGCGAGGCAGCAAGGTGTTCACCGGCAAGCTCGACGCCGGCACTGGCCACGGCATCACGCCCGGGCTCGGCATGTTCCACGTCCACTCGGACAAGGGCATGTCGGTGATGGGCGGCTCGAGCTCGTGCGGCGCCGACTACTCGCCGGCGGCCGGCATGTTCGCGGTCGACGAGGCGATGCTCAAGGTGATCCAGCAGGTCACCGAGGCACGCATCCAGGAAGCGCACGACCGCGGCGTGACGCTCACGCCGCAGGCCGCAGCGGCCGCACCTCTCACCGCCACCGAGTGGCAGAAGTACGGCGAGCCCGCCAAGACCAAGGCGTACAGGTCGATGACCGTCGACGAGGCGAACGCGCGCAAGGCCGAGCTCGCGAAATAGTCACCTCACGAGCACGGCGCCGGCGACGCGCGGTTCGCCGATCTGCTCGACCGCGCGCCGCAGATCGCGCGCGGTCGTGTGTCGCGCGCGCGCGGCGAGCACGACCGCGTCGGCGGCATCGGCCATCAGATTGACGTCGGCCGAGCCGAGCACCGGCGGCGCATCGACGACGACGTGATCGTAGCCCGCGAGTCGCAGCCGCTCCATCGCGATCGCGAACGCCGGCGCGTCGAGCAGCTGGCGCTTCTCGGTGCGCGGATTGATCGCGGCGACGTGCAGCCACAGCTGCGGGATGTCGACAAGGCTCCACGGCAGGAGTGGCTGGCCGCGATGCGCCGCGAGCTGCTCCGCGAAGCACCACGGCGGGACCAATCGGAACGCGGCCGCGAGCTGCGGGCGGCGCAGGTGGGCCTCGGCGAGCAAGACGCGCGCGCGGCCGCACTCGGCGAGCGCGAGCGCGAGGTTCATCGCGACGGTCGTCTTGCCCTCTTCCGGCAGCGGGCTCGACACGATGACGACCTGCGGGCAGTCGAGCTCGAGCAGGTGATGGCGCAGCACGCGCAGCGCCGCCGCGCGTTCGGAGTCGGGATCGAGCACGAGCGCGAGCCGCGGATCGGGCAGCTCGTCCTCGGGCATCGCGTGCTGGACCAGCGCGATCTCCGGCTCCGGTCCCGACAGCTTTGGCTTGGGCGCGACGAATCCGACCGCGTGCTCGATCTGCGTCTCGTTGCCCGCCTCGTCGATCGCGATCATCGGCTGCGTGAGCAACGGCGGCGACGAGCGCTTCCTCATGCAACCGCCTTGACCTTCGTCTTGCGCGCGCGCTTCTTGCGGTCCTTCGCGTGCGCACGCTCGCGCGCGCGGCGCTCGCGGCCGCGCGGGCCCGGCGGGATCACGGCGAGCACGGCGAGCCCGGCCTGGTCGATGTCCGCGCCGCGATACAGGCGGTCGTCGATCGCGGCGAGCCCGACCGCGAGCCCGCCGCCGAGCGACAGGAACACGAGCATGCCGGCGAGCAGGAAGATCGTCTTGCCGGGGCCGGTCGGCTGCACCGGCTTGAACGCGGCATCGACGACGGTGAGTCGGCCGCCGGCCTCTGCGAGCTTCGTGCTCGCATCCATCTGCGCGCGAAACACGCTGTCGGCGAGCGACTGCACGCGCTCGCGCTCCTCGTTCACGGCGCGGCGCAGATCGGCGTGCTGCGTCTCGAGCTGGACGACCCAGTTCGTGCTCGCGTCGGCGCTCGCGGTCTCGCCCTTGGTCGGCGAGTGCTTCTGCTCGGCCGCGATCAGACCTTCGAGCTCGCCGAGCTGCTTTTGCAGCTTGTCGCGGTCGGCCGGCGTCGCCGGCAAGACCGGCGCCTCGACGTCGGGCGGTACCGCGGCTTGTGCGTGGCGCAGGCGCTGCTGCGCGGCCTCGACGCGATCCTTCGCGTTGACCACCGCGGGGTGCTTGTCGGTGTACTTCGCGAGCGCCTCCTCGAGCTCGCGGTTCGCAGCCGACAGCTCGCGCTGGGCCTCGGTGACGACCGCTTCGGCGGCGATCTTTTCGGGCGACGGCGGCACCACGACGCGGATCGCCGGCGCGTCGGGCGGCGCGTCGAGCCGAGCCTGGATCCGCTCGCGCTGGCGCTCGAGCGCGTACAGCCGCGGGTTGCCGGTCTGCGCCGGCTTGTTGCGAATCGCGCGCACGGCTGCGCCTTCACCTTGCGTGTTCGGGTCCTGCACGAACTCGGGGTGCTTCGCGAGGAACTCGGCGAGCGCTTGCTCCCGCTTGCGCAGATCGGCCGCGGCTTCTTCCTTCTGCGTCGTGACGAAGCTGACGGTCGCCTGCGCCTGATCGTTGCGCAGCGCCTCGTCGCGATCTTGCAGGAGCTTCGTCAACCGCTCGGTCACCGCCCTCGCGCGATCTGGATCGGTGTCGGTGTAGACGATGCGAAACGCGTTGACGCCGCGCGCCTCGAAGTGGATCTGGTTGCGCAGCTTGTCGATCGCGAGCTCGGGATCGTCGACGTCGCCGAACGGGTTCAGCTCGGGGTCGGCGACGATCGGCGCGAGCTCGGCGCGCGCGAACAACAGCTCGCGGTAGCGATCCGCGATGTTGCGCTGCACGACCTCCTCGCGGTTCGACAGCAGGCTCGACTGGATGCGCTCCTGGTAGAACAGCGTCGCCCACGACTGGTAGTTGTGTGCGCGCGTCAGCGCGAACGCGAGCGACAGCGCGCCGCCGCCGACCGCGAACACCGCGATCAGCCACCAGTAGCGCATCGTCTTGCCACCGAGGTCGACGAGCCGCTGCAGGCGATCGCGCGGGCCTAGCGATGGGATCGCCATCTCGCAGCCGTGGTCAGGCGGGCACGCGCGGCGCCGCGTGCGGCGAGCGACCCGACGTGGTCGCCTCGAAACGACGGAATGCTCCCGAGCAGCGGCAACCCGAGCCGCGCGACGTCGTCGCTGTCGTGCACGCGCGAGTCGAACGCGCCGATCACGAGCGCCGAGCCGATCAACGAACCGACGGCGATCACGATCGCGACCATCGCGATCACGAACCCGCGGTGCTCGGAGCGCTGCGGACGGTGCTCCTCGACGATCGCGAGCTTGGTGTCCAGTCCGGCGGCCGCGATTCGATCGGCGAGCGCGTCCTGGCTCGCAGCGATGTCGGCGAGATCCTTCTCCGCTGACTTCTGCTCGTGATCGATCTCGACGATCTCGAGAGCGAGCGCTTGCGCCACACCTTCGTCGCGCCGTGCGCGGGCGCGCAGCAGCTCGGCCTGCTTCGCCGCCGTCTGTTGCGACATCGCGGCGAGCCGCGCGACCAGGCCGTCGCGATGCGCGCCGATCTCGGCGGCGAGGCGCGCGTTCACTTCCTGGCGATGTTCGCGTGCGGTGTCCATCACGATCGCGGCGAGGTCCCGCGCGAGGTCGTACGCGCGGTCGCCATCGCGGTCTGCAACCGTGATGCCGATGCGCGCCGACTGACCTTCGCCTTCTTCATACGACGTGAACGTGTTCTTCCAGATCGCGATCTCGATCTGACCGCGGAGCTTCTCGATCGCGTACGGCAAGCCGAGCCGCGCGCGCAGCGGGTACAGGTCTCGGCGCTCGATCAGCTCGCCGAGCTTGCCGTCGGGGATGAGCACGCCGTCGACGTACTGGCGCAGGTCGTCGACCGGAATCGCGTCGTGACTCTTCGTCGACATGTTGCCTTCGGTCAGCGCGAGCACGATCTCGGCTTCGATCGGCGCGCGATGCGTCGCCGCGAGGTAGACGATCGACGTCGCGACCACCGTCGCGAGCGCGAGCACGGGCACGGGCCGCGCGCGCAACCGGCGGCGGATGCGCTGCAGCTCGCTGACCATCCCGCGCCGCGTCGAGTCTTCCGTCTCGTACCACTCGTCGCCTGCGCGCTCGCGCTTCACCGCGGGGGTTTAGCAGCGCACGCAGCTGCGAGCACGTCGTGCAGCGCGGCCGCGCTCGCGGCCCAGGTGCCGCGCGCACCGAGACGAGCGACCTCGGCCGGGTCGTACGGGCTGCGTAGCGCACGGGCGAGCGCGTCGCCGAGCCGCACCGGCTCGCGCGCCGGGACGAGCGCGCCGAGCGCTTCGGTCGTGATCAGATCGGGCACGCCGCCGACGGCGGTCGCGACGACGCGCCGCCCGCTCGCGAGCGCCTCGAGCACGACGTTCGGCGTGCCCTCGCTGTGGCTCGGGAGTGCGACCACGTCTGCGGCGGCCAGCCACAGCGGGATGCGCGCGAGCGGCTCCGGACCGATCACGCGCACGTTGCGGCTCGCCGCGGCACGCGCGGTGACTTCCGCGCGCAGCGGGCCCCCGCCGACGATCGCGAGGCAAGCCGCTGCATCCGGAACGTGCTGCCAGGCGTCGACGAGATCGAGCACGCCCTTCTCGGGCTTCAAGTTGCCGACACACACGGCGAGCGGTCCGTCGATCGGAAGCCCGAGCTCGGCGCGCGCGGCGGCACGGTCGCGCGGGTGAAACAGCTCGACGTCGACCCCGTTCATCACGACCGCGACCTGCTCGCGCGGCACGCCGAGCTCGACGACGGCATCGGCGAGTGGCCGGCTGACCGCGACGACCCGCGCCGCGCGCGGGAGCGCCCACGTCATCATGCGGCGCGCACCCGGGAGCCGCGCGTTCAGGTGAACGTCGGAGCCGTGCAGCTTCACGACCGCGGGCACGCCGAGCAGGCGCGCCGCGATCACGGCCGCGAAGCCATCCGGATACGCCCACGAGCCGAGCACGACATCCACCTTGTCGCGATAGCGCGCGAGCGCGGGCGCGATCGACGCCGCGTACAGCGGCCCCCACGCGGCATGCGCGACGCGCGGCACGAACATCGTGCGCGGGTGAGTCACCGCGATGCCGGCGATGGTCTCGCGGCGCGGCACGGCCGCGAGCTTGCCGGCGCTCGACCAGCGCGCGACGAGCCGCGCGCCCGGGAACCACGGGATCGTCGCCATGACGTCGAGGTCGCAGCGCTCGCGCAGCGCGGCGAACTGCTGGCGGTTGAACGGCGCCGACAGCGGCTCGGCCGCGTTCGGGAAGATCTTCGTGATCGCGAGGACGCGCAGGCGCACGGCTCGCCTACAGGTTGAACACGCGATCCATGCGTAGCAGCTTGAACACGGCGAGCGGCTGGTCGCGCGTGCCGGTGATCGCGAGCGCGCCGCCGCTCGCGCGCACACCCTTGTAGAGCTTCACGAGCGCGGCGACGCCCGAGCTGTCGATGAGCTCGAGCGCGCCGAGGTCGCACACGACCTTGGGCGGCTTGCCCGCGACGATGCGGTCGATCTCCTCGGCGAGCTGCGGCGCACTGTTGATGTCGAGCGAGCCGCGCACGGTGAGTCGGGTCTCGCGATCGTCACGCACAACGTCGTACAGGGTGGTCGGCACGCGTCAGCTCCTCTTGCACAAACGCCACAGGTTGGGTGGCCCGGGCTCGTACGTCATGTCGTCGAGCATCGTCTTCGCGATGTGGATGCCCATGCCGCCTTCGGGCAGCGCGGCCGCGTCGAGCTCGGCCGGCAGCGGGGGCACGCCGTCGATATCGAACGTGCTGCCGTGGTCGACGAGCTCGATGACGAGCTCGCGCTCGCTGGGCGTGATCGCGATCTCGATCGTGCCACCGCCTTTGCGGTGGTACGCGTGAATGACGATGTTGTTGAAAATCTCCGCGAACGCTGACACGACGGCGGTATCGAACGGGTCTCGCACGTCGTGGGCCAACGGATCGTTCGGGTCGTGTACGGACGAGCGCGATACGAGCCGTGCCGATTCCGCCACGACGCGCACCGCGAGTGCGCGATAGCGCAACAGACCGGGAAGGCTGAAACGGATCGGCGCCACGACGGTCGCGAGAATAGCACCGACATTTCGGAGCGCATGCTAGGGTCCCGCATGCTGCCCGCGGTTCGAGTCGCCAAGCGGACGATCGACATCGTCGCGGCGGCCGCCGGACTCGCGCTCACCGCGCCGCTCGTGCCGATCATCGCGGCTGCGATCTACATCGATTCGCCGGGGCCGATCCTGTATCGCCAGCGCCGCGCCGGCAGCCTGCGCGCGATCACGCGCGAGCGCGGCGTGCGCAAGCTCGTGTTCGACGAGTTCCACATGCACAAGTTCCGCACGATGGTGCCCGACGCCGAGGCGAAGACGGGCGTGGTCCTGGCAGGCGCCGATGATCCGCGGATCACGCGCGTCGGACGGTTCTTGCGCCGGTCGCGGCTCGACGAGCTCCCGCAGTTCTGGGACGTGCTGTGCGGCAAGATGAGCCTCGTCGGCCCGCGCCCCGAGCGCCCCGAGCTGTTGCGCGACCTCTCGTACGCGATCCCGCTGTTCGAGGAGCGGATGCGCGACGTCAAGCCCGGCATCACCGGTCTCGCGCAGATCTCGCTGGGCTACACCGGCTCGATCCCGGAAGGCAGCGAGATCGGGAAGCTGGCGGGGACGCTGCAGAACCCGTGGCAACTCGACGACGCGAAGGGCTCGCTCGCCGACGACATGCGCATCAAGCTCCTGTACGACCTCGCGTACACGGCGTCGCTCGAGCAGCTCGGCACGTATCTGCGAACCGAGCTCGCGATCATCTGGAAGACGCCGTTCGTGATGCTGCGGATGACGCAGGGGCGGTGAAGAGATCCGAGAAGGACGCTCGGCGAGAACGCGCACACGGCGGCGCTAGCGCAACACAACCTCGGCCGTGCTCAGACATGTCCTCGCGCGCTATGTGCAGATCCACAACCTCCCGGGAGATCGCCCACGGTGGCGTCTACGTGCGGTTCGCGAACAGCGCGCTGCGGAACTGCGCGCGGCCGAGGTGTGTTGCGCGATCGCGCCGCCGTTGGCGAGATCGCGAGCGCCGCTCACGTCAGATGCTTCTGCATGTCAACGACCGTGAGCGCAGCGCGTTCGCCGAATCGCTGCGCCTTCGCGGTCAGGCGCTCGAAGCCCATCGCGGTGTAGAACGGGACCGCGGGCTCGGGCGCAGACAGCTCCAAGAGAGTGATCCCGCGGCGACGTGCGCGGGCTTCGAGGTCGGCAAAGATCGTTCGTGCGATGCCACGCCGCTGTGCCTGCGGATGGACGTACAAGCCAGTGCGATTGTCAACGAGTCCGCCGCAGCCGACGAGCTCGCCGTCTAGCTCGGCAATGACGAACAGGGCAGGGCTTGAGATTCGTGCTTCCCAGCGCGCCGTGGTGTGCCCTTCGTTCCACGCGTCGAGCACCGTCGGCTCGTAGACGCCGGCATAACCCCCGACCGCATGGCGGTGCATTCGGGCGAGTGCTTCGGCATCCGCGATCGTGGCTTCGCGATAGGTGATCGTCATCGAGCGTTCGCATTCTCGCCGTGTGCGCGTTCTCGCCGAACGCCCGCTGCCCTGCTCACTCCATGCGCTGCGCAACCGCGCGCACGAAGTGGTGGCGCACGGTCGCGAGTGCGCTGTCGCGCAGGGTCGGCGGCTCGATCAAGACGTCCTTGACGTCGAGATGAACGGGCTCGGGCGTGGCGAGGACGCCGGCCTTGACGACGCGGCCGAGGTGAGCGGCGAGCGCGGCGTATGGCTCGCGCGATGGTGCGGACCAGCCGGCGATCGCGCCGTGGCCGCCGTAAGCGACGACCGCGGCCGACACCTTGTCGGCGAGCGCGCCGAGCTTCGGCGAGAGCGCGACGAAGCCCGGGTTCGGCACCGAGCCGGTCGAGAACAGCTTCTTCAAGCCCTTGCCGGCATCGACTGGCGCGAACACGGCCTGCGCGGTCTTGTACGACGCGACGTCGGAGACCGCGCCTTCGAGCTCCTTCTCGCCGACGCGCGCGCCGAAGAACGTCGCGTCGACCTCGGAGTCGAGCATCGTGTTGTCGACGAAGCCGGCGTCGTTACAGCCGGTCTGCACGAACGCGAGCTTCTTGCCGGCGAGCCCCTGCATCGTGTCGCCGGCGCCCGAGAACAGCGCCCACTCGCGCGACGTGCCGCCGCCGATGCTCGCGTTCGCGAGCAGCTTCCAGCTCGGATTCATCGCGATGCACTGCGCGTCGACGATCGCGAGATCGACGTTGTCCTTGCGCAGCGCCGCGAGCGACGCGTACGACTGCGCCTCGACCGGCACGCCGACGTTCTGCTCGATCGCCTTCGCGAGGCCCTGCACGTACGCGAGCCGCGCCTGCGACGTGCCGAACTCGACCGACGGCGCGTAGATCCCGAGCACGAGCTTGGCCGGCGGCGTCGCCGGCTGCGCATGGGCGGTGGCGACGGCGGCCAGAGTCCAAAGCCCGAAGCCCACGGCCCAGCTCCTAATAGCCATAGATCCTCTTCTTCGCGTCGATCCACTTCTGCAGATCGCGCGCGGCCACGCCGCGTGCCTTCGCGCGCTGCCACGCGTCGTACGCATCCTTCGGCCGCCCGGCGAGCTCGTACGCGATGCCGAGATCGACCAGCGACTCGGGTGGATTTCCGCCGAGCGCCTCGAGCTCGCCGATCTTGTCCTTGCCGAGCGCGAGCGCCGCGCGATCCATGCCGAGCCGCCGCTTCTGGTCCGCGCTCGCCGACCGGTCCGCGGTCGCGAGCGCGCGGCTCGACGCTCCGACGTTCCCGGCCTTCCACTCGTCGAACGCGACCGATTCCCAGCACGACGCGACGAGCTCGTGGGCGCGCGCGCCGAGCTCGCCTTCCAGCTTCGACAGATCGCCGCACGCCGCCTGGCGGGCCGCGCCGGTCGCGGTGCGATACGTCGCGTAGGCGGCGAAGAACTGCGCGCCGATCTTCGCGTACGCGCCCTTCAAGTACGCCGCCTGGTTACCGCGCGTCGCGAGCGAGCGGAACAGCTTCGCCGCATCCTGCGCGCGGCCGGCGTCGAGCAGCGCGAGCGCGAACGAAAAGTCGAACGCGTACGGCTCGGTGCCGCGCAAGACCGACGGATCGCGCGTCGCGCGCTCGAAGTCGGAGGCCGCTTCGGGCGCCCTGCCGGCGCCGAGCAGCTTCCAGCCGTGGCGATACAGCGCGAGCGCGAGGTTGCGCTTCGCGGCCGGCGCGAGCTCGGGCTCCTGGCCGCCGATCTGCACCGCGAGCTCGAGCTTGTCGACTGCGTCGTCGAGCTGGGTGTCCCATTCGAGCGGCGCCCACTCGGTGTAGATCTCGGCGAGCAAGAGCTGCGCGTTCGCTTTCTTCGCTTCCTTCTCGGCGGCGGAGAACGCCTGCTCGGCCGCCTTGACGTCGGGATGCGCGCCGCACAGATAGGCGCGCCCGGTGAGGCGCGTCACGAGCACGACGTCGGCACCGCGCACGTCGCGCAGCTTGACCAGCTCGGGGCGCGCGTTGTCGCAATCGCCGCGATCGATGGCGAGGATCGCGAGGTTCGTGCGCGTCGACGGCGATTGCGGATCGACCGCGAGCGCTTGCTCGAGCAGCGACTGCGCCGCCTTCGGATCCTTCATCATCTCGAACGCCTGCTCGTCGATCGTCTCGACGAGCGCGCGCTGGATCTGGATGTTCTTGGGCTCGAGCTGCTGCGCGGCCTCGAAGCGGCTGCGCGCGTCGCGCAGCTTCTGCTCGTTGAACAGCGCCTTGCCCGCGATCACGAGCACGGCCGCGCGCCGATCGCCAGGCGCCGACGCGACCGCGGGGTTCGCGAGCACGCGATCGGCGAGCGCCGATGCCTTCGCGTCCTGGTTGGCGTCGACGTACGCCTGGCCGAGCTCGGCCGCGAGCTCGAGGCTCGCCGGGTTCGCGGCCTGTGCGGCCGACAGCTTCTCGATCGCCTTGTCGAGGTTCGTGTTCGGGCCGCTCGTCGGCGCGGGCAGCCGGCGATACGTCTTGCCGAGCTGGATCGACAGCGCGACCTGATCGCGCGCCTGGTTCGAGCGCAAGAGCTTCTCGGCCGCGAGGTACGCCTGCAGCGCGCTGTTCCAGTCGCGCTCCGCGAAGTAGGTGTCGCCGACGAGCATCTGCGCGCGCGCCTCGCCCTTGCGCACCTTCGCGAACTCGCCGGCGGCGGCGCGCGCCTTCTTGGTCTGGTTGCGCGCGAGGTATGCCTTCGCGAGGTGAAACCACGCCGAGCCCGTCGGATCGACGTGCTTCGCATTCGCCGTGATGCGCTCGCACACGGTCGTCGCCTGATCCCACTTGCCGAGGCCGGCGTACGCCGCGCACAGCCCGTTGTCCGCGTTGACCTGCGCGTTCGGCTTCTTGCCGAACTTGCGCTCGACGAGCTCGAACTGATCGACCGCCTTGCCGTACAGCGCGATCGCCTGCGGATCTTCGCCGTCACCGACGTCGCGATGCGCGTTCGCGAGGTACGCGAAGCCGAGGCGGATGCGCGGCAGCACGTCGCCCTGCTCGAGCTCCGCCGGGCGATGCGCGAGGTACTGCTCGAACGCGGCCGCGGTCTTCACCGGATCGCGCGACGCGTAGTACTCGCCGATGATCTTCTCGTTCGAGAACGTCTGCGGGCGCAGCGCGACGACCTTCTCGGCGACCTTGACCGCCTCGTCGCGCTTCTCGGTCTCCCACAACAGCAGCGCCTCTTGCTCGAGCACTTCGGGTGCAGCGGGGTAGCGGGCCTTCGCGCGCGCGATGAAGTCGAGCCCGCCCTTGATGTCCTTCAAGATGATGAAGATCGCGGCGCGCTTGCCGTACGCTTCGGCCGAGACCTCGCCGGGCGCCTTGCTGATCGCGCGATCGTACGCGACCGCGGCCTTCTTCCACTCGCCTTGCTCGAAGTACTTGTCGCCGTCGCGCAGGTCGTCTTCGACGGCGGCGACCGCCACGCCCGCGATCGCGACGACGATCGCTGCCGCGACGTACCTCGTCAATGGATCCTCCCGACCACCATCGTGATGTCATCCTTGCGCGGCGCGTCGCCGAAGAACGTCGTCGCGTCGCCGATCACCGCGTCGCGCATCTCGCGCGCGTCGAGTGCGGCGGCCTTGCGCACCGACGCGCGGAACCGCTTCTCGCCGTACTCCTCACCCGCGACATTCTCGCACTCGACGATACCGTCGGTGTACCAGACGACCACGTCGCCTGCCACGAGGTCGGTCGTCTTGGCCTCGTACTTCGAGCTCGGGTCGTCGCCGAGGCGGTTGCCGCGGATCATCAGCGATCCGAACTCGCCCTTGCCCTCGCCCGGGCGGAACAGGTACGGGAAGTTGTGGCCGGCGTTCGCGTAGGTGATCGTGCGCGTCTTCGGATCGACGATCGACGCGAAGCACGTCATCACGAACCGGCGCTGCGCGCTCTCGAAGATCGCGTGGTTCATGATCTCGAGCAGCCGCGTCACCGTGACGTCGTCGTCGTGGACGTGGCGCGCGACGTCGCACGCGGCCTTCGCGGCCGCCGTGATCATCGCCGACGGCACGCCGTGACCGGTGACGTCGCCGATCACGACGAGGATCTTGCCGCCGGCGAGCTCGGCCCACGTCCACCAGTCGCCGCCGGTCTGCGCCGCGGGCTGGTAGAAACCCGCGAACGTGAGCGTGCCTTTGTGCACGGCCGCGTCGCTCGGCACGAGCGTCTCCTGGATCGCCTTGGCGACCTCGAGCTCCTGCTCGATCTTCGCCTTCTCGGCGGTCTGCTGGAGCAGCAGCGTGATCTGATCGGCCATGAAGTTGAAGTTCTCGGCGAGCAGGCCGATCTCGTCGCCGGTCGAGACCTCGACGCGCGCGTCGAGATCGCCGCGCGCGATCTGGTCGGCCTTCCACGCGAGCTGCTTGATCGGCTTCGAGATCGACAGGCCCTGGAAGATCGCGAGCAGCGTGCCGATCAGCGCGAACAGCGCACCGACCGCGGCGGTGTAGACGAGCGCGTTCGTCGATGCCGCGGCCTTCTGCTCCTCGGCCTCGTGCTCGAACCACGCGACCGGCGCCAGGTCGTAGCCGAGGACGACGTAGCCCTGGCGCGGCGCGGGCGGCGTATCGGCGAGCGCGCCGGCGGCGGTCGCGGGCGCACCGACGAACACCGGAAACGCGAACACGAGGTACTTCGTGCCGCCGCTCTCGATCTTCATCTCGACGAGCGCCTCGTTGCCGCTCGCCGAGCTCGCCTGCCATGCCGCGAGCGCCTGGCTCCAGCTATCGGTCGTGAGCTGGCCGAGTGCGGGAGATAGATCGGCGTGCGTGTCGAACAGCTTGCAGTCGACCTTCGCGCCCTCGATGCAGTGCGTGATGATCTTCTTGTTGAGATCGAGCACGTACGCGAGGGCGATGCCGAGATCGCGCTGGCCGTTCTGGCCATCGCGATCGTCGCCGGCGACCGTGCTCTGCACGACGTTCTCGATCTCTTTGTCGCTGCCGCGATCGATCAGCAGCTGCTGGATCGCGCGCGCGAACACGCGCGTGCCCGACTCGCCGAGCGCGCGCCGACTCTCCTCGAACTTCTTGACCTGTTCGTGCTCCGACTTGTCGAACGACCGCCGCACGTTGACGACGTTCAAGATCCCGGAGCCGACGACCGTCACGACGATCAGCAGCGTCGTGGTCAGGATCATCTTGACCGAAATGCTCGGCCCCCCGCGCATCGGCCGTTAGGTTACCATCCAAGGATGGATAACGTCGCGCCCGCGCTCCAGCAGTTTCTGACGGAGTTCAAGCGCGTGTCGAACGCGATCGTCGACAGCTATTTCGTCGTCGACGCGGAGCGTCGCATCGTCGATTTCAACCGCGCGTTCTTCGCGCTGCTGCCGCGCGCGGTCGCGCGCGGTCTCAAGGGCAAGCACTGCTTCGAGGTGCTCGAGCTCAACATCTGCGCGAACGAGTGCATCGCGCAGCAGTGCTGGGCCGACAACCGCCACGTGCGGCTCGACGAGATCAGCGGCAACATCGCGGGCGAGACCCAGAAGCTGCGCTTCATCCTGTCGGCCGTGCCGATCACCGACGAGGCTGGCAACGCCGTCGGCGCGCTCGAGATCCAGCGCAACGTGACCGACGAAGCGGTCGTGCAGGTGAAGTATCAGGAGATGCTCGAGACCGAGGCGCGCGAGCGCGAGCGGCTCGCCAACCAGGTCCGCATGCGCACGAAGGAGCTGCTCGAGACCAACCAGCTGCTGTTGAAGACGCAGAAGGAGCTGCTCGCGTACAAGAAGGGCCTGACCGTTTGAAGTGGCCGATACTGGTGGTGGTCGCGGCCTGCGCGCACACGCCGGATCTGCCGCTACGCCCCGATCCGTCGCCGCCGGCAGGCTCGACGACGGAAGTGTTCGTCGCGGGCGACGGCACGAAGCTGCTCGCGCGGAAGTGGGCAGCCAGCGGAGACGTGAAAGGCGCGCTCGTGATCGTGCACGGGCTCAAGGACTACAGCGCACGCTACGCGCATCTCGCGAGCCGAGCCGCGGCGGCCGGCTTCGACGTCTACGCGTACGATCTGCGCGGGCACGGCCGGTCGGCCGGCCCGCGCGTCGCGCCCGACGACTGGAACGACTACGTCGACGATACCGATCGGTTCCTGAAGCTCGTCGAATCGCGCGAGCCCGGCAAGCCCGTCTTCCTGTTCGGCCACTCGATGGGCGGCGCGATCGCGGCGCGCACGGCGGAGGTGCACGCTCCGAAGCTCGCGGGCTTGATCCTGAGCGGACCGGCGATCGCGATCGACGCGCCGCCGCTCCTGATCGCGGCGACGCGGATGAGCGGCTTCCTGACGCCGCATTTTCCGGCGTTCAAGCTCGACGATCGCGACTTCTCGTCGGATCCCGCGAACGCAGATGCGATGGCGAAGGATCCGCTGGTCTCGGATCCGCCGGCACCGGCGAGCACGGCGGCAGGATTGGTCGAGGGGATGCACGAGATCTGGCGTGATGTCGATCGACTGACGATGCCCGTGCTCGCGATGCACGGCACCGCGGACAGGCTGACGGCGCCATCGGGGAGCCGCGCGCTGATCGCGACCGTGCCGGCGACCGACAAGACGCTGCGCATCTACGACGGCTACTTTCACGATCTGCTGCACGAGCCGGGCGAGCGCGCGACGCATGTCGAAGACGACCTGCTCGCGTGGCTCGCGGCGCACGCCGGCGGCGTGACGGTCGCGGCGGTGCCGCCGTACGCCGGTCATCTCGCGGGTGACCCGCGCGGCTGGACACAGGCCGTGGAGGCCACCGCGGGGATCGGCCGCGTGACCGGCAATTCGAGCGCGGGCGCCGGCTTTGCGGGGCGGTTCGCGCTCGAGCTCGCGCGGCCCGCGCCGATCGGATGGCATGGTGCGCTGACCGCGTACTGGCTCGACGGCGACTGGGGAGTCGCGGTGCGGCCGATCGGGATCGCCGCGCGGTTCTGGGGCACCGTGATCGGCGTGTCGGGCGGAGCGACGCTCACGACCGGCGACACGTTCGCGTATTCGGGTGGGGGCTGGCTCGAACGATCGCTCGGGCCGATCGGCCACCTCACGACGTTCGTCGACGTCGATCATCGGGGCTCGACGGCGGTGTTGGGCGGCGGAACTCTGCGGCTCGGCGGCGATCGCCGCTACTGGCCGGGCGCGCGCGCTGGGGTCGGTCCGGTGGTCTCCGCCGGCACGCTGCACCAAGACGGCTGGGGCTGGTTCGTCACCGCCGGGCTCGAGCTGTACGGCGCCGATTGATCGGACTAGCGCTGGAGCTCGGCGACCGCTTGCGCGATCGCCGATGGCAGCCCCTGCAACGCCGAGACCTGATTCGGATCCGGCGTGATCAGGTGATAGACCTCGACGTCACCGCTCGCCGGCCCTTTCCAGATGATCGCGCGGATCGCGATGTGCGCGTCGGCGGCGCGCCGAGCTGCAGACGCGAGCGCCGCTTGTGCGGCCGGCGGATTGGTGTCGACCCCGTCGCCGATCACGAGCAACGCCTTGTGCGCCTTCGGCGATTGCTCGAGCGCGTCGAGCGCGACCTGGACGCCCTGCACGAAGTCCGAACCGAGCTTCTGGTAGTAGTCCCTTTGCGTGCCGAGCATCGTGCCGTGCATGCGCTCCGCGGGCGTCCACGGCACCACGACGCGCGCACCGGTCGCGTACGCGACGGCCATCACGTCGGTGTCTGGCGGGAGCTTCAGGGCGTCGAGGCCGCGCTCGAGCTCGCGCAGTGCCCCCGGAGATGCGGCATTCGGGTCCGTCTCGACTTCGTCGTTGCCGACCCATAGCTCCTGGCCGTTGAAGACGATCGCGAGCGCGAAGCCATCGCGCGGTGCCGTGTTCGCCACGCGCGGCGGCTCGGGGGGCGGCGCGTGCTCGCCGCACGCGGCGCGCACGCCGACCGCGATCGCGATCCGGGCGATCACGTGAGCCTCCCGACGTTCCAGACCAGCTGCGCGTACTCGCGGATCGATCGA